>NZ_JBFAUH010000026.1:0-149052 GCF_040679095.1 Streptomyces sp. NPDC052496
CGATCAGGGCGCGTTTGAGTACGGGGTTGTTGTGCCCGTAGTTCAGCGACCCGGCACCGGCGAAGAAGTCGAGGTAGGTGTGCCCGTCCTCGTCGGTGAGGCGGGCCCCGTGCGCGCGGTCGAACACCGCCGGCCAGTCGCGGCAGTAGCTGCGTACCTCGGATTCCAGGGTCTCGAAGACGCTCAAGGCGGGTGGCATGGCAGTCATGCGTACTCCCGGAAAGTCGTCAAGCAGCGGTGGTTGACGCGGAAGGTGCCTCGGCCAGGCGTTCTGCCTGGCGGATGTCCTCGTGCAGGAGAGCCGACAACTGCTCGTGAACGCCGTCGGGGGGTGTGCTGCCGCGCCGCAGACGCCGTGCGGCCATATAGCAGTGGCCGGCAAAAGCGGACCAGGCGTCGGCGTGGCGGCTGAACGGTGCGCACACCTCGGCAGGCAGGGAGTGCGACAGCCATCGAGCGTGCATGCGGCGGGAGCGCGCCAGGAGCCAGCTTTCCAGCAGCAGCGCCTCGGCGGCAGTCGCTGGATCGGCGTGATCCCGATACGCCTGCGCGTAGGCACGGATGTCGTGTTCCGCTGTGCTCAGGGCGGAGGCATTGCGCTGGAGCGTGTGCGCGAGGCTGTGCCGTTGTGGGGTCGCCGTCCCGACCTCCGCGACACGAAGGGGCTGTTCCGCCAGTCGCTCCTGGAGTTCTTCCCGGCCGATCGCCCTGATGTCCGGTCTCGCGGGCCCGTAGGGGGTGTCGTTGTGGTACGCGTCGAGCACGTCCACATGCGCCTCGTCCCGGCGCAGGAGCAGGAAACTGTGGTCCATGTGGACGTGGCCGACGTACGGGCACCACGGCAAGGTGTAGGCGTCCGCCACGACGTACAGCACGTGCGGTAGCGAGGAATTCACCGAATCGAGCAGTCGGCAGGCGCGGTCGACGGAGATGGGCTCATTCATGCCTCGGAGCCGTATTCCCGTCAGTATTTCCGCGTCCGAGACATGGTGATCGAGTGAGGGCTCGACCGTGGGCAGCGATGTGGCTGTCGACGTGTTGGGGCGGAAGCGCAGGGGGGCGCCGAGCCGGAGGTGGGTTCCGCCGCCGTGCACGCGGTCGGCGAGCACGGCGATGTTCGCCTGCACGCAGTCCAGGGCAGTGGTGTCGACGTTTTCCGTGACCGACCACCACGACGTCATGAGGGCACGTTCTCCGCACCGGTGAGCGTGGCGCGCGGTTCGTCCTGTGTGACCGGCGGCGGGTAAGCGCCGTTTTCGTCGTGCACTTCCGCGCCGGTGACGGCCGGGGTGAACACGCACAGGAACCGCATTTCGGTGAACGCCCTCAGCGTGTGCCGGTCGTGCTCGTCGAGGACGTAGAGGGAGCCGTCGCGGAGCGGGTGGACCCGGCCGGTGGCATGGTCCTCGATCTCTCCGGTCCCGGCGATGCAGTACACGGATTCCAGATGGTGCAGGTACTGGAGGGTGTATTCGGCCCCGGCGTAGGCAATGGTGTCGTGCAGGGAGTAGTTCAGACCGTCGGCGGCCAGCAGCAGCCGTCGGCTGCGCCACTGCGTGGAACGAATGTCTTGTTCGCTCCCGATGATGTCGTCGAGGTTTTTCACTATCACGTACGTTCTCCTTACGACGTTGCAGCCTTCTCGCCCGAGATGTCGTCATGCCTGATCTCGTTGCGCGTGCTTCCAGCTCGCCTGTTTGCGTCACGCCTGATCTCGGCACACCTGGTCTCGATGCCCCTGGTCTCGCCTTACGCCTGTGCCGCTGCCGCGTTCTTCTCGATCGATGAATACAGGTCGCGCACCGTACGAAGATGCGCGAGTTCCTCGTCCGCGATCGAGAAACCGAAGTGTTCCTCGACTTCCTCAAGCAGCTCGATGATCTTCATCGAGTCCATACCGAGGTCCTGCTCCAGATGCGCCTGCAACAGCCGGTGCGACGACATGTCGGGCACCGGTCGCCGGCGGACGATCGTCAGGAGTTCGACTTCCAAGGGATTCGGACCACTCAGGGGGTTCTTGCCACTCAACCGAAGGACCTCTCTCACGGGACCGTCTACCGTCAGCCCGGAAAGCGGATCGGCCCGACACTGTAAAGAATCTCGTCGGGATGTCCGTCCGGAAAATGGGACGCCTCGAAGAGCGTGGAGCGTTTCACCGAGGCTCCCGCGTCACTCGCGAACTTCTCCAGCAGCATGATGACGGGGCGGTTGCCCGGATTCACCGTGGTCTCCAGACGGGTCACACCACGGGCTGCCACCCGCCGCAGCAGGTGTTCCAGCATCGCCCCCGGCAGGCCGGGCCGGCGGTCCCGCCGGTCGGTGGCCGTCTGCCAGGCGAAGAGCACGTCCGGCATTTCCGGCCTGCTGTAGCCCGTGATGAAGCCGATCACTTCACCGTCCTGGCGCTCCGCGACGACAGAGCTGCCGGAGAAGTCGCGGCACCACATCAAATAACTGTAGAGACTGTTCTTGTCGAGGTTTTCACTGCGATTGACAAGATGCCACATGCGCGGAGCGTCACCCACTACAGGCGGGCGAAGAGAATAAGAGCCACTCACCAGGAAGCATTCCTTCCTTGCCTCGGCCATCGAGCCGGCAAGCCGCTGCCGACCAACAACATGATGTGCGCACGCATTTGGCACTGTCAAGCATTCACCGGGGCCCCCGAAAAAGGCTGCACCGAGTCCCCCTATTTCTTCATCCCATGCTTTTGCATCCGGCAATCGGCTGGAAAACCCGCATCCGGGTTCCGATACCGGGCAGTGCGCGAGCAACCTTCCACTTGTCGGTTTTGCCACACCTTCGAGCCACGTAACGCCAGCATCACGGGGCACAGCAGCCACACATGTGACGTGCGTCACGCTAAAACACTGACCGGATTCGGCCACGCTACAGCGGTCAACCCTTCAGGAAAAACGCCATGATTAAAGATTCAACATGCTTACCGGCAGCCGGTTCCGGTAGTCGGATGCACGGATTTCCCACCGCGGGTTACGCAGAAGCAGGAGGGAGGAGATGACATTCGCGGGCAAGCGCAGCAGCGGAAAGGGCGGCGGCTCAAAGAGCGGCGCGGGCCGGCGCTTGAGCCCGGCCGCGGCCTCGCGGTTGCAGTCCGCCGGCGCAAAGACCCGGGCAGTCGTACGGCCGAGAGCGGCTTCGCGCCCCGTGCACAGTCGGCCGCAGCCAAGAACGGCGGAGCCCGTCAACAAGGTGGCCGTTGAGGCGCTGGACCACTTCGGCCGGGGGAACCTTCACCGCGGCCGCCCGGCCTGTCAGTGCTCACTCGCATCACGAAAGGCCTCCAGTGAGCAGATCGAGCCACCGGCAATGCGGGTCAGCCGGACCGTACCGTCGGCAACTGGGCCCGGGCACAGACGATCGGGCCGTCCATGGCAGCGTCACGCAGCAGTGCGAACAGACCGCGCGGCGCTGCGGGGTCATCCGGGTGCGCTGCGGGGGCGGAGATGCCTCCGAGGAACTGCCGGCTCCATCGTCGGTGCGAGAGCCGGTACGGTCCGACGCTGATCGTGCCGGTACGCGGCGCCGCGACCGTGGCCGCGGGGCCGTTGCCACCACGGAAGTCTTTCGCGGTCGGCCGACTCCGGCAGCAGGGCCGTGAGCTGATCGCCCATCACGGGCAAGGACTGCGCCGCAGCCTCGGGCGTCACGCAGGCGGTGGCGCGGCAGGTGCCCGTGTCGACGTCAATCTCCGACGGCACGAAGCGACTCGGCGAGCCGCGGATGAGGCCTTCCAGCCCGGAGCCCCGCCCCGAGTGGATTACCGTTCAACCTTTTCTCGCCACCGGACGCACGCCGGGCCGGCATCCGCCACATTGGCGGTGGGCCTACGCGAACGGGGCGGGCGGGTGCGACGTCGGGCCAGGCCGGAGCCCTCGTACCCGCCAGGCCCGGCCCGCACCGAGCAGCGGGCCCGTCCGGGCACGGATGCGGCACCACGCGCCACCCGGCGCAAGCCGACCACCCGACGCCGGCCCCCGCCGGCCGACCGACGGGCCACCCGCTCCCCGGCGCGCACACAACGGCTCGAATTGATTTAGCGTTCAACCTAATTGAGCGGCATGCTGACCACCAGGCCGGCGACACCCAGGTCACCAGCCCAACACCCCAACGCACCCCGGGAGATTGACATGAGCAAGGTCCTGCCGCTCCGCCTCCACCACCACGCCTGGATCACTGACGACCAGGAAGCCAACCGGCGCTTCTACGAGGATGTGATCGGCCTGCCCCTGGTCGCCACGTGGACCGAGCGCGAGGTGCTGCTCGGAACCGAGCGCGTCTACAGTCACACCCTCTACGGCCTGGCCGACGGCAGTGCGCTCGCCTTCTTCCAGTTCGCGAACCCCAAGGACCAGGAGGAGTTCAGGACCGGCATCAACTCCACCCCCGTGCGCCACATTGCCTTCAAGGTCGAGGCGGAGGCCCAGGAAGCCATACGTGAGCGCGTCACCGCGGCCGGCCATGCGGAGACGAACGCCCACGTGATCGACCACGGGTACTGCGTCTCGCTGTACATCACGGATCCCAACGGGCTGATACTGGAGTTCGCTGTCGACCACCCCGACGTGGAAAAGATCGACGCCGAGCGGCGAGCCACAGCACACGACGACCTCTCCCGCTGGCTCGCCGGCGACCACACCAGCAACAACCGCTGGCGCTGACCACTCGTCCTTGTTCTCCGGTCCGTGAGGAGCAGCGGCCATGGCCGTCGACAGCGATACCGTCCTGGTCACCGGAGCCACCGGCCGGCAAGGCGGGGCCGCAGCTCGCGCACTCCTGGCCGCCGGCGTACCCGTACGTGCGCTCGTACGCGATCCGTGGTCGAAGCCCGCGCGGGCGATCGAGGCGCTGGGCGCCGAGCTGGTGCGAGCGGACCTTTCCGACCGGGCCACCCTCGGCCCGGCGGTCGAGGGGGTCCGCGCCGTGTTCTCCGTGCAGATGCCGCCGATGACCGAGACCAGTGTGGACTTCGCGGGCGAACTCACCCAGGCCACCAACCTGGTGGATGCGGCGAAGGCCGAGGGAGTACGACAGTTCGTGCAGTCCTCGACCAGCGGAGTCGGCGAGCACACCCAGGCCCCCGGCTGGGCCGAAGGCCGCTGGGCGGCGATGGCCGGCTACTTCCACACCAAGCAGGCAATCATGGAGGCGGTACGCGATGCGGGCTTTGTCCGCTGGACGGTGATCAAGCCCGCCTTCTTCATGGAGAACCTGCCCCTGCTGGCGCCCAGGGGGCCCCGCGGTGGCCTGCTGACGGTACTGAAACCAGACACCGAACTGGCCCTGGTGGCCGTGCGGGACATCGGCACGGCCGCGGCGCACGCCCTCCGAGATCCCGACCGGTTCCACCAGGTGGAACTGGAACTGGCCGGTGACCTGCGCACGATGGAACAGATCGCGCAGACCATGTCCGCCGCCTGGGGCGTGCCGGTGACCGCGCCTTCCCTGAGCCTGGAAGAGGCCCTCGACGCGGGCATGCCGAAGTGGGGAGCCGGACACGAGTGGAACAACGTGGTCCTCCAGCCCGCCCGGCCCGCATTCGCCCAGGAGTTGGGCATCCCGCTCACCACCTTCGCCGAGTGGGCGGATGAGCAGCTGACCCCCGTGTCCAGCCATGGGGATCCGGCGCTGTGACCTTCGTCCACGCCTGCGGCGGCCTCGGCGCATTCCGGGAACGCCGGCAGCAGAAGCGCGCCGCGCCTGGACTGGAGCAGTACCGTCCCCGCGCGGACGAACGCGATGCACCGGTATCCGTCGCTCTCCAGACTGCGGGCTGTGCCTGATACGCCGCAGCCAGCGCACCGATCCCCCGCCGGCACCCAGCACACAGCTCTTTCCTCAGGTCAGGTCAGTCTCTGCGTCCGCGACACCGTCAGCGGGTGGCGTCGCCCCGTGCGCCGGCACCGCGCCGGTCCCGACCGCCAGCCCACCGAAGCGCGCGTCAGTGGCCGGGGCGGGTGCGTGCGAGGACGAGCAGAGCCTCGGCCAGCGGTGCGTCCTCGGGCCAGAAGCGGTGCACGGACAAGATGGTGTGCAGGGCCTGGTGCATGGCGGCCTGGTCCATGGCGGTCTGCTGGATGTCGCACAGCTCGGCGGACAGGTGGTGTACAGCCGCCGGGTCCTGCTGCCACCTCACGCGCAGCGCGCGACGGTCGCCCGACACCGGGGACAGGCCCACCCCGGTCCCCTCTCCGTCCACGGCCGCTTCGATGGGGTACGGCGCAAGGCCGACCAGCAGCACCACCTCCAGCACCTCTCGCGCCAGTTCCTCCTGCTGTCCGGTGAGCTTCGCCTTCCAGTACGGCCCGTTCCGCGTCATAGCGCGCGTACTGTTCGTAGTCCCCGGCCTGACGCGGACGCGGTACCTCCCCGCACGGCCATCCACCGCCCGACCCCATAGAGCTGTCGTGTGCGGCCGGCTCGCTCACCTGGCTGTCAGAACGTCGTCCGCCGGCGGCGGAGGCAGCACGCGCAGTACCTGCCTCCGGACGGCACATCGCGCATGTGGTGGCCACCTCCGAGCCCTGCGCCAGGAGCCGCCGGGCGTCCGCGTCGCTGGCCAGGCTGCCGCCTTCGGACCCGGCGGCGCGGTCCAGGCGGCGCAGTCCAGGCGGTGCACCAGGCACCGCCCGTGCCGCGTCATATCGACACGCCAGCGGGCGGGCTTCTCCGGCAGCGGAGGATCAAGGACGCTGTAGTCCTGGCCCTCGATGGGCTGCACGAACACGATCGGATGCGGAGCGCTGAGCTCGACGACGTGCGGCTGCTGGACCGGGCCGCGCGGTGTCCACCCGGCCGGGCAGCGTGAGCTGGTGGTCGTTCCACCAGGTGCCCAAGCGGTCACGGCGACGCCGGATGACCACGGCCCCCGGCGCCCTGGACGCCTCCACCGCCTGGATGTCCGACGACGTCGACGCCTCCACCACCTGGATGACCGACCTCGTCGACGCCTACCCCACCACCCTCCCCGGCCTGTCGGCCTCCCACCCCCTGGACGGCTGCGGCCACTGGATCCAGCAGGAGCGCCCCGACGAGGTCAACCGCCTGCTGACCGACTGGCTCGCCACCCTTCAGGCACGAACCAGGCAATCCAGGCGCAGCAGCCCACCCACGGGCGCGGTGCCCGAGACGGCAGCGACACCGCCGGAGCTGTGATGTACGGAGTGCGGGCCGGCTGGTCGGCGAGGGAGGACCGCACGACCTGTTCAGCCTCGTCAGGGGGCCCGGGCCGCAGCAGGACCAGGCGGGTGGTCAGCGTACGGGTTGGCGGCACGGGCAGCGAATCGCTCGGCGGCCTCCAGCCGGATCCGCTCGCAATACGCCTGCCGTTCGCGCGTCAGCCCGCCGCCTTGCGGCGATCTCACCCCACCGGCATGCCGTGCCGATCACACTTCGTCAGCCCTGCCGACATCGCGCTTCAAAGGTCCGTAGCGCCAAAGTGTCTTGCGTTCAGGTGAGTTCGGCCCTGCCGATGCCCGCACATGAGCCCGTTAGGGTGGCCCGGTGACCGACGCGAACATGGACAGAATGAACCGCTTCCGGGCCGAGGCGGCATCCCGGGGTCTGCCGTCGGAGGAGGTGGAGAAGTGGATACGTGTCGCCCGCCCGGCGGTGTACTTGGCCGAAGGCGGTGACGGCCCCCTCGTGGCCCGGGTCGGCGGCGACCCCCTGCTGCCGCACGGCGCGCCGAAGCCGTCCGACCCCTTCGTGGCCTTTGTCGACCTCGCGGCCCTCCCACCGGGTGCGACCGGCCTTCCGCTGCCCGCCGACGGCCACCTGCTCTTCTTCTCCGGCACCGATGTGTGCGGCATCGGAGGACAGGTGTCCGACGCGGTGCTGTACGTGCCCGCCGGGGCCCCGACAATCCCGAGCCCCCTGGAACACAGTTGGCGCGAGCCGTACCGGCCGCGTGAACTGCGCACGGTCTGGCACCAGCCGAGCGCGCAGATGCCGGAGAGCTTCGCCCTCGACAGGTGGGGCGACTCCCCCGAGGACGAGCAGTTCGAACTCGCCGACGAACTCAGCGACGCCTGGGCACACGTGGGCGGCTACCGCCCTTCCTGGGCCTTGCAGATCGGCGGCCATCCGGTCTCACCCCAGAACGACCCCGTCCACGACGCCCGTACGCCCGAGGAGGCCGGCCCCTGCGAGCACGACGCCACGGCCCACGAAGAGGGCGCCGATGACTGGGTTCTGCTGGCCACCTGGAGGTGCGGCGATGACGTCACGGAACTGGACTCCGGCGTGGCCCACTGGGTGATCCGCCGCCGGGACGTGACAGCCCGGCGCTTCGACCGGGTCCACCGCTACGTCGAAATGGCCTGACGGCGCGGGGCGGACGGCCGGCTCCCCGGCGCTCACCGGCCGCCCTCCCTGCCCACGCTCACCCGGTCCGTGCCGCCACCGTGCCGATCGCTCCGGCCGGAACGGGTGCCGCGCCCTTACTGTCCCGGCCTCCCCTGCCGCACGGAGCGGAAGGGATACGGGCGTACACCCGTGGGGCGCTGCCACGCCTGCTGAGCGTCGCTTGGTCTTCCCCGGGCCGCGGCAGCGGCCGAGCAGCGGCCGTAGGGGGCCGGGTTGGTCAGCAGCCGCCGGATCGTGGGCTCGTCCGCCGCCTCCTGTGGCCCGGGGGAAGGGTCAGCGAAGCAGCAGGCCGCGGATCGCCTCCGTGATTTCGTCGGGTGCTTCCTCGGCCATGAAGTGCCCCGCACCGGTCAGCCGGTGGTCCAGGCCCGGCGCCCACGCGTGCCGGACCGCGGCGGCGTCGTAACCCAGCCGCGACGGCGTTGTAACCCAGCAGCGCGCCCCAGTCCTGCTGGATGACCGTCACGGGCATGACCAGCTGGGAGCCGGCGTCCTGATCCGCCTGGTCGTGTGTGACGTCGAGGCCCGCCGAGGCCCGGTAGTCCGCGACGATCGACGGCACGGCCGCGGCGCTCGCCCGCAGGTACGCCGACCGCCCCTGCGTACGAAAGGACACCACTGACCGGCGACGGCCATCAGTCGCGAGGTCTCACCTGCCCACGCAGCACACCCACCGAAACCAGGCGGTACATGGCATGCCGCAGCGTCACCTTCAACGGGCGTAACCGTCCACCACTTCCCGTGCCCAATCCGCGACAGCCGGCCACCGCATCCACTGTCCCGCCGTGCGGTACCTGTCCGCGCCGCACCGCTCGGCGCCACGTCGCGTCGGACGGAGCCACGCCGCAGCCGAACGCAGGCGCCCGGACGGCAGCCCGGCTCTCAGGGGATGTCGCCGCCCCGGTCTCACCGTCCTGCGTGTCGCAGGATTCGGTGTCTACCAGGTGACCGGTAGTGCCACCGGCCCTCGGATCAGTACGTCTTTCTGCCAGGAAACGGCCGCGGCATCGATGGCCAGCCGAAGGCCGGGGAGGCGTGTGATGAGGGTGGTCAGCAGCAGTTCGGCTTCCATGCGAGCCAGCAACGGCGCCAGGCAGTGGTGGGGGCCGTGACCGAAGGCCAGATGGGGCGGGCCTTCGCGGTCGATGTCGATCCGGTGCGGTGCGGTGTAGCACCGCTCGTCCCAGTTCGCTGCCACATAGGAGACATAGACGGCCTCACCGCGGCGGATCAGCACGCCTTCCACCTCGACATCCTCGGTGGCGATGCGGGCCTGTCCCACGCCGTGCTTGTGGGGGATCCAGCGCAGCAGTTCCTCCACGGCCGCCGGCACGGCGCGGGGATCGGACCGCAGCCGGTTCCTCAGACTGTCGTCGGTGAGCAGGAGGTAGACCATGTTGGAGGTGTGGTTGCGTACCGCGTGCCAGCCGTTGATCCCCATCAGCATGGCCAAGGCCAGGACTTCTTCTTCCTCGATCCTGCCGCTCCGGGCTGCGGCTGCCAGTTCGCTGACGAGGTCGTCCTGCGGGCGAAGCCGGCGTGCACGGCCCAGTTCACGGAAGAAGGCGCGGCCTTCTTCCTTGGCTTGCCGGGCGCGCTCGACCTCGGCCTCGTCTTTCGCCCGGGTCAGGATGGCGTTCGCCCACGAGCGCAGGCGCGGGCGCTCCACCTCGGGCACGCCCAGCACAGCACCGATGACATGCAGGGGGAAGGGGGAGGTCACGTGTTCGACGAGGTCGGCGGGCGGTCCGGCTGCGACCATGGAGTCGATGTGTCCGTCGAGTACGGCCTGAACGTGCGGCCGTAGGGCTGCCATGCCGGAGCGGTTGAACGCCGAGGAGACCACGGAACGGACGCGGGTGTGGCCGGGCGGGTCGACGAAGCTGACCGCGCGGTCCAGCGGGACGAGGTACTTGTTCATGCTGGGCAGGGGCCGGCCGACGATGTCGCGGCTGAACCGGGGATCAGAGGTGACGAAGCAGACGGCGTCGTGCCCCGTCGCCAGCCAGCACTCGCCGGGTGCTCCGTGCGGTAGCCGTACCCGGATGACCGGTTCGCCCTGCAGCGCGGCGCGCAGGAAGGGGTCGAAGTCGAGGGCCGGCAAGTCTGACACCTCGTACAAGGGAGCGGGTCCGTCCTGCATCACTGGCTCCTCGCTGGCTGGTCGTGGCGCAGCGGTGTGAGCTGCTCGATGTCGTAGCGGCGGCGCAGTGCGGCGATGGCGCTGTGGTCCACGGGCCTGTCGGCGGACAGGATCGTCAGGAGTTCTTCGAAGTAGCGTTCGTGGTCCGGGGGCGGGGAGGACTGGAAGAACATGCGGGCCGCGACGTCGGTGGGATTGGCGAAGGCGTGCGGGCAGCCAGGCGGGACCAGGATGACGGTGCCGGGCGTGGCGCGGACCACACGCTCGCCTGTCGACGATTGCCACCCCTGCCAGCCGTCTGGGGTGCGTACCTGCGGCTCGAAGGCAAGAACATCGAGTTCGCCCTCAAGGACGTAGAACAGTTCCTCGCTGCGTGTGTGAATGTGCGCGCCGACGTCGAAGCCCGGTGGTACAAGCACTTCGAAGCTCGATGAGAAGCGCGACCGCGCGCCGGTCACTTTGAAGGTCACGTGCTGGGCAGCGGCACGAAGGGTGCGGCCTGCCCCGGGGGGCACGATCAGAGCGCTGTCCGCCGGCGGGGAGACGGTACGGGAGGGCTCGGTCATCGGGTTTTCCTTTGCGAGCGTCACGGCGTGCGGCTCCAGCGGCCCAGTGCCATCTCGGCCGTGATACCCGGGCCGAATCCGGCAAGGAGGCCGCGCGCCTGGTCGGCGGCGCCGCCTTCGTCGAACAGTCGGCGTAGCGCGTCCAGGACGACGGCGCTCGCAATGTTCCCGTATTCGGTGAGCGTGGCCCGGCTGTGCCGGAACGCCTCCGGTCTGACCTGGAGGAAGGTGCTCAGGTCGTCCAGGATCCGCGGCCCGCCGGCATGCACGATGTAGAAGTCGAGGTCTGAGGCATCCCAGCCGTGCTCGTCGGCGAGGCCGCGCAGCACGGGGGCGAGTGGTTCCATCGTGCCTGGCACCCGCTTGTCCAGCAGGAAGTGGAAGCCCGTAGCCCGTACGTCGTACGCGATCCAGTCCTCCGTTCCCGGGATGAGGTAGGAGCCGTTGCGCTCCAGGCAGATGCCGTGGCCGCCCGTCCCGCGGACGACCGCGGCGGCTATGCCGTCGCCGAACAGGCCGTTGGACAGCAGCGATCCGATGCCGGTGTCGGTGGGCTGGTAGCACAGGGAGCAGAACTCGCATGCCACGATCAGCGCGTTCGCCTGCGGATACGCCGTGCAGAAGTCGTGCGCCCGGTTGATGGCCGCGCCGCCCGCTGCGCAGCCCAGCTGAGCGATCGGTATCTGCCGGGTGTGGGAGGGGAAACCCATCGTGTTGATCAGCCAGGCGGTGAGCGAGGGCATCATGAATCCGGTGCAGGACACATAAATGATCATGTCGATCTGCGCGGCCTGCAGCTCGCTGCCCTCCAGCGCGCGCCGTACGACCAGCGGTACCCGCGCCTTGGCCTCGGCCGCGTACAGCCTGTTGCGTGCCTCGAAGCCCGGGTGCGCGAGTGTCTCAGCGAGCGGCTGCACGAGATGCCGGGTTTGCACTCCGGTGTTCTCCATCAGGCGCAACGCAAGACCCAGCTGGGGATGACCTGCATGGCGCGAGCGCGCAAGGTCGAGCGTCTCCTCCATGGTGATGACGTGCTCCGGAACCGAGACTGCCGGCCGGCACAAGGTCGCCATGCGGCCCCCTTACCCCATCGGCACGAGAGTGTCTCCGTTGCCCCCGACGCACACTCAGCGAGCATCACACGTCCGGATCGCCCTTTCCCGTTGGCGGGGCCATACGGGTGATCCGAAGAAGACCGCCCCGGATTCGCCCGGCGCGGGGTCCAGGCGGGCCATGACCGGCCCGGTGGCCTGCCGCACTGCGCACTGCCGTCTCCTCGATCGGCTGCCCGAGCACGGTGGCCGTGGTTGACCTCCACCTGCCAGCCGGTCAGGTGGAGGCGGCCGCCGTACGAGGATCGTCTCGGTCACCGCGATGCCGTGCGACCTGGCCCTGACGCCCCCTGGCCCCGGGACCGGCCCTCGAACGTGGCGGCAGTTCGTTGCCTACACCCAGAGCCTTCAATCCTGCCGGGGTCTGGTTCCAGATCGAATCTCGGCCGTGCTTACCGTTCGTCTCCGCCAAGCAGTAGGAGCAGACCTCGTCCCGGCCGCTGACGCTTCAGGGACAAGAGGATGGCGCCGGTTTTATCTGGGAGCGGGTCTCGGCACTGCTGAGGACACTCAGAGTCGGCATGCGCCGCGCGTACGCACCCCCGACCTGAACGGCGGAGCGTTGGAGGCTTCGGCTGGTCCGTGGTCAACCGCCTCACCCGCGCCACCGCGGTCTCCCGCCGAGCCTCCAGCAGCAAGACAGTAAGCGCCCGTTTTGCCGGGTAGTGCCACTGCTCAAGCATGGATGGCTGGTAAATATAATCTGTCTCATGTCGAAGCCTGACGAGCTGCTGGTTAATGTCGCCGCCCTGGTTGAGTCAGGGCAGAGCAATCAAATGTCCCTGACCGTGGTCACCGGTGGTGCTGTCATCACCGGTCGACTGGCTCCCGAAGCAGTGTGGCGGCAGAGGGTGTCGGAGGTACTGACGGGTTCGGACCGCGTGGGCGAGTTCTCCGCCGTCTTCGACTCCCCCGTGACGAGCGGGCCGCCTACGCATCTGCACTTCCACGTCGCCCGGATCCTGCAGGGCACGGTCGGGATCCCGGAGACGGGCGGAATGTACCGCGTGGCGATCGAGGACGTCAGTTCCTGGACCGTAGGCGATTTCAGCTATTCCGACCACTGAGCGACCACTGCGACGGTAAACCGCTGCACGCGGTGTGGGCCGGCTGGCGCTCGCCGGCCGGGCCCACACCGCGTGCCAGTGTCGGCTCGTGCCTGTTTCCTCGGGCATCTGTCTCACTGGTCGCCGCGCCACCGCAGGAAACCCGAACATGACCCCGCCTTACCGCAGGGTCGCCCGCGTGCTGGGCCTGGCCCTGCCCGCCGACGACAACGGTCTTCAGGGCGTGCTCGAAGCGGACATAGTGCCTCCTGGACCCAAATGATTGGCCCCCAGAAGCTGCCTCCGCAGAGCTGAGGAAGGAAGTGAACTGGGAACAAGACATGATGATCAAATGAAGAAGACAGCTCAGGTAGCGATCGCGGCCTCTGTGCTGGCGTTGATCGCCGGCGGGTTCCTGCTGTTCCATCTCATACGTGAGTCGGAGCCGTTCAAGGCGGAACGCAGCGACTTCATCGGCGCCTGGGCCGGCCCGGGCGGCGCGCGACTGACCTTGCATGAGGACGGGACGGCGATCGGGGACAGGGTGCCCTCGCGCTTCTCGGGGTCCGCCAGCGCTGTATCCGCCACCCTCAGCGGCAGCGGAACGTGGTCCATGGGCACCAGGTACACATCGCTCGCGAACCAAAAAATCTTTGTCACGCTCCGCACGGGGCCCGAGCAGGAGGCCACTGTCGAAGTGGGAGCCTACGGCCAGGGAGCCAAGAACGGCCTGTATATCTCGGTGTCTGCGGACACCGAGGAGATGTTCGTCTTCAAGAAGGTGCCCCAGTAAGGCTTAAGCATCTGAGCAGCAGCGAAAGAGACAGCGCCCGTGATCGTGCCGCGCCAGGACTACGAGAACGAAGAGATGGCAGCGGTGGTTTCCATCATGGAAAGGTCGCTGTCCTCTTCGTTGGAGGAGATCGATATCTTGCACAACTCCAGGTCGGGCACAACTCCAGGTCGGGCGCAGTCATGAGGTCGCTGAACGTCGCCCTCGTGCGCTGTGTCGGGGATCCGCCTGCCGTCATGCTGGAGACCTGGGAGTCCTGGCTGCTGGCCATGCAAGTGCACCCGGCCCGCTCCCGGCCGGGCTTGCGGGCGCTGGCCGGGGCCCAGCGGTCCTTCGCGCCCGACGCGAAGGACCGCTGCCGATACCGGGTCAGCTGACGAGTTCGGTCAGGAATGTCGCCGGGGTCAGAACGGCTTCCTGCCTGCGGATGGCGGTCTCGGTGACGCAGTCGCCGGGTCGTGTCTCATGTTCCTCGGCGTGGGTGTCGGGTCCTCGCAGGTTGCTCTCGTCGTCCTGTTCGCGCAGGCAGGATCCCGCGTCGTAGTGGCGGACGCAGTTACACGGCCTCACCGAGGTCACCGCGTACGAGGCCTTCCAGGAAGAGGCGGGAGGAGGCGGTGGCGCGTTCGGCGAGGGCGTACGTCCCTCGGGTACACCAGGTGCCGCACCCCGTCCGAGCGCGCGGCGGACACCAGATTCCTGGTCGCCTCGTCGTCGCCCTTGGGGCCGCCCGCCAGGTGCAGGACCGTCTCGACGCCTTTCAGCGCCTCGTAGAGGCCGGCACCGCCCAGCAGGTCGCAGCTGCGGTACTCGATGCCGGGCGCCGGTTCGCGACGGTTGCGGGTCAGGATACGGACGTGGTGGCCCGCCCCACGCAGCAGCGGTACGACGTGACTGCCGAGCGTGCCCGTGCGTGCCTCCGGTGACGAGGATGGGGGCGGATGTGTTCATCGTTGTCTCCCGGACGATCGACCATGTGCCTTACTGCCATGACGCGCGGCGCGGCAGAAATGTGTCAGCCCAGTAGGCCGCCGTCGGCGAGCGGCGGAAGGGTAAGAAGTCGAAGACGCCGTTGTCGCGGTTCTCGCTGCCGAAGAACCCCGACGTGATCGCTAATTTCCTGCGTACCTGTGTGCTGCAGCCGAATGCGGCGGCGTGGCTGACCGGACTGAAGGCCCTGCGCACCTGGGTGGAGAAGAGCGGTGACGCCAGGTACCGGTGGACGGCACCGTCACCCTCGGCGAAGTCGGTGACCGCACCTACGCCCCGGGGTGCTGGATCAGTGAGCAGCGCAGGGGTTCCGGGCGGGGACGCTCAAGGCTCAGCGCACCGAGCTGCTGCTGGACGAGCTCGGGCAGGCGTGGAGGTTGGCGGTCCATGTGGTGGGGGCGAGGCCGGTCTGCCGTCGGAAGAAGGTGGTGAAGTTGCCCGTGTCGCGGAATCCGAGGCGGTGTGCGCAGCTGCCGACCGGCAGGTCGGAGTGGGCGAGCAGCCGTTTCGCTTCGAGCAGGATGCGCTGGTCGAGGAAGGCCTTGGCGCCGGCCCCGGTGGCGGCGCGGGTAGCGCGGGTGAGTGTGCGCGTGTCGTAGCCGATCTCCTGTGCGTAGTCGGCGACTTGGTGCCACTCGGTGAAGTGTTCCTCGACCGCGGTGCGGTAGGCACGGAAGATTTCGAGCGGCCGGCTCCCGGTCGCGTTGTGGGGCAGTGGTGCGGACGCCTCGGGAAGGACGCGCAGGACCAGTGCCGCCAGTAGGTGGGAAAGCAGTGCGGAAGAGGCCAGACGTGGCGATCGCACTGCCGTGCGGTGCTCGCGTTCAAGGTGCTCGGCGGCCAGCACGGCCAGGGCGAAGGCCTGGGACGACAGACGCCAGCAAACAGTCGAGGCGCCAGCGGATTCCAGGCCGGGGTCGGGCAGAAAGCCCGGCTGAAAAAGGATCAGAGGCCCGTCGAGACGATCGATGTCGCTCCACCGGTGCACCACCCCGGGCCTGATCCACACGACGCTGCCTTCGTGCAGTTGGTGGTGCTGGAAGTCCGCTTCATGAGTGCCCCTGCCTTCGGTGACCAGAGCGAGGACGTGGAAGTCGGGGCGCTGCAGCTGGGCGCGGCGTCTTTCGGTGTCCGTCTTGCGCAGCCCGGCGAAGCTGAGGACCTCCACCCCGTAGGCGGCCCCGACGGCAGGGAGGTAACGCAGCTGCCGGACGGCAGAGTGTCCGTTTTTCACAACAGGTCAGTCCCTTGTCGGCAAGGTGAACGCTTCCGTCTGCGTAGCGTTGTTCCCGTACGAAAGGCAGGCCAGCACAGCGTCGGGGTGAGTGTCTCACGGGGCTGACTGCCGGCCGCTGCGATGAGGAGAAGCGCGAAGATGTCGAATGTTACAAAAACTGTGGCCGTAGCGGGAGGCTGCCTGGAGGCGTACGTCGGGGGCCGGGGCGGCGGGCCCGCGCTGGTGTTCACGCACTACTGGGGTGGCTCAGCGGGCACGTGGAATCAGGTTGTCCGCCTCCTCCCGCCGGAGCAGGCGACGGTCCGCTTCGACCAGCGCGGCTGGGGCACGTCGCGTGAGCTGCCGGGGCCGTATCACCTCGACCAACTCGCCGACGACCTCCTCCGGGTGGTCGAGGAGTGCGTCACAGGGCCTTTTGTTCTCGTCGGTCACTCGATGGGCGGCAAGGTCAGCCTGCTGGCCGCGGCCCGCCGCCCTGCCGGGCTGGCCGGGACGGTGCTGGTCGGGCCCGCTCCCGCGCTGCCGGCCGCGGTCGTCACACCGGAGTACCGGCAAGGCTTGTCGCACGCCTACGACTCGCCCGTGACCGTGGAAGAGGCCCTCGATCACGTCCTGACCGCTGTCGCCCTGTCGAAACCGGTACGTGACACGGTCGTACGGGACAGTCTCGCCGCCTCGCCCGACGCGCGCACGGAGTGGCCGTTGCACGGAATCGCACAGGACATCACCGGGCAAGCCCGGCGCATCGACACCCCTGTGACGATACTGGCGGGAGAACACGACAAGGTCGAACCGCCCAGCCTGCTGCGCGAATGCCTGCTGCCCTACGTTCCGCACGCAACCATGACCCACATCCCCGGTACCGGGCACTTGCTGCCTCTGGAGGCTCCCGAAGCGATCGCCGACGCCATCGGCGGCTTCCTGACAACCATCGGCGACTGAAGGACACAGACGAGGCGCGGGAAGTCGTCGCACGAGGTCACAGCCCGTACGGGCAGTGGCAGTACGCGGTTGAGCACCACCGCGGTGCATGGGAGCGCCGCCCAGCCCCTCCGATGAGACGCAAGCTAGTGGTCCGGAAAACCGTCCAGCTCGGCTTCGAGACTCCGCCCCCGCCCACTGCGGATTTCATCGACGGGGCGCGCCAGTGCGAGTTCTGCGGGCAGCGGGAACGGCGGCACACTTCATCCGTACCCGTCACGGAACCGACCCGGTCACGGTGTCGGCGCAGCCCACTTCCCTACGTAATCAGCGACCGGATCGTGGCCCGGTCGCCGCTGCTTGTCGGTTGGTGTCCTCGGCGGCTCACGGGCGGCGGAGCTTCGTACGGCCTGCCGTCCCGCGCTGCAGACCACTGCGTGCGGTGCACCGGGGAAAGGACCGGCGCGTCCCGGCTGCCGGTGTCCGAGCAACGTCCCGAGGTTCGGGCTCCGGCGGCGCGCCGGCGTCAGTAGTCCCGGTCGTCGAACGCATCGGCGATGTCGCGGTGCTGGAGCATCCGCTGGTACACGGCCCGGAGGTCCGCCAGGGTTGTCTCGCTCTTCCAGTAGCGCTCCCCCGCAATGTCCCGCGCCACCGTGGCGGCCGGCTCACAGGTAACACGCGATACCCGTTCCCACAGGTCCCGGCCGATCGGACGGCCCGCGCGCTCAGCCAGCACGATCCGCTCGATCAGCAGGGGTGAACTGGCCCGCCGCATCGTCTACGTCTCCGACCACTGCGTTCGCTGATGAAGCCGCTCGGTCCGAGCTCCTCGGCGCCACTACCGCGCACACCTCGAACTCATGAAAGGTCTGCGCGGACCAGGCTGCGAGTCCGACGGCCGTATCGGATGCGTTACGCGCGCAACGCCTGCGACAGCGCGTCAACGGTCACGCCCACGACAGCCAGGAGCTGCGCCGGGCTCGTCCCGGCCCTGCTCATGACGGCGAGTGACTGGTTCACGGCCGCCACGTGTACAGCGAAGGCCTCGGCGTCCGGGTCGGCCAGTCGGCCGGCCTTCAGCGCGGCGCGCAGGCGCAGGCGCTGGGAGCCGAGCGTCTGCTTGGTGTGCGCTGCGACGCTCGGACTCAGCCCTGGAATGGCCATGGCGGACTGGGCAATCAAGCACCCGTCAGGTAGTTCGGGGTCGGCGATGCGTTCCAAGGTGACGTTGAAGAAGGCACGGACAGCAGCGACAGGTTCCGAGGCGGCACACGACAGGGCGGCGTCGTACTTCTCGCCATAGCGCGCGGCGTAGAGGTCCAGGCAGCGCAGGAAGAGCGTGTCCTTGTCGCCCAGGGAGGAGTAGATGGAACTGCGGTTCAGGCCGGTCGCCCGAGACAAATCGTCCAATGACGTGTCGGCGTAACCGTCGCGCCAGAACTGGATCATCGCGGCGTCGAGTGCCGCGTCCATGTCGAACTGCTTCTTGCCTGCCACGCGGGCACTTCCTTGCCGATGCGTCGATGGTTCGGAATGTGTTGCGCCCCATTCTATCTTGAACCGGTCAGTTCAAGACGTGTTAGCCTGCGAGCGTGGTCATGGCCGGGCATGCCCCGCACCTTGCGACCGCGCGAGAAACACACCACGTGGTCCCAGCCACCGCCGTCGCCTACACCGTCCGACCGCCCGACCGCACACCTGGCGCCTGACACCTGACACCTGACACCTGACACCGACGGAGGACCCCCGTGACCGGCCCAGCAACCAGCACTTCGCATGTCTGCGAAAGCAACCCCATCCGCGATCTGCCCCTGCAGCATCTGGCCGGATTCACTCACCGCTGGGTCGACGCGGACGGTGTCCGCCTTCATGTCGTTGAAGGCGGACGGCCGAGCGGCCCGGCCATCGTCCTGCTCGCCGGCTTCCCGCAAACCTGGTGGGCCTGGCGAAAGGTGATGCCCGGCCTCACCCACCGGTTCCGCGTCATCGCGATCGACCTGCCGGGTCAGGGCCACTCCGAGCGTCCGGAGGGCAGTTACGACACGCACACGGTCGCCGCGCACGTCCACACCGCCGTAAAGGCTCTCGGAGTGTCGACTTACGGTCTGGTCGCCCACGACATCGGCGCCTGGGTCGCCTTCTCCCTCGCCCTCAACTTCGAGAGCCACCTGCGCGGGGCCGCTCTGCTCGACGCCGGTATTCCCGGTATCACTCTCCCGGAGGCGATTCCCACCGACCCGGACCGAGCGTGGAAAACCTGGCATTTCGCGTTCCACATCGTGCCCGACCTGCCCGAGACACTGCTTACCGGCCGCGAACGCGAATACGTCGGCTGGTTCCTGAAGGTGAAAGCCCTGTCTCCCGATACATTCGACGCCGCCGAACTCGACCACTACGCGGCGGCCGTCGCCGCCGACGGCGGCCTGCGTGCTTCCCTCGCGTACTACCGGGACGCCGCGAAGTCAGCGCGCAAGAACCGCGAGGCACTCAAGCGGCGGCACCTGACCGTGCCCATCCTCGGAATCTCCAGCAGCCACGGTTCCGTTCCGGACATGGCCGCCTCCATCAGCCCCTGGGCCGACAACACCACCCGAATCGTCGTGCCCGACGCTGGACACTTCATCCCCGACGAGCAGCCCGAAGCTGTCGCTGCCGCGATAACAGACTTCATCGCCGCCGACGACTGACACCCGTCGAAAGTACCCGACCGCGCCGCCCAAGGCCGCGCGGAACTCGGACCACGCAGCGGCGCCAACGAGTGGCAGCCGGGTGGCTTACACCGCGCCAGGCAACCGCCCGGCGGGGCCTCCCGATCCGCCCGGCGCCGGTTGTTCAGCGTCGGCGGGGCCGGTGACGGATTCCGGATACCAATCAGTTGGCGCGACGCTGGCCACTTCAGACTGCTGAGGCATCTCGCCGGAGCTTGCAATCACTCCCGCACCCATACGGATATTGCTGGCTGGCTTTCCGTCACCAGGTGGCCAGCTCTTCACGCTCGGTGATCGCCCTCGACAGACAATGGCAGTAGCGCCGCGCTCCCGGGAGCACATCCGAGCCCGCCGACCACGAACCCACCCCGACGACCGCGGCCAGCTGATCCCACGAGCAACCGGATACCGGATCACCTGGCGTGCATGGCGCTCGGAGGGCAGTACAGCTTCGGGCCGCCTCCGTCTCAGGGGAGAACAACGAGTACACGGAGCGCCGGACCGAAGGCAGCCCGACACCGGTGACGAACCGGCCCGGCCCGCCCGCGGCTCCCCCATCGCTTCCTCACGCTCAGCGGCCCCGCCCTCGCCACGGTCACCGAACACCATCACGGGCGCGGTTCTGTGGGACTGGGTCAGACAACGATACCGCTCCTCCACCTGTCACAGCCTCCACGGGCCACCTGAACGATCGCCGGCTTCTGACGACGGCTTCCGATGACGGCTTCCGACGACGACATCTGACGGACGAGCGCCCAGACTGGAGGGAGTGCTGGAGGCGAGGTACAGAGGCCGGTTCACGAAGGGACCGTCAGGTCGCTCCAAGAACCTGATCTTCGCTGCCGACGATGCCAAGCCAGACATCGTGCTGGGAAGACGCGGTCAACAACGGTATGGAAACCGTCTGCAACGCATTCACGTGCCTGGCGTTTCCCTGTTCGCCGCGCTCCTGAAACAGCACCAGGCCCGCGCCCCGTAGACCGGCAGTCACCCCGTCTCGGGGCTCCTCGCACAATGGACACGTGAGCGAGCAGATCAAGAAACGCGAGCAGGTCCCACCCCGGCGGCCCGAAGACGGGCCCGAGCCGCGGGAGTGGTGCCGGCTGCCGGGCGACCAGTCGGCCCGGTACGTCTACGACGACGGCTCTCGGGCGTACGCGCCGGTGATGGCGCACCCGGACCACGCCGACGGCCAAGCCGAGTACCAGGTTGCCGTCCAGACCGGCCGTGGCCCGGGCCCGGTGCACCGAGGGCACTGGTCGTACCGGTGGCCCCGGCCTGGCCTGCATGTCGTCAAGGCGTGCAGGCAGACCAAGGCGATGCAGGACCTGCTCGGCACCACGGAGACAGCCAGATGACGACCACCTCCACCACGACGGCCGCGCGCGCCGTGACCGACGTACTCCAGCCCCGCAACGTCCTGGTGGTGGGCATGTCGGGCATCGGCCTGGCGGCCGCGGGCGACTGGACCGGTCTGCCGTGGGGCCTGCTCGGCGCACTGTGCGCCGGACTCGTCCCGGCCGGGTACATCGAGTGGCAGCGCAAGCGCGGCACCTGGGGTGACCGGCACGTCGTCGACCGTACGAAGCGCGGCCCCATCTTCCTGGTGATCCTGGCGTCCGTCGGGCTCGGGGCACTCGTCATGGTCCTCGGCCACGCCCCGTCCGGCATCCTCGTCGCCATGCTCGCCCTGTGGGCCATGACCGTCGTCCTCCTGGCCGTCAACACGGTCTGGAAGATTTCCGTGGACTCCGCCGTCGCCTCCGCGGTCCCCGCCCTGCTCGCCGTCGTGCACTCGCCCTGGTGGCTGCTGGCCTACCTGCTCACCATCGCGGTGTGCTGGTCCCGGGTCACGTTGACGTACCACACCGTCGCGCAGACCGTGGCCGGCGCGTCCTGCGGCGCGGTGACCGCCGCGGCGTTCCTCCTGGCCTGACCGCGACCGGCCACGGCGCCGCGGACCTTCCGGTCCGGGGCGCCGTGGCGTTCAGGCCGCGCTCGCATCCGCGTCGGTGGCCAGGCTGCCGCCTTCGGGCCCGGCGTGAAGAACGTTCTCTTCGATGCGCCATGGCGGAAATAGACAGGTCGGTCTCGAAGGGCCGGATCGACCGACCGCGGCTTCTCTTCCAACGAGAGCGGCGTGGTACTTCGTCTCGTCAGAGTCTTGGTCTTGTGCATCACCGACGCCAAGACGGGCCTGAGTCTGGGCATGGGGATAGGGGTAGGGGTAGGGGTGAGCATGCCAGAGGACAGGCGCCGGGGTATCGGCGCCGTATGCGGCAACACTCTCGCGGGCCGCGGCCCAGACGGAGCGTCACCGGTCGCAGTGTCACCTTCGACGGCGCGTATTCGACCACGATCTTGCGTGCCTGGTCCACAACCGTCGGTCACCGCACCCGCTGTCCCGCATGCGGTACATGTACATGTACCGCGCCACACCGTCCAGCGCCACGGCGCACCAGGCGCAGCCGCCTCGCAGCCGATGCGTTCCGTCCGCGGCAACATCCCGGTTTTCAGGGGGCGTCTGCGTCCCGGTCCCACCGGCCCGTATCTCCCGGCCGAGGCTCGTACAGTACCCGGCCGACGGCGCCGAACTTCCCGAGCTCCGTGATCACCACGGTGCTTGTGGCGGCCTCCTCCGCTGTCCAGCCAGTGATCTCGAACAGCTGGCCGTCCGGCGGCCGCCCACCAGATCTGCGTTCGTACATCTCGGCCGCGGGGCCCGCCATTGCGTTGGTGAAGAACGGTGGCGCGGGGTCTGTCCTGTGTGGCGTGGAGGACGAATATCTACGGAATATCTACGAATGCCGAGGCCGAATCATTCCGGCGCACGGCATGGCAGGTCGGGGCCGTAACCTGCGGTTGCGACCCCGACCACGCGTCGTTTCAGACGGAATTCAGTGCCGGAAAGCGTCCTTAACCTTTTCCTTGGCGTCCCGAAGGCTGCCCTTCGTCTTGTCGTTCTGGCCTTCGGCAGTCGCCTGTTCGTTGCCCGCGGCGCGGCCGGCTTCCTTCTTCACGGCGCCCTTGGCCTGCTCGACCTTGGCCTTGGCCTTCTCACTCGCGCTCATGACATCCTCCCATCAGCACTGTTGCCTGTCGGCGCGAGTGCCCGGCTCCCGGGCGCGCAAACAAACCGCCGCATCGTCTTCGGCAGAAAAGTTGCGAGTGTGACAGGGAAAGCGCGGGGCACACGTCGCTGCGGAGGTTGATAATCATGGTTCCGCTGCTACTCGTACTGCTTCTCGCACTGATCCTTTTCGGTGCAGGGTTCGCTCTGAAGGCTCTGTGGTGGGTGGCCGTCGCCGTACTGGTGATCTGGCTACTCGGCTTCGTCCTGCGGTCCGCCGGGTCGGGCGGTCGCCGCGGCCGCTGGTACCGATGGTGAGCTGAACCCGCCACCCAACACCCCGTGGGCCCGCCCCGGATCACCGTGATCCGGAGCGGGCCCATGTCGCGCCCTCACTTCGCTTGAGGGAAGTCCGGAAACGGATGCGCACGCATCTTCGCCCGAGTCGGCCACGCCGGAACGGGTAGTCGGTGCCGTAACCGGGGCGGGACCGGGCCCGCGCTGGGAACCAGGCGCAACCTCCGGCCCAGCCCGTCCCGGCCCCATATCACCCGCCAAGCGGCGAGATGATCGAGATGGTGATGGTTGGGCTGCGCATGGTGCCCCAGCGCTCACTCGTTGCCTTCCGGCCGATGGAGACCTGGCCCGCCCTCGGGCCCCGTTCGCCTCGCGTCCCCGCGGTCCCCGCCTATCACTCGGCGGCCCTGCGGCTGACGTGACGGACGCCCCGGGACCATGACCCGCTGTCCGCTGTGCGCCTGGGCCGCCTCGCCCCCCGACCAGGCGGTGTGTTCCCCGAGTGCGCAGCCAGGAGCGGCAGGACGTGCGGCACGTGCGGCGCGTGCGGCACAATGCCGGGCGTCGCGCGGCGTAGAGCCTCGGTGTACTTGCTCCCGCTCAGGCTCGCCCCAGTTGGCGGTCTGCGCGGCGGTGGGCTGGTTCTTCGGCTTGACGTACTCCTCTGCCAGGCCGGTTGCGCCGCCGACACCAGCCGCACCAGCCCAAGTCACGAGCAGCCGACTTCCTACCAGAGCTCGCCGCACTGAGGGCGGGGGGAAGCGGTTGTCGAGCAGGCGCTCCTCCCTGCGCTCCACGACGCCGTGCAGCCACAGAAAAGCCTGCAGATTTGCAGCCCGCGTCCGCCTGTGTCACCGGCACCTCGCGCTCGCTGTGCCCGCCGCGCCAGACGGCCGTCAGCTGCACGCACCAGAGAGGCCAAGCCCCCAGGGCTCCGGGGGCTCCGGAGCCCCCGGAGTGAGAGGTCCACAGGTACCGGTCCGCCCGGGAGTCGGCGGCGCGATTCGGCCTACGCAGCCTCATCTGTTATTCAAATGTCTGACGTTTGTCTGTATGCTGTCTTCATGAAACGCATCAGTACACCGCGGCGTACGGCCAGCCTGTCCGCGCAGCTCGTGGACAGCCTCCGCTCGTACATCGAGGCAGGTGGATGGCCCGTGGGGACGCGCATCCCGCCGGAGCAGGCCCTCATCGAGGAGTTGGGGGTCGGGCGCAGCACGCTGCGGGAGGCGCTCGGCGCGCTCGTGCACCTCGGTCTGCTGGAGGCCCGGGTGGGGGACGGCACCTACGTCCGTGCGTCGAGTGAGCTCCAGTCGGTCATGGTGCGGCGAGCAAGTTCCGCGCAACGGAACAACGTTCTTGAGCTGCGTACCGTTCTCGAAGAGTACGCCTCGGGGGCCGCCGCCCTGCGCCGCAGCGAGGAACAGCTGCAGCAGCTGAGAGAGCTGTTGGCCGATGCCGACGCGGCCTGCGCCGGCGCGGACAGGTCCGCGGCCGAGAGTGTCGATGCGCTGTTCCACCGAGCCGTCGTCCGGGCGAGCGGCAACGACCTCCTGGTCGAGATGTACGACCACCTCGGTACGGCTCTCACCTCCTCCCTGGGAGGCCTCCCCTGGGACGCCGCCGGCGCCGAGGAGCATGCCGCCCTGCACCGGCGCCTCGTCAACGCGATCGAGGATCAGGACGAGAGCGGCGCCCGCGCCGCGGCAGCCGCGATCGTCCAGCTCACCCGCGATCACGAGGCCGGGGCGCCGCGCGTGGCGGAGGGAGAGTGAGTCCGCGGTTAGCTGCAATGAGACCGCGGCCAGATTCGATGAGACCGCGGTCAGATTTGATGAGTCCGCGGCTAGGTTCGATGAGTCCGCGGATCGTTTCGATGTCCCGGCGGCACTCCGCCTCTGAGGCACCGGCCGCCGACGACACCCGTCCTGCCGTGTCTATCAGGGTCGTCTTCGCCATCTGCCTCGTGACGGTGCACCTGCGTGCCGGTCCCGCCCGTATCGGGGCGCTGCTGCCCGCGATCGAGCACGGCAGCGACCTGACGTCGAGTCGGGGCGGCCTGCTGAGCACCCTCTCCCCTGCTGACGTTCGCCAGGACATCTCCTCTGGTGGTTCGGGCCTCACACCGCTTCGGCACCGCGCGCCTACTGGTGGCAGGTCTCGACGCGCCGACCGTCGCAATCGTGGTCCAGTCGGTTCCCTCAGTGAGCGGGCAGCACGGCCACGGTCTCCTCCGCGATCTCCGCACCGCTTTTCCCACCTTGCCGGGTTCCTGGCACACCGCTCTCCTCTGGCTTCCTCTGGCTTCCCCTAACTTCCCCTGACTCTGCCCTGGCTCTCCCCTGGGGTGACGCCTTCGCCAACATGGCCTTCCTTGCCTGGGCCTGGCTGCCCAGGATACGAGACGACAGGTTCCGTAGGCCCCACGCCGCCACCAGCGTGACCCGCAACCCGGCCCCCTGGCGCTCGCGACCGGCATGATAGGTCCCGTCTTCGTGGGGCTGCAGCCGCTGTCTTTCTACGCCGCCCTCGCGTGGCTGCCAGCAGCTCGATCCCCCGCTGCACGGCCAGCACCACACCGGACGGATGCTGTCCTCACACCGGCTGATCGCGCTGCTCTTCTCTCACAGCCAGCAGTCTCCTGCCCCTGCTCACCCGGGGCCGTCACGGCCAACGATGGACCGTCGCCGGGGCCTCAGTCACCGCGATCGCCGCGATCACCGCGATCGCCGTGACCGCCGTGACCGCCCTGACCGCCGGCCCGGCCGTACTGCTGTCCACCCCGCGCCGTCCATTCCGGCGTACCCCTGCTCGGACGGGGCAGCCGCGCGTACCTGCTCCTCTCCCCCGCCTTCCAGAGCGAACGCACCAGCAGCTCCAGCGAAGCTGCCGCGCCGGGATGCATGGCGCAGTCCACAGGAACCACTGCCTCGCCCGCTCCCAACCCACAAAGGAGAGCTCCATGCCCAACCCACAGCCCCCGACCAACGCCTTCACCGCACACACCACCCACACCGAACACACCACCCGCACCACACACGCCTCACCCACCACCCGCACCGCACAACGCTCCGCTCACCTCTACGCAACAGACCCGCAGTTCCGCGACGCCGCGCCCTTGGACGCCGTCACCGAAGCGATCCGGCGGCCGGGCCTCCCGCTCGGCGACCTCGTGGCCACGGTGATGGAGGGGTACGCGGACCGCCCCGCCCTGGGCGAGCGTGCCGCGGAGCCCGTCACCGACCCGGACACGGGCCGTACCACGCTGCGCCTCCTGGAGCGCTTCGAGACGATCAGCTACGGCGAACTGTGGGAACGTGTCGGCGCGGTGGCCTCCGAGTGGCGGCACCACCCCGACCACGCCGTGAGCCGAGGTGACTTCGTCGCGGTGCTCGGTGCCCCGAGCACCGCGTACACCGTGGTGGATCTGGCGTGCGTCCGTTCTGGTGCGGTGAGCGTTCCCCTCCAGGCCGGCGCCTCGGTGGAGCAGCTGGCGCCCATCGTCGCGCAGACCGGGCCGCGTCTGCTCTCGGTGGACATGGCGCACCTCGACGTCGCGCTCCAGCTCGCGGCGGATGCCCCGTCGCTGGGCAGGATCGTCGTTCTCGGCCACCGTCCGGAGATCACCGCCCACCAGGAGCAGTTGGGGCTCGCGCGCGGTCGGCTCGCTGCGCAGGGTCGAGGTGTCACTCTGGACACGCTGGAGTCGGTGATCGTACGAGGACGAGCCCTGCCCCCGTTCCCCCGGAGCCCCGAGGGGACGACGGCCGACGCGCTCAGCTTGCTGATCTACACCTCGGGGAGTACGGGCACCCCCAAGGGCGCCATGTACACCGAGCGCCTTGTCCGGCAGTTCTGGGTCGACTTCGTGCCTGGCCAGGGGATACAGCCGTCCATCGTGCTCAACTACATGCCGCTGAGCCACATGATGGGACGGGGGGTGCTGTTCGGCACGCTCGCCAAGGGGGGCCTCGCCTCCTTCGTGGCGTCGAGCGACCTGTCGACGCTCTTCGAGGACCTGTCCCTGGTCCGCCCCACCGAGTTCTTCATGGTGCCCCGTATCAGCGACATGCTCTTCCAGCGCTACCGGAATGAGTTGGCCCGGAACGAGGCGGAGGCGGAGGCTGAGGCGGAGGCGGCAGGAGATGCGGCCGAGCACGCGGAGCGCGTACAGGAGGAACTCCGGGAGAAGGTGCTGGGCGGCCGGCTCCTGTGGGCCGTCAGCGCCTCGGCCCCGCTGAGCGCGGAGTTGACGGCGTTCGTCGAGAAGTGCTTGCACGTCAAGCTGCTCAACGGTTACGGGTCGACGGAAGCCGGAATCGTCTCGCTCGACGGCCGGGTGCTGAGCCCTCCGGTGACCGATCACAAACTGGCGGACGTGCCCGAGCTGGGATACTTCCGGACCGACTCGCCGCACCCCAGGGGTGAACTGCTGATCAAGTCAGACCGGCTTTTTTCCGGCTACTTCCAGCGGCCGGATGCCACCGCCCAGGTCTTCGACGAGGACGGCTTCTACCGCACGGGCGACATCATGGCTCGCACCGGTCCCGACGCGTTGGAGTACGTCGACCGCCGTTCCAACGTCCTCAAGCTCTCACAGGGCGAGTTCGTGGCCACTTCCCGTCTGGAAAGCCTCTTCGCCGGCAGCCCGGCCGTCCAGCAGGTCTTCGTGTACGGCAACAGCTCCCGTGCCTATCTGCTCGCCGTCATCGTGCCCACCCAGGACGCGATCGAGCGCGCCGGCCAGGACACCCAGCGCCTCAGGTCGATCCTGCGCGAGGCCCTGCAACGCCTCGCCACCGAGGCAGGCCTCAACGCGTACGAAGTGCCACGGGACTTCCTGATCGAGACCGAGCCGTTCAGCCAGCAGAACGGATTGCTCTCCGGAGTGCGCAAGCTGCTGCGCCCCGCGTTGACGAAGCGCTACGGCGAGCGCCTCGAAGCGCTGTACACCGAACTGACCGAGCGCGGGCCCGACGAACTCCAGGCGCTGCGCCAGGCCGGCCTGTCCCAGTCGGTACCGCAAACCGTGCTCCGGGCCGCCCGAGCGCTCCTCGGCCACCGACAGGGCGACGTCACGCCCGGCACCCACTTCCTCGAACTCGGTGGTGACAGCCTCTCCGCCCTGTCCTTCTCCCAGCTGCTCAAAGAGATCTTCCACGTCGATGTGCCCGTCGACGTCGTCATCAACCCGGTCAACACGCTCCGGCAGGTGGCTGATCACATCGAGAAGGCCCTCGCGGGGCACCGGCGGCCGACCGCCGACAGCGTCCACGGACCGAACGCGACGCGGCTCGTGGCGGGCGACCTGACGCTGGACGCGTTTTTCGACACGGAAGCCTTCGCGCAGACCGGCAGGCCGGCCGGCCCGCTGCCCGAGGCACGGACCGTCCTGCTGACCGGCGCCAACGGCTACCTGGGCCGTTTCCTGTGCCTCGAATGGCTGGATCGGGTCGCTGAGCGCGGCGGCACGCTGGTGTGTGTGGTCCGTGGCAGCACCGACGCGACGGCCCGGGCACGGCTCGACGCGGCCTTCGACAGCGGCGACCCGGAACTCCTCCAGCGATACCACGACCTGGCCGCCGAGCACCTGGAGGTGGTCGCCGGCGACATCGGGGAGGTCCGCCTCGGGCTCGACGAGGAGAACTGGCAGCGGCTGGCCGACATCGTGGACCTGATCGTGCACCCGGCGGCACTCGTCAACCACGTCCTGCCGTACGACCAGCAGTTCGCCCCCAACGTCCTGGGTACGGCCGAACTGATCAGGCTCGCGCTCACCTCCCGGATCAAGCAGTTCACCTACCTGTCGACGGTCGCCGTCGTCTTCGGCTCCGAGGCCGCGGCCGACGAGACGGCGGACATCCGCACGGTCTGCGGGACGCGCGACCTCGACGGCGGATACGCGAACGGTTACGCGGCCGGCAAATGGGCGGGCGAGGTACTGCTGCGCGAGGCGCACGACGCGTACGGCCTGCCGGTCGCCGTGTTCCGCTCGAACATGATCCTCGCGCACCGACGCTACCGGGGCCAGCTGAACCTCCCGGACGTCTTCACACGCCTCTTGCTGAGCCTGCTGGCCACAGGCATCGCTCCCGGCAGCTTCTACGACCGGGGCGTCGGCGACGGCACCGGTTCCGACACCAGTACCGACAACAGCGGTACCGACGCCGGCACCGGCACCGGCACCGGCGCCGCCACGGGTGCTGTCAGCGGGCACTACGACGGGCTCCCCGTGGACTTCACAGCGCAGGCCATCGCCTCACTGGGCGACGGCACACGGGAGGGGTTCCGGACCTTCAACGTCGTGAACCCGCACGAGGACGGCATCTCACTCGACACGTTCGTCGACTGGCTGGCGGCAGCAGGCCACCCCCTGACACGCATCCACGATTACGACGAGTGGCTCGACCGCTTCGAAACCGCCATACGCGGCCTGCCCGACCGCCAGCGGCAGCATTCGCTGCTCCCCCTGCTGCACGCCTTCGCGAAGCCGGAGCAGCCCCTGCCTGGTTCCGCCCTGCCGGCGGACCGATTCCGCGCGGCCGTGCGAGCTGCCGCGCTCGACGAGGAGAACGACATTCCCCACCTGTCGAAGGACCTGATCACCAAGTACGTGACGGGCCTTCGGGCGCAGCACCTGCTGTGACCCAGCCGCGCGGACGATCGGTCCCGTAGGGCTGTGTACGTTCTCCGCTCCGGCCGGTGACGGGTGTCCTGCGACAGGGAAGTGCGAGTGAGTGCCGCCGAAGTTTGAATGTGGGCCACCGAAGCTTGAGTGGCCAGATCACTTCATTCCGTCCCGGCGCACCCCGTTGCCGGGCCCGGCCGCTTCGGTCCCCGGCGCACCCGTACGCCACCGAACAGGGCACCCTTCGCACGCGCCTGGTGGCAGATGTCCAAGCCCGAGTCGGCCGTCGAGGCGCTGCTGCACGCCGTACGGGCCTCGCGCGGCGAAGTCCGCGACCGGCCTGCTACCAGCCGGATCGTCACGGACCTGGCCCAGCGCCACCCACGCTCGACTGGAATGCGCGAGCTGGCGGCTGCCGTCACCACTTCGCGATAAGACTCTGGGCAGCCGTACGGGTGGGCTCCAGCTTGGTGTCCGCCGAGTCACGCCCACGAGACTACGGAGCGTCCTGGAGGTACTCGCCGCCCCGCACCGGCTGACGCACGACGCCCAGCCGAAGCCACGACAAGGCCGCTGCTGTGCTCTCTCCCCCCCCCCCGCTTCCCGCCAACGGCCGGCCCCATGTGCAACGTCGGTCAGCAGAAAGAACCCACAGCTCATAGCGTTGGCGAGAACCCGTTGGAGACTGTCGATCCAGCCCATGGCTTGCTCCTGCCGCGCTGCTTAGCGTGAGGGGCGCGGTCAAGAGACCGGCAGCCCCGGAAGAAATGAGAAGCGCCATGCTCGCCCAGTTCGTCCTCTTCGACGGCTTCGACCCGCTGGATGTCATCGCCCCGTACGAGGTGTTCAGCGCCGCCGGGAACTTCACCGACCAGGTGCGGGCCGAACTGGTCAGCGCCGAGGGGACCAGGGAGGTTCCCAGTGGGATTCCCGGCATTTCCCTGACGGCCGCTGCCCCGCTGGACCCGGGCCGCGCGGACCTGATCGTCGTACCCGGCGCGGCGGGCACGCTGCCCGCGGGGACGGACGCCCCCACCGGGGAACCGGCCGGCGCGACCATCCCCGTCCTCATCGGCAACTCCCTCACCACCGAGCTTCCGGGGCTGCTGGCCAAGGCCCTCGCCACGCCCGGCACCACGGTGGCCACGGTCTGCGGGGGTTCGCTGGTTCTGGCGATGGCCGGGCTCATCAAAGGCCGTAACGCGATGACCCACCATCAGGGCGTGGACGTGCTCGCCCAGAACGGCGTCACCGTCGTCCACGCCCGCGTCGTGGACGACGGTGACCTGGTGACTGCCGGAGGCGTCACTTCCGGTCTCGACCTGGCCCTGCACCTGCTGGACCGGGAGATCGGTCCGAAGATCGCCTTGGCCGTCGAGCACCTCTTCGCGCACGAACGCCGGGGCGTGGTGTGGCGTGACCGGGGGGCGGTCCCGCAGCCCAGCCCCTTCGACATGGCGCAGGGCACCGCCGGCATGCCGTCGTCCGCGTCCGTTTCGGCCTGACACCTCGCACGCCTACGCGTCCCGCCGTACGTTGCCTGCCACGGCGGGTACGGCGGGGCGCGCCATCCTCCGGCGCGGACCGGGAACCGAGCACGTGCCGCCCCCCCGGCGGCCCGGGCTGCCCGCCGCAACTGTGGCGAACGGAAGGAAGCCATGGACACACCACACAGCGAGGTCTCGACGGGTGGCGCCCCCCACAGCCCCCTCCCGGGCTCCGGCCTCAGCCCTGGGAAGGCGGTGATCAAACGGTTCGGCGGCGCCTCGGGACTGGTGGCCACCGCGGCTCCCACCCTCGTGTTCGTCGTCGCCGACCGTCTCGGCGGCCTGCGGCTCGCCCTGGTGTCCACCACGGTGACGGTGATCGTCGTCCTCGCCTGGCGTCTGCGTGCCAAGGAGCAGGTACGGCACGCCGTCATCGGCGCGCTGGTGGCGGTGGCCTGTGCGGCCGTGGCGGCCGGCACCGGGGAGGCAAAAGGATTCTTCCTGCTGCCCATCCTGGTACCGGCCGTGGCGACGCTGGTCTGTGTCCTGTCGGTGGCTGCCGGCCGCCCGCTGGCCGGTCTGATCGCGAACCGGCTGGTCGGCGGCCCGCCGCAGTGGCGCTCGTACCGGCCCCTCCGGCGCTTCTACGGGGCGACAACACTGCTCATCTCGCTGGTGAGCCTCGCAAGCCTGGTGGCACAGGTGATTCTCTACCGCCAGGCCGAGATCGCCTGGCTCGGAGCCCTGCACATCCTCATGGGACCGCTGTGGCTCGCCGTCACGGCCGCCTCCATCCTCCTGTCCCGCATGGCCGTGACCCGGTATCGCAAGGCGGCCACGCAGGAGTCGGAGTACGCGGGGACCGAGGCGTGACGACGCGGAAGAGGAAGAAGCGTTACGGAGCGAGACCCACGGTGCCGCCCGCCGGCCGCTGAGCCGCGCCCTCTCCCCGCCGCGGCCCCGGGCACAGCCGCCCGGGGCCGCAGTCTCGGGGCGTCAGCAGGTACGTCCGGCGTACCGCGTACCGTCGGTCTTCCCGGCGGGCCCCAGCCATGTCACTCCAGGGCCCACACAGCGCTTGCAGTTGGGCCCGAGCACCTCCACTTCGATGATGACGCGGGTGCCGTCGTTCGTGCAGTGGTGGTGGAATGCGTCCCTCGAAGTCTCGTAGAACCCGCATGGGGTGGCGGCCGCTGGGGGCCGCGATGGACATGCCGAGGGTGAGGGCCGCGGCGCCGAGGGTTGCCGAGAGAGTTGGCCCTCGTGAAACGTACCTTCCTCTCCGCGCGGCCACGCCCGGCGGCCGCGCAGTCGAACGAGGGGAAGTGCGCGTGGCCTTCTCGTCCGACACCGGGTACCAGCCGACCGATGAGGACCGGACGAGCCTGGACGCCTGTTTCGCGGAGTACGACGCGCAAAGCGCGCAGCGGAACGTCGAGCGGATGGCGGACATGGTGGTCTTCCGCTGAGCCTGGTGAGCGACATTTCGGTCGGCAACGGCCGCTCGGCGCAGTGGGGCCGGGAGCAGTTCACCCCGACGATGGCGCACGTGATGGGCGAGGAGGAGCAGGACATCGCCTTCGAGTTCACCCGGACGCCGGTGTTCCTCTCGCCCTCAATGGCCGTGGGTGTTCACGGACTCAGCCACGAGACGGGAGGCCCGGACCCGCCCGGCAACTGCGGTACGCCGACATCCTGATCCGCCGTGGCGGCACGTGGGCGTTCCAGACCACGGTTCAGAGCGGGTGGGGCGACAACCTGTAGGCCCGGCCGCCGCTACCGGTGCCGGTGGCTGCGTGGGGTGGCCCGCCAAAGGCTTCGTCACCGCTGTCGGGGCGGCTCCTGCGAGTGGTCCACGGCTCGGTCAGTGCCATCTGCCCGAAAGCGGGTGGGGATTGCTGAGCCTTAACGACGTGGGAGCGGGCCCGGCCTGGCGGCCCTGATCCGGATGGAACGTGCCTGCGGCTTCCTGGACGGCGTCCGCGAGCAGGCCAACCGGCTCATCGAGCAGTCCCTGCAGGAGTGGGATCGCCCAGTGGAGAAGGCGCTCCCACGGGGTGAAGCGGGGTTGGGTGCGGCTCCTTTGAAGCGAAGGTTATGGATCAGGAGGTCAGCCTATATATGGCCCGGTCAGGGTCGGGGTACAGACGTCCGTGCCCGCGGGGGTCGTGGGGAAGGTCCAGTAGGTGTTGCCGGGCCCGGAGGCCAGCGACCCTCTTGCAGGAGTACGGACAACATGACGAGGGGGGATCGACTTCTCGCATTGTGCGGGCCGCTCGGCGCGGGCGGAAAAAGCGGGCCCAGCCCGGTCGACCGTGTACGGCCGGCAGCAAGCACCACGTCATCATCCACGCTCAGGGCGTCCCGCTCGCGGTGTCGCTGACCGGCGGAAACCGCAGCGACGACACACAGTTGCTGCCACTACTGGAGAAGATCCCGGCCGTGGCCGCGTCATCGGCCGTCCCAGAGGTCGGCCAGACACACTCCTGGCCGACCGCGGCTACGACCACGACCAGTACCGCCGCCTGGTGCGACAGCGCGGGATCCGGCCAGTCATCGCCGCCTAAGGTCAGAAACACGGCAGCGGCCTGGGCAGCTTCCGCTACGTGGTCGAGCGCACAATCGCCTGGCTGCATGGCGTCCGTCGACTGCGGATCCGCTGGGATCGACGCGACGACATTCACGAAGCCTTCCTCGGCTTCGCCAGCTGCCTGATCACCCACCGCCGCGCCCAATACCTGCGGTGAAACCCCGGACTTATCTGGTTGTTGTGATCAGTAGGGTGCGAATTCGGGGTAGTAGGCTGCGGCGGCGGTTGCGGTGTCAATGTTCCGTGGGAAAAGCGCGGCTTCGTAGGCTCGGATGGCCGCGTCGATGTCCGTGGGCTGTTCGGCGATGGCGTTGCCGAGCTGACCTGCGTCGAAGAGCGCCCAGTTCGCTCCTTCACCGTCTGGCGGTGCCAGGTGCGCGGCATCTCCGATGAGTGTGACCCCGGGTATATGTTCCCAGCGGTGCCCTATCGGCAGTCCGTACAAGGGGCGGAAAATCGGCGGGATGTCGCTGTCCGCGACCAGGGCGACGAGCTCCGGCGCCCACCCCTCGAACATCGCCGCGACGGTGCGGGCGGCCGCAGGGCCGTCTGTGAAGTCGATGCCGTCGAACCAGTCGAGCGGCTGGTCGAACATGGCGTAGGAGTGCAGGGTGTCCGCGCGTTCACGCTGCACGCCGAGACCGATGCGGGTGGTTTCGTCATAGGCGGTCATCGACCCGCCGCCGACCAGCGCCAGGGTGGCAGGGTGCCGGGTGTCGCTTTCATACAGGTACGTCTCGACCATCGAGCGTCCGGCGTAGGCGGGCGTGGCATCGGAGAGCAGCGGTCGGACCTTCGACCAGGCGCCGTCGGCACCGACGAGGATGTCGGTGACTATCGTCGATCCGTTGGCGAAGGTCACTTCGTGACGGCCGTCAGTGAGGGTCCGCACGCTCCGAGTCTTGTGGCCCCACACGACACTGCCGGCGGGCAGGGATTCCAGCAGCAACTGTCGCAGCTCGCCACGCTGCACCTCGGGGCGGCCTCCGGCGGGGTCATCGGGCTGGTCCGCCAGGATGGTGCCGTCGGGCGCCACGTCGCGGGAGGCCTGGCGGCCTTCGAGGACAAGGGATCGGAAGCCGTCCATCAGGCCGGTGGCGCGGATCCCGTGCTGTCCGTTGTAGTCGTGGATGTCGAGCATGCCGCCTTGGCCTCGGGCCTGAGCAGATGCCTCCGCCTCGTACACCGTGGACGCGATTCCGTGAACCGCCAGGCTTCGTGCCAGTGTCAGTCCCGCAAGACCGGCACCGATGATCGTGATCTGAGTCATACAGGCATTCCTCACTGTTGGTGAATGAACCGACGGCCCTGCCCGCGAGACTCTCGGCCGCCGCACGGAGCAGCAGAGCCGGGTCAGGGAGAGTGGGGCGGTTCGATCCGGGAGGCGAGTTGTTCCAGGAATTCATGGAGCCGCGCCTGCTCTGCGGCACCCAGCGGCGCGAGGATCGACTCCTCGACACGGTCCATGGCCTCTTCGAAACCCTGGATCAGCTCGGAGCCCGCTGGAGTGACATGCACCCGACGGCTGCGCGTGTCACCCTCCTGCGTCTGGCGCTCTACGAGTCCGCGCCGCTCAAGTCCGGCCAGGAGCCGCGAGACGCTCGGCGCACTGGTGCGCATGGTCCGCGCGACGTCACGCTGAATGGCATCCGGGTTCTTCGACAGGTACGCCAACACGGCACTCTGCTCGTGCGTGAGGCCGCGTTCCCGTATCCAGTCATCGGCGATGCGTCGCTGCCCCCACACAACCCACCGCATCAGCTCCAGCGTGCTCTCACGCTTCAATCCCTCCATGGTTAACACGCTAACTGTTGCAGCGCTAACAAACAAGTCCTCTTGAGCTCGGTGCGGTTCGTTTCGAGGTAGGGGATGCCTGGGGATACGTTGACAGGCGTCTGGGTAGGCAGGTCTTCTTCCTGATGAGGCGTGGAGATCGAGTCCACCCCGAGCCCGCATAGGCACAGCAGCTCGCCCCGCCGCGAGCCCGCTGAAGCGCGCCGACCGGGGAGTGCGTACCGTGCCGGGCCTCAGCGCGGCGGCCGGCGGTCGGCGGCCGGGGCCAGGCAGTGGGCTCGATGTCCCACCGCCCAACGTCGCCGGCCCGACTCCCATCTCCACGCCCCGCCACGCCACGCCACGTCCCGCCACGTCCCGCCACGGCGCACCACGCCGCCGAGCCCCCGCCCGCCAGGCACTCGCCACAGCGGGCCGACACCGGACCCGCAGGACCTCGGCGCCGTCGACGTGCTGTCGACGGTGGGGCGCGTGCCGCCATGGCGAGGACAGCCCGCACGGTGTCAGGCGGTGACCGAGCCGGCCGGCCGGGGTGTGACAGCCAGGCGCCGGGACCGCACGGCCAGGATGATCATGACCGCCGGGATCAGGAGGTCGTTGACGAGGACGCCGCCGGTGTTCCCGGGAGCGTGGTCGCCGTTGGCGAACCACTGGTAGAGGTGGCCGACGACGGCTCCCCACAGGAACATGCCGCCGCCGAGTCCGATGGTGATGCGCTCACGCGGCGAGGCCGAGGCGGCGCGGAAGCCCATGACGGCCAGCCCGAGGTTGGCGAAGGCGATCTCGAACATGAAGGGCGTCCGGTCGAAGCCGATCGCGGTGGCCATGACGTCCGGGAAGACGAGGAACGCGACCGTCATCCACAGGCTGCCGATGCCGAAGGCGCCGATGGCCCACCAGCGCTGCCAGATCTCCAGCCGTTCTCGGGGTGACGCGACGCGGCGGGCCCGCACGAAGGCCCCGACCGCCGGAACCAGGATCCAGACCACGGGGAAGGCTGACTGGGTGAGGTAACTGACGTTGTCCATGACACCAGTCTTAACCCGTTAACATTAACCAGTCAATACTTTGCTATGCTGATGCCGTGGACGAAGGACTCGCAGACCTGCTGCACCGTGTGGTCATGCTGCTGGGCGAGGCGGCCCGGCAGCGCACCGACGACCGGGACGGCCTGACCTACAGCCAGATACGGCTACTGGGAACGCTGGAGGACATCGAGCCGGCGACACAGCACCAGCTGGCGCAGGCACTGTCGGTGTCCGACCCGGCGATCAGCCGGGCGCTGCGACCGCTCGAAGCGGATGGCCTGGTGCAGGTCACGATCGACCCCGCACACGCGCGCCGGCGCCTGGTCAGGCTTACCGACGCCGGCCGGAAGGCTTTCCACACCGCCGGAAAGCCTCTCTACGACGAGTTCCGCGCCAAGCTCATCGAAGCCGGCTTCCCCTACGAGCGCTACCTCGACGACACTCTTCGACTGGCCGAACTCCTCAAATCCTCCTGAGAACACCTCCCTCCCCGTCCTGCCACCCGCCGACCTCACCCCGTATGTAGACACCAGCACACCGCGATGCCAGGACGGCGGCGCAACTGCCCGGCGCAGCGCCGGTAACGGTCCGCCTGCTGCGGACGGGCGTGCTGGCCGTGGTTACGGGCCAGGACCTCTCGGTGGTTACGGACCAGAGACTCTCGTAGTTACGGGCCAGAGCCTCTTGCTCGGTGGGCCGCGCACTGACCACACAGTCGCCTGCCCACACAACACATACAGGCCGGTCACTGCAGCCTCGCCCGGACCGTATACGCGCAGGACATCAGGAGCCCCTGGCGTTTTGGGCGAGAGTCCTGCGGAGACAATTGCAACGCGGGGGCAACACGCCTGCTCGCGGAGGACCATCGTCGCCATGGGGGTCGAACGCGCAGGTTCCAAGGACTATCTCTACTACGCGCCCGACTGGATCTGGCCGGCCAATCACGAGGGCTGTATCAAGTCGCTCCTGCTGTTCTTCGACGGGGTGGCTCTCTCCCTGCCGGCGGATCTCGCCGCCGAGACGCTCGACCGGAGCCCGGACCTGGCCCAGCCGCTGCACGACCAGGGCCTCCTGATCAATCTCGACCCCCACACCTGTCTGAGTCCCGAGGCGGCCTCCACGCTGGCGCGCGGGCTGACCGACTGGCTGGAGAGCCGGCCACGCCGACGGCCCCCTGATCCCCATGCCGCAGCGGCGATCGCTTCACTGCATTGGGCCCGACACTGGTCGACGAACCCGGAAGCGGAGAGATTCATACAGGTGATGAGGCGTCAGGGTTTGACATTCCGGTCTGCCAACGGTCTTTGGCACATTGACCAGGACGTCCGCCTGATGATCCTGATGGCTTATTGCCGGGCACTTCACCGCGAGATGCAGGCGTCAGACATCACGCTGCAGCCCGTGATGAGAGATATGCAGAGCTTTCCGGGATCCGTGGGGCCGGCATTTCGGGACCTTGAGCGTCCCGCTCAGAAAGGATGGCGCCGTAATCAGGTGATGCACCGTGTGATCCGCGCCGACTGGCGTGAGGTCGGCGTCGATCTGTCAAGGGTTCCTCTTGGCGAGATCCTGGACTTCCGCAACCGCCATGGGGCCGACTATCGCGCCTATGCGGAGGGCCTGCGACAACTCGTGAGGGCGTCGGAAGAGATGTCCGACACTCAGTTCGCGGCAGCTCTGCGTGATCGCAGTGAGCAGATCGAGCACGCGGCCGCCGAGCTGCGAAGGTCGCTCAGAATGGCCTTCGGCCACACCAGTGCAGCGCTCATCTTCTCGATCGCAGGGGCCACTTGGACTGCTGCGCAGGGAGACGTCTCGGCAGCGCTGCTGGCTGTGGCCAGTGCCATCGCCGCCACCACGCGCCCACCACGCCCGGTAACGGCATACTCCTACCTCTACCACATGAAGAAGAGATACTGACCGAGTTCCCCGTCGCAACGCGCAACCTTGCAGCGATGCCAAGGTACTTACGTGCAAGTCGGCCCACGCAAAAGGCCCGCCCGATGGATGGGCCCTGCTGAGGCGGAAGAGTGGCGCGCTAGTTGGATGCGGTTCCGCTGCGGCGAATCACAGAGCCGGGCCCAGGACTCAGAACGGCTTCGCGCCCGTCCTCGAAACGCACGCGATACGGCGGCTCCCCCTGGTTGCCGAGTACTTCAATGATCTGCACTTCTCGACCAGACCCTGAACCGGTTTGATCTCCTACGACAAGCCGGTCACCGATTTTAGCGTGCACTGGGTGCCCCTCTCCGCCGTACGGGTGAACCTGCTGAGTCCTACTGTGGCACGCTCACAGAACGCCAGGTGACGCATTGCGCGAACCGTACGAGTGAATTCTCCTTGCCTCGCAGAGAAAGGTTCCAGGGCCGTCCCTGACGGGTCTCGGAGGAGGAGCCGGGGAAGGGAAGCGGTTGGCCACCCTGCGGCCGAACTGCTGGGTGAGGTCACAGGGGCAGGTGACATCGTTGCTGCCGACTCGGGCGGCATCGAGTGCGGCTTTTCTGAGTTCGGCGGCCTACGGATGTCGAGAACGTGTCACCGGCTCCGTCCCAGGGACATCAACGGCCGCCGCGGCCGCTCGAGGAAGAAGGAGAAACCCGCATGGCGATTCAGCGGATGGACAATGTCGGCATCGTCGTAGAGGACATGGATGCCGCCATCGCGTTCTTCGTGGAGCTCGGTATGGAGCTGGAGGGCAGGGCGGAGGTCGAGGGCCTTTTCGCCGATCGGTGCACCGGGCTCGACGGCGTCCGCTGTGAGATCGCGATGGTCCGGACCCCGGACGGTCACAGCCGGCTCGAGCTGGCGAAGTACCACAGCCCCGCGGTGATCAGCGCCGGGCCACGCGACCGGCCGCACAACATCCTGGGCACGCACCGCGTCATGTTCGCCGTCGACGACATCGAGGACACCGTTGCCCGCCTGCGCCCTCACGGCGCCGAACTCGTCGGCCAGATCGCCCGGTTCGAGGACAGCTGTCTGCTCTGCTACGTCCGCGGCCCGGAGGGCATCATCGTCGGACTGGCCGAGCAACTGCGCTGAGAAGGAGGAACCGAACCATGCGGCCGGACGAGATCGGCGAGGCTCTGAACCGCCCGGTCAGCCAGGAGCTGCCGGCCCGTGACATGACCCATCTGCCCTATGTCGCCGAAGCTGGCCGTCCCGGGGGCATCCGCCGCGGTCAGGCATCCGCGCGCTCCGGTGCGGGAGCGACACGGGCGGTGTGCCGGTGGGTGGGGGCCGAGGGAAGCAGCGTCAGCGCGAAGGACAGCGCCATCGAGACGGTGGCCGCCAAGGGCACGTACCGGATGCCGACCGTATCGATCACGGTACCGCCGAGGGCTCCGGCCACTCCGGTGCCCAGGTAGAGGCCGGAGATGTTCAAGGCGAGCGCGGTCATGCCGGAGGCCGGTCCGGCCGCCGTGAGGATACTGCCCTGGATGGGCGGGTTGAGGCCCCAGGCGAAGACGGCCCAGCAGCCGATCACCCCGGCCAGCACGTACGGACTGCCTACCCCGCTGAAGCCGAGGGCAGCCGCCAGGCCCAGCGTGACGGCATGGCCACCGATCACCAGCCGCAGGCTGCGCCGTGGCCCCCAGGCGTCGGTGATCCGTCCCGCCAGCAGTGCTCCGGCCAGGCCCGCCGCCCCGACGAGGAAGAGCAGGAAAGTCAGCAGGCCGTAGGAGTTGGAGGCGGCCTCGGCCGTGTAGGCGCCGAGGTAGGTGTAGAACATCAGGCCGCCGCCGGCTGCCAGGAAGGTGACCGTGACCAGCCGCAGCACGGCAGGACTGCCCAACGGTGAAAGCCGCCGGCGCAGCGGGGCCGGTTCACCGCCCGGTACGTACGGGGCGGTCACCAGCAGCCCCAGGGCTGCGACGCCCCCTACGGCCGCGATCAGCCAGAAGGTGGCCCGCCAGCCCAGCACACCTCCCAGCCAGGACCCGGCCGGGACGCCGGTGAACAGCGCACTGGTCATCCCCGCCGTCACCACCGCCAGGTAGCGGCCCTGTGCCCCGGCCGGCGCCCCGGCCGCCGCGGTGGCGAACGCCGCGGAGGTGACCACCGCCGCGCACAGAGCGGCCACGATACGGGCTGCCATCAGCCACCAGTAGCCGGGCGCCAGAGCGGCTGCCACGTTCGCCAGGACGAAGACGGCCAGCGTGCTGACCATGACCGTCCGGCGGGGCAGCCGCTCGCACACCATCGCCAACGTCGGCGCGCCCAGGGCATACGCCACGGCGAAGGCGGTCACCAGCTGCCCGGCCGCCGCGACACTCACCCCCAGGTCCGCGGCGACGGCCGGCAGGACTCCGGCGATGATGAATTCGTCCGTGGCCGTGGCCAGCAAGGTCAGGAACAGGACGGACAGCCAGACTGGCAGCCCGGGCTTGTTTTCAGCGACAGCTTCCATGGGGCTGCACGTTAAGTACTGACACCGGTGTCACCTTCAAGCCGCGGAGCCTGCCTCGGCCTGGCGCAGGAGTTCACCGAGGTCCACGTCCGGCCGGCCGGCGCGCAATTGCGCGATGCGCTCGATCAGCTCGGCCCGGTAGCGGGCCAGCTCTGCGGCCTTCGCCTCCACCACGGCCAGGCGCTCCTCGTACATCGCCAGGACCTCGGCGGGACTGTCCTGGCACGCCAGGAAGTCCGCTGTCTTCATGTCCAGGCAGGGCGCCACCTGGCGGATGTCCTCCACCCGCAGCCCGGCCGCGAGCAGTTCTCGTACGTTCAGCACCCGGTGCACCGCGCGCTCGTCGTAACTGCGCCATCCCCTGCCCGTCCGCTGCGCCTCCAGCAGCCCCTGCTGCTCGTAGTAGCGGATCGAGCGTCGGCTCGCCCCCGTACGCTGCGCCAGCTCCCCGATCTGCATAGCCCCTCCCCGTTTCACTGGTGCGGCCACTCTACGAACTCCCGAACCGCCTACGCGGACGCGTCACTGGCAGCCACTGCCGGCCCCCGCGTTCTGCACGAGCGGGTGCTCGTGAGCACGGCCGGAAACGATCACCGAAATCCGGTTCCGGGGCCCCAGGCACGATGATGGGCAGATGGCTGTCAGCTCACGTGCTCATGCGTTCAACGCCGCTGCCGCCCAGTACGAGGCGAGCCGCCCTTCGTATCCGCCGGCGCTCCTCGACACCGTCGAGGCGTTCCTGCGGCGTCCTTGGGCGGAGGTCCGGGCCGCCGATGTCGGCGCGGGTACGGGCATGGCGACCGCGCTCCTGCGCGAACGGGGCGCCGAAGTGATCGGCGTGGAACCGGGGGAAGCAATGGCTGCCGAGTTCCGCCGGGTCCTGCCGGACGTACCGATCGTCCGCGGCGACGGCAACCGTCTGCCCCTCGCCGCTGCCTCCCACGACCTCATCACGTACGCGCAGTCCTGGCAGTGGACCGACACCAGCCGTTCCGTCCCGGAGGCACTACGGGTCCTGCGACCGGGCGGTACGCTCGCCATCTGGTGGAACACCACAACCTTCGACGTCCCATGGATCCGTGCCCAGCACCAGCGCATCGCGCAGCACTGCGGGGTACCCGCGCGCTCCGCAGTGCGTCCCGACGACGACGAAGCCGTCCGGCTCGCCGGCCTGACCGGGCTGCAGGTCACGCGCCGACACATCCGCTGGCAGCGCACCGTCTCTCTCGACACCCACCTCGCCAACATCAGCAGCCGCTCCGCCTTCCTCGTCCTCGGCCAGAGCGCGAACCGCGCCTTTCTGACCGAGGAGCGTGAACGGCTGCGTGAGGCATTTCCTGAAGAAGTGGTGGAAGAGGCCTACGTCGTTGATCTCTTGCTAGCTGCTCGCCCGCTGGTCCCTGACGTGGGCTGATCTTGGCGCTCCTTCGCCTCAAGGGTCCGCCTCGGGGAGGTACGACCTGGTCGATGGGGCTGGCCTCGCGAAGGCGGCGGGCAGCAGACGGGTACGGTCTCTGGGCGAACATCGGCTGGAGGGGGGACGGCATCAGCGCCCGCCCCATTCCCGTCGTAGCGTCTCCGCGACGACTTCCGAGCGTGGCGCTCCCACCGGCCCTGGTCATCCGGCCGGCTCGTGTGTTCGGCTCGTGCGTGCGGCTCGTGCGTGCGGCTCGTGCGTGCGGCTCGTGCGTTCGACTCGTGTTCGGCCAGCCCGATCCGCACGGTACGGCGTTACCTCACCCCTGATCAGGAGTTGCGCGCCAAGGACCGGTTGCTGAGCCCAAGTCCGTGCAGGCCAACTTCGGGGTGACGCTCGCCGATGACCCGATCGCGGATGCCAACTCCGAGACGGCCGAGCTCTGTGGCGGGCCGTGCGAAGCGTGCGTTCCACCGGGGCAGACGTCCGGGTGAAGGCCCTTGACTCCGCGCTGGCCCGATGACTGGCTCCCGGCTCCCGGCTCAGCAGGGTGGAGCGGTACGCGGTCGAAAGTGGCGGGAAGGCGGCCTTTCCGCAGCAGGCTCTGGCCGCGATGCGCGTTCCCAGGCTTCTCGGCCTGCTGGTCCCGGCCGGCTACGGCGGCCTGCACGGCGCCGTCCCCCTTCTTGGCCGTCTCCGAGCTGATCGCCCGCCGTGACGTGTCGGCCGGCATGGTGTGCGTCGTGGTGTTCGCCATGCACGGTGACCAGCTGGACGTACAGGTTCTGGGTTCTGCGAGGCTGGATGTTCGTGAGGAACATCAGCAGCATTGGGGCAGGCCAGAGGCAGCAAGCCAGTGAAATCCGTCGCCGGATGCTGAATGGTCGGCTGCCGACGTTCTCCTTCGGGGTTGAAGCGGCAGCTGTTGTTGTCCTCGCTCTCTCGTCAGGTTCAGGGGACGGCGAGGTGGGGCAGAACGAGTACCCCTCCCCCATACGGGTGAGTGGGAGATGCAGATCTCCATCCTGGGCCGCTCCGAAAGCTCATTCCCGGCACCGACGTTCTGACGGGGACACGCCGACAGGATGGTGCACATGACCACCGCTGCGCTCGATCCCGCCGTTCCGCCCCCGCCCCGCTGGGCAATCCGGGCCGCCCATGTCGCCGCGCTCGTCACCCTGCCGACCGGGATCTGGCGCCTCCTGCTGGCGGCCGGCCACCCGGCGGGGTACACCGACGTCGGCTATGCGGCGATGGGCGTCACCGGCTGGAGCACGGTGTACGTGATCGGCCTCAGTGTGGCCGGCGAGGCACTCGCACTGCTCACACTCGGCCTTGTCCGACCCTGGGGCGTGATACTCCCGCAGTGGATCCCTCTGCTCGGCGGCCGCAGGGTCCACCCCATGGCGGCCGTCGTCCCGGCCGGCTTCGGCGCGCTGGCGTTGACCGTCCTGTGGCTGCCGTTCGTCGCCTGGTGGGCGATTCCTCACCCTGACATGACCACACTCGGCAACATCATCGTCGGATTCCTCTACCTGCCCCTGGTCGCCTGGGGGCCGCTGCTCGGCGCCGTCACCCTCTCGTACCACCGGCGGCGTCGCGCGGAGCGGCCGGAGTAGCTGTCGCCCGAGGACTGCGGAGCGGACACGGCAGGCTACGGGCCTGTCGCGTTCCGCTTCCTTCTACCGGCCTTCGTCCGTGCCAGTTGCTGTAGTCCGTCGGGAGTTCCGCCAGCCACCGCCGAACGCGAGCGGCTGAGGAAGATTGCCTACGGCCACAAGACCGAGCAAGCGCTGCCGGCGCCTGGGTGCACAGATCGTCCGGAACGCGGCGCGTTCAGCCGCGTCCTCGACAGGCTGGAGCCCAGCGAGCGGCCAGTGGTCCTAGTCCTCGAGCTACCGGGCATCGGGCCTGAACTGCGGCGACCCAACCCGTCGGCGTTGGGACGCCGTTGACGTCCCGTGAGCGCGCGTGAGGTGCAAGGTTCGCCGTCTGGTGACCGAGCAAAGGCGTCGTGCCACCCAACGCCACAACGCCCGAGGCCGGGTTGCGGCTCCCCGAGGAAGGCGCCGCATGATGAGCCTTCGTCCTGCTTCTCCTGTTGCTCCTGCTGCTCGCCGTCGTCACGCTGCTCGTCGGCTTTCCCCAGCTCAGGCCTTGCTCGGCTCCAGCCGGATGTGGCCCTCGCCTCCCCCTCGTCGAGGGCGGGAGTGTCACCGCTCACCGGCGCCGTCTCACTGTCGGTGGCGACCTGGCGCAGCGTGGCATCGGCCGCGTGCCCGGGGGCTCCCAGCCTCGATGGCCGAGGTATGTGAATGATGATGTGATTCACGGGCGGTTCAGACGGGCCGAGGCCAGTGTTGACCGCCCGCGCAACTCAGCAAGCACAAAGGACCGGGCATCGCATGACGACCATCGACAGGACAACGCTGGAAACTCGGTTCAGTGAGGAGGAGCTGGTTACCTGGCCAGAGGAGGAGCTGGGAGGAATCGAGTGTGAAGCCAGCCGCCGTTTCCTGCGGGAGGTGGGGCTCCCGATTCGCGCCAACCCATGGTTCGACTTGATCGACCGGTCCGACCCGGAACTCAAGGCGGTCGGCGCGTGCTACGAGGACCTGAATGTCCGTTGGGGAAACCTTCCCGCCAATGCGGCGGACTGGGTTCTGCTCGGCATGATCCCGTACGACGACATCGCCCTCGACGTTGCCACCGGTGCCGTCCTGTGCCTCCCCCAGGACGAGGAGAATGTCTACCCGCTCAACAAGGACCTGTACTCTTTCGTCCATTCCCTGTACCTGCTTGAGGTCGAGCGTCCGCACTACGACGAGGAACTTGCTGAAGACCTCGATCCCGAGGGAGCCTGCGAGCGTTTGACCGAGCAGATGCGAGAAATCGATCCGGCGGCTCTGGACGTCCCTCACTCTCGTTGGCATGACATCCTGGAATGGGTATCTGACCCGGACGCCAGGTAACCCACAGCGAGTATCGAGTCCATGCCCGGGTTCAACGACGTCTTCTACGGTCGCCGACGCCGCGGCCTGTATCCGTTCCGGGAGTTCTGCCTCGCGTCTGCGCACGAACGCCTGAGGGCCGGAGGCGAGGCAAGGCCTCGGCCAGAACTTCCGCTGCCTCCGATCGCGGCACCACCAAAAGCTGTCGCTCTGTCTGGTTCTCGCCCACCCCGTGTCCGGGCCGGGCGAGAACTGGACAGGCCGCCCGGCCGCACCGTCTCCCACGCCTTAGCGACGGATCTGCCAGCCCCGGCCACAATCAGGTGGTCCGGCCAGGTGCACCGGGGCGAATGGTTTTCACAGCGAGCACCGGATCGAGTGGCTCCACCAGGTGAGTGGTGGCTATGGCCACCAGACTCTCTGGCGCATCACCTGTCAGTATCGCGTTCACGTACTCTATGGCCTGCGCGGGCGACAGTCCCGGCAGCCTCTGACGCAGGGTCCGTACCGCGGGCATGCGTCCGTACGTCGCGGCGGTTCCGCGTACCACGTCGTGCAGATCGTCCACTGCGGTACGTACTGGCAGGCCCCGTATTCGGGCCCGGTAGTCGGTCTCCCACTCCCCGGTGACCGCGGAAACCACACCGATCTGGTGCAACCCTCCGTCGACACGGTCGACCAGATACGGTCCGTTGCCGGCCAGCGCGAACGGCCCCCGGCGACAACCCATCGGCGCTCATCCCCCGCGTCCCGCGCGCCGTTCACATGCACGGCGTCTTCTTGCGCGACGCACAGTCGGATTACGACGGCAGGTACGAGAGGGACGGCGGGCGCCTGGCGTCTGGCGCCTGGTCTGGGCCGTAGCCCAAGCCCTCAGGCTCGATCTCGTCCGCACAGTGGTCGTTTGTCTACGGTTACGTGTCCCCATCGAGGGTGAACTGGCCGGTCTGGCAGTCGTGGTGCACGGTGCAGCGGCAGGGCGGCAGAAAGAATTCTTCTGTGGCCCATCCGGCGATTGTGGGAGCGAGGGTCACTGACAGCGGTGCCGACGGTTGGTGGAGCAGTCAGGCGAACGGCTTCGGCCGGCAGCCCGAGCCATGTCGTCGCATAGAGAAGGCCGGTTGGCTGCGTCAGTGGAATCCGGTTCTGGCTCACTGAGAGCTTGCTGGCCCTGCGTCGGCGGAACGGGTGAGGGCCCGGCCCGGCAGGGCCGCCGCACCCCCGTCGCGGCGGCCCGGTCCCGGCTCAGTGCAACCGAGTTGCGGCGTACGCCTCGATGGCAGCCCGCTGGTATGCGGCCAGGCCCGGCGCGATCGACTCGTACGCCGCGTGCCAGTGCTCGTTCTCCACGCAGCAACGCCCGATCGCGCAGTACTCTTCGGCGGTGGCTGCCCGGCTCTGGGCCAGCGTCCGGTACTGGGTGTCGATCTCGGCCTGCACCGCATCGGCGTCAGCGGGCAGGCCGGTGGCCAACAGCTCGGCCAGCCGGATCATCTGCGCCGTGCGCTCGCGCTCGTCGGCATCGATCGCGGCCTTGCTCAGCGTTGCGGTACGCCGCTCGACGGCCCCGGTCAGTTCCGGGAAGCCGTGCAGGGCCTTCATGCACTGGGCAGGCCGGATGCCCTCGAACAGGTTCTCCGGCCGGCTGATGCTGATCATGTCTGTGCCGTCCTTCCTGGACTGTTCCAGTTCGGTGATCGTGCGGGCGACGGTGCCGGCCAGGGCGTCCAGCCGGTCGCGCTCGGTGAGCAGCCGACGGTGGTGGCCCCGCAGGGCCTCCAGCTCGTCGACTTGCGCGGCCAGGATGCGGCCGATCTCGGGCAGTCCGAGGCCCAGTTCCCGCAGCACGAGGACCTGCTGCAGCCGCAGCAGTTGGCGCTCCTCGTAGTAGCGGTGGCCGTTGGCCCCGATCCAGGCCGGCGGCAACAGGTCGATATCGTCGTAGTGCCGTAGTGTCCGGGCCGTCACACCCGACATCCGAGCGATCTCCGCGATCGGCCAGGCCATCGCCGCCTCCCTCACACGTGCTTCACCGGGCCGGAATCGCCGGCCCTGCCCAGGACGGTAGAGGCTTCCGTTACGGCAGCTTCAAGCCCAGCTCTCAGGCTCCCAGCTCGTGCGCCTATCGGCGGCCGCCTGGATGGTGATCACCGTCGGCCTGCTCGCGAGAGCCGGTGCTGTCGCGACTCGTGAGTACCGTCGGGGTATCCGAGGCGATCTTGACGGTGTTCTCGGCGCCGTACGCGAGGACGGACGGGGCGGGTACGCGCAGCGCCTGGAGGTGTTTGCCGAAGGGCACCGCTAGTCCCTGGAGGAGTTGCTGCGTACGTACCGGGCGCACAGATCGGGCAGAAGGGGCAGGTCGGGCAGCGCATCCTCGTCGTAGGCCGGTGCGTGCTCGTCGGCCAGTGCGGGAGGCTGATCATTGGCGAAGGGACGAACGGCGAGCAGCGAACGGATGGAGGCAGCCCGTCCCTCTGCGCAGCCGGTGGGGAGGTTCAGGGTGGGAACGAAGACCTTCGCGTGGTGAGACGTGCGCGTAGGCACCTTCACCACACCGGAGGTCTTCGTCATAATCAAGCCCTGTCAGTGTGCAGCAACTCCCGTGATCATTGCACCTAACCAGTGACCTTTACGGTCCATTCGCATTCGCTGATGATTTGAAGCTGGCGAGTACCCGGCGTGTGCTGCTGGATACTGCCCTTGCCGGTCTTGCCCATCTCATTGACCAGCTTGTCGTTCTTGTCGAATACGATGAAATTGCCCTTACCGTCGACAGCCTTCATGGCTTCGGTGCAGTCGAAGGTGTAGGACAGCGTCCACTCGTTGCCGACCTTGAACGTGCTGGTGTTCTTGATGCCAGAACCCGTGAGGGAAAGCACTGTGGTCGGCTTGGCCTTGGGCGTGGGAGCGGGGGCCGCTTTGTGAGACGCCTCCGCCTTCGCCGAAGCCGGTGCGCTTGCGGCCGGCTTGTTGCTGTCGCTCTTGTCGTCACTCCCGCAGCCGGAGGCGGCGGCAACGATCATTATGGCGGCGAGCGAGCCGCCGATCCCCCTCTTGAAACGACCGTTCTTCTTCTCGGCCGGCTGCTGCCGGACCGCCTCCGGGCCATCCTTCGGATGGAAGTTGGACACCCTCGTCCCCTATTCATCTGCGAATGCGAAACCCCTTGGTTTCGCATGGTGCCCACCGTGACCTTGAAGTCCATCCCGCAGCTTCCGGGCGATGGGCCAGTGCCTTTGTCTGGCGTCTGGCGTCTGGCGAATCAAGCCAGAAGGGCGTTTTCACTAACCGCTCCGTCTTGATCCGCAGCTCCCGGTAAGGGAAGCAGGCCGTGCTTGCGACGACCGCACTGCGGATTGCAAGCGCGGGCAACCGTTGGAGGTCCATGCACGTGGCGCCAGCTGACCAGGTGCATCGTACCGAAGGTCAGCACCTAAGTCGGCGGCGGCCCTGCGAGTGCGCCGACGGCGAGCCATATCCGGCCCTTCCTCGACGGGATTCGTCAGGCAGTCGGCATTGGGATTTCGCATTGGTGCGGCTCGGTTGGAGTGATGGTTCGGACAGGTCTCTTCAGGTTGTGGGCGGTTGCCACAGCCAGCGGAGGACATCGGGGAGCAGGACTCCGCCGTGGTTGGGGCTGTGGCCGACCTGCTTGCAGGAAAATGCGCAGCGGTTTCCGGGGGTGTCGGGGATCAGGGCCGGGTTATGGGTTTCCGTTCAGCATCTGCGTGAAGTGGAGAGGCAGCAGATCATCACTCGCCGGAATGTGTCCGGGCGCATCCACGCAGCGGTGAAGGCGCAGTTGTCGCCGCTACTGCCGCCGTAGATGCCCCACCTACCGCTTCGTGGTGCCGGGATAGGAGGCGGTTGTCGATCAGATGGTGGTAGGTACCTACGGCGGCTCTGGGGGTTCGCTGCCAGTTGTTGCCCGAGTGCGGTGTTGTGATGGTGGTGGTGGGTGGGGTGGCGGTGTGGAAGCCGGGTGGGGGTCGGCGGGCATGGGCACTCGGCAGCCGGTTTGGCGTGGTACGGCGGGTACGAGGCCTCCAGCAGCCGGTCGGCGGCGGGGCGACGGCTCATGGGGGCGGTGGGGGGCGGTGCGGGGCGGGGTGGTACGGCCTTGGCGGTTCCCTTGTCCGGCTTGCGTGGGGGTGGGTGTGCGGGGCCCGAGGTGCACCGTGCGAATGTTTGTTACCGGTACAACTCTTCGGGCTGCTGTGGTGTCTGAACTCGTATGAGCGTTAGAGAAACAGGAGTTGTGCCCGGGAAGTGGCAGCGCGGGGTCCGCGCGGGGCTGGTCGTCGTGCCGACGCTGGCCGGCCTGGTGCTGACGATCGGTGTGAACGGCGCGGCGGCGCAGTCGCAATCGCCGTCGCGGTCTCAATCACAGGCGCAGTCACAGTCGCAGACGCAGGCGCAGGCGCAGTCGCAGTCGCAGTCGCAGATCCGGGTGATGCACGCTTCTCAGGCCTATTACCTTCCCCTGGACAGCTCCGTGCGTCCCCCGGACTTCTCCTATTCCTTCGCGGCCGGTGGCAGTGGCAGTGATGAGGAGCGCACGCTCAAGGACGTCAAGGCGGTGATCGACGCCTCGGACCTCAAGGGCAAGGCGGAGTTGCAGACGCACAACAGCAGTTGCACACTCGCCGATTACGTCGCCACCTGCTCGCTCGGTGACTTCTACCAGCGGACCGACCTCGCGCCGTTCACGCTGAAGCCCGCGGCCGGGGCGAAGAAGGGCGAGACCGGTGCCGTCCGGCTCACCGTCACCAGTTCCAACGCCCCCGCGGTCCACCACACCACTCGGTTCGTCGTGGGGGCGCCCAAGCTGACGGCGCGCCAGTTCAAGCCGCTCGACCAGGTCGCTCCGGGGGCCGAGATCTCGTTCCGGCCGGCGTTCGGCAACAGCGGGGAAGTGCCGCTCGACGAGGGCGTGTCGCTCCAGGTGACCGCATCCGGCGCGACGCTTGAGGCGCGGTACGGCAACTGTCGGTACGACCGGCTCGACGCGCCGACCATCGCCCAGTGCGACTTTCCCAAGGGGCTGCCGGTCGGGGCCGCACGCGAGGTCGCCGACGCGTTCAAGGCCAAGGTCGGCAAGACGGCGATGGGCGGCAGCATCGGCGTGTACCTGTGGGGCGTCGGCAGCCCGCCCGAGTACCTCGGCCTGGACGCGAAGGCCCCGCACGGCACCGGCGCCCCGCTGACACTGCGGTCGGCCGACGGCAGCGGTTTCGGCGCCGACAGCGCCCATCTGGAGTTCCGGACGACGCAGACCTCCGACCGTAAGGCCGTCGGCTTCACGATCAAGGGCAAGGTCGGTCACGTGGTGACCACCCAGGTGCCGTTCCCCGTGACCGCCGGACCGGGTACGGCGGGCGGTGCCGCCCCACGCGCCGCGAGCGCGTCCGCGGGCGACCAGATGCGGCTGACGCTGCCCGAGGGCACCACGCTGGTCCCGCTCGGCCCCGACGAGCAGGACGAAGCCCTGTACTGCGCGTACGACAAGGGCGGCGAGAGGGACCGCAAGGCGGTGTGCCCGTTCGGGCCCGACGGTTTCGGCACCAAGCTCCGGGTCCGTATCGACAAGCGGGTCGAGGGCGCGCGGGGCAGCATCACGGTCCCGTACGACCCGGCGACGGACCCGGACGAGAAGAACAACACCGCCCCGATCCTGATGGCGTACACGGATGCGGCCGGGCCGGACGGGGACAGCGGCGCCACGGCCGGTTCCGGAACCGGGGCCGCTGACTCCGGAGCCGAGTCCGCCGATTCCGGCGAGGACGCACAGGACGCTGGGAACGGTGGCCAGGGCGGCGCTGTCGCACAGTCGTCGGGCGGTACGGGGGCCGGCGGCGCGCTGGCGACCACTGGCGCGGATGCCGACCCGGTGCGGCTCGGCCTGGCCTCCGGAGGCGCGGTGGCTCTCGGCGCGGTCCTCACGCTGGCCGCACGCCGCCTCCGAGCCGTACGCGCCACGGAGGCCTGACCGGCCGCCGGCCGTTCGCCGCGGGGTCGTCCCGGCACCGCGGCGAACGCCGGACGCGACGCGCCAGTCCCTACGCTGTCGTTTTCGGCGCCGCCTCTGTACGGGGCGTGCAGGCTGTCGGCGGCCGGCGTCTGCTGTGACCGGATGCCTACGCTTTTGCAGCCAATCGGTCATTTACAGGGCACCGTACGCGCACATTCCCGCTCTGAACTTGCCTCATGGCTTTGAATCCCACCTCTCCCACCTCTCCCCCAAGCGCCGGCCCCGCCGATGCCTCCGCCCCCGTATCCGCGCCCGCCCGGTTCGGTTCCCCACTCCTCAGGGGACTGCCCCGTGCCGTCACCACCATCGCCATCGGAACCGTCGCCGGCGCCCTCTCCGCCTACATCGCCATCGCCGGTGACGGGGACGGGAAGACCGTCGATGCCGCTTCCCGCCTGGCCTCCGGTTACCTCCCGTACGTGGTGATCGTCTTCGTGCTCGGCAGCACCGCCCCCAGCGCCGTGCACGCCGTGACCCGGGCGACGCTCTCCCAAGTGATCATGGTCCTGGCGTACTACACGTGGAAGCCGATGATCTCCTTCAGCCGGACCCCCACCATGGCCACGCATTACGCCCAGCAATGGCTCCTCGTGGCACTCACTGCCGTCCCGCTGGCCGCGCTCGCGTCCTACGGGATCCGGCGAGCGCTGAAAGCTCTTGGTAGACACGCACGGCGTAATTGCCAGGGGTGAGGAGGGTGCGGGGCGGGTCGCTTTCGAGGCCCAGGGTGGAGACCAGCAGGCGTCCGGAGGGGAGCGCGAGGCCGGCTTGGGTGACGTGATCTGCCTGCCGCATTTCCGCGTCGTCATCGGCCGGCGGGGTGCGGCGCACGTCGACGGTGACGGGGACAGTGAAGGGGCGGGCGACTCCGATGCCGATGACGCCGGGAGCGGTGTTGATCCAGTCCTTCGCCAAGGGGCCGAACCATGCGGGATCGGGTTCGCCCAGGTCTGCGTTGTCGTCCTGGACCAGCAGAGTGGAGTAATGGGCGAGGACGTCGAACATGTGGTGGGAGAGCAGGTCGGGGTTGTCCGGGGGCGGTGGGGTGGAGTTCATGTGGACGTCGGCTCCGTCGGGCAGGGGGTACGAGGTCTGGGGGCGGGGGCCGCGGAGGCGGATGGCATGGGCCTGTGCAGGGGCAGCGCGGCCTCCTTGACGGTGAGGTTGTCATTTTTGGAGGTGTCGCCGAGCGTGGACAAGCGCCAGGGGTCAGGCGGTGCGCAGGATGGTCGTGGTCTCCGGCATCTCCTGCCACACCTGGAGTCGGCGTTCCGGCGTGAGCTCATCTGATGCGCCCACTTGACGGCCAGGTAGGCCTTGGCGCACTCCTCAACGGGCGCTCCCGTGGCCGCGGCGTCTGCTCTGGGCCGTACGAGCGCCACCTGCTGCCGCGCCCCCTGACGGTCCGGTGCACAATCAACTGATCAGCAGACGGTCGAACGGTCGAGTCATCGGGCGATCGAGCGAGAGCGAGCGTGAACGGGAGTGCGGCGTGGGCGGGGCTGGGGGGCAGGATGGGGCGTCCGTGTCCGATGAGGAGTGGGAGCGGTTCCTGCGGGAATCGGTGAAGGGCGTGGACGGGGCTCCCGTGGAACCGTCGGCGCGCGCCCGTGAGGTGGAGCGGCGGCTGCGGGAGTCCTCCGGGCAGCCGGCGGGTTGGCGTACATACTCACCGGCCCGGCCCCGGCGCAGAAAGGGCTGGTACGCGGCCGGGCTGGTGGCGGGCGTGGTCCTGCTGGCCGTGGGGCTCTTCCCGCAGCAGGTCGTCGGCTGGTTCGGTGGCGACGACGGCGGGCGGGACGGGGCGTCGTCGGCCGCCGAGTCCCGTGGCCCGCGCGAGGCACCCGGTGCCGAACCGGCTCTGCGCCCTACCCTCGCCGAACCCTTCCGGGGTTCGCCGGCCGCCGGCTGGGCCGACGGAGCGGCCGGGATCACGGTGCCGCCGGCCAGGGCGACCGGCTGGATGGGGACCGCCCAGGTCGAGCGGGCGCTGCGGCAGAGCCGGGACTTCCTGGTGGCCGCGGGGCTCGACCCCCGCGTGCTGCGCGGCGAGCGGCCCACGACGGCGATCGCGCTGCTGAATCCGCATCAGAACGACGTCCAGGAGTATCTCCACAGCGCCCTGTCGGCGGCGGCGCCCGCTCCCGCGACCGACCCGCTGCTGTTGTTCAGCCGCTTTCGGCCCGAGCAGGCCCGGTTGGTCGGTGACGTGGTCAAGACGCGCGGCCGGCTCACGTACCAGGAAGGGAAACGGGGGGCGGTCGAGGTGACGGCCGACGTGACCTTCGTGTATCCGGTCACCGCACCGGGTGACAGCGGGCAGGACGCCGAGGTCGTCCGTACGATCGTGCGGCGCAAGGTGGTGATGAGCTGGGACGACCCGGCCAAGGTCAGCACCGAACCGGGCACGATGTCCCTCGTCTCGTACGCGCTCGACATGACCAACGGCGGCTGCTCCGCCCCGACCGGCTACTTCGTGCCGCCCTTCGGCGCGGCCGGCAAGCAGCCCACCGACCGGGCCCACCGGGTCGATCCGTACGACCGCAGCAAACCGATCGATACGGACAACGGCACGGCGGCCCGGAGCGCCGACTGCGCGACCGCCATCCGCTCCTAGAGCTTGCCGACACGCGCCCAAAGGGGTGTGAGGGCTCGGCTGTTCCGTGGGACTCGTCGCGAGGGCGCTTTCCGCGCGAGCGGAGGTGACCTCGACTTGGAGGTCTCGGTGCGGATTGTGGCTGGAGGTCTCGGTGCGGACCGAGGCTGGAGGTCTCGGTGGTTGGTGCGGTGGTTCAGGGGTTGAGGCGGGCTGTGAGGCCGTCGAGGACGCGGGCGAGGCCGTAGGAGAAGGCGTCGTCGCGGATCTGTTGCGGGTGTGTGTCTTGCTGGGCGGAGGCCCCCGCCCGCAGACGCGGGTGTTGCTGGGAGGCCTCGTCGAAGGCGGGGCGCAGGTCGGCCACCCATTCCTGTTCGGTCTTGCCGCTGCGGGCGATCATGGAGAGGTAGGCGGCCTCGGAGGTGGCGGTTCCGATGACGTACGCCATGAGCGTTCCCATGGCCTGGTCCATCTCGTCCGCGGCGAAGCCCGCCGCCTCGAACTGCGCGAGGAGCCGCGAGGACATCCGCATGGCGTTCGGGCCGATGTGGACGAGGCCGACCTGGCCCAGCTCGGGGGCGATCCAAGGGTGCCGCAGCGTCATCGCGCGCAGGTCGGCGGCGATGCGGGTGACGGCCGCGCGCCACTGGGACCGTTCGGCGGTGGCCGGTGGTTCCAGCTCGCCGTAGACGTCGTCCACGACCAGCTGGATGAGTTCGTCGCGGTTGGCCACGTGCCGGTAGAGGGATGTGGCCGCGGTGTTCAGGCGGCTGCCGAGCTTGCGCATGCTGAGGGCTTCGGTGCCCTCCTGGTCCAGCAGTTCGACGGCTGCGGTCACGATCTGGTCGCGGGTCAGCTGCTCGCGCTGTGGGCGGCGCGGCCGGGTCCATACCGATGTGGCCGGCTTTTCGGGGGCTGGCATGCGGCTCTCTCATCCCTGTTCGTCGTGCGGCTGGCTCGCTCAGCGTAGCGGACACCGTACGCGTCTTGCGTACGGCGTTCCGCTGTGCGTACGGTGTTCGCATCGAGAGAACACCGTACGCGTCAACGTCGTACGCAGCGAAGGGGACGGGCATGCCGAAGAACGTGAGCTGGGACGAGCAGGGCAACTGGGGCGCCACGGGGGCATGGGGAGCCCGGGATTCCGCAGGACGGAAGCTGGACCTCGCCCACTGGCAGGCCCGACTGGACGCCCTGCGCGTGCAGCACCACGTCCCGGGCGCCTCCCTCGCACTCCTCGTCGACGGAACCGTTCACGAGCTGGCCAGCGGGGTGCTGCACCGGGGAACGGGGGTGGAGGTGACGACCGACTCGGTCTTCCAGATGGGCTCGATAGCCAAGATCTACACCGCCACCCTGATCATGCAGCTCGCCGCATCGGGCGAGCTGGACCTCGACGCGCCGGTCACGGACGTACTGCCGGACTTCTCGGTCGCCGACCCCGAGGCGTCCGGAGCGATCACCGTCCGTCGGCTGCTCAGCCACACCGGCGGTCTGACCTGCGACTTCACCTATGACAGCGGACGCGGTGACGACTGCCTGGCGAAGTACGTCGAAGCCGCGAGGGGCGTGGCGCTCGACTGCCCGCCCGGCACCGCGATCTCCTACAGCAGCGTCGGCTACAACGTGCTCGGCCGGATCATCGAGGTGGTGACCGGCAAGGTCTGGGACCAGGCGCTCGACGACCTGCTCCTGACCCCGCTCGGCCTCACGCACACCGTGACCCTGCCTGAGCAGGCGCTACGGTTCCGCGCGGCGATGGGACACCTGGGCGAGCCGGGCCGGATGCCGGAGGTGGCACCGCAGTGGGACCTGATGCCGCGCTCGGCGGGCCCCTACGGCCGGGTCATCGCCAGCGCCGGAGACCTCGCCCGGCTGGCGCGGATGCACCTGGCCGGCGGCGTGGCCGAGGACGGTACGCGCGTGCTCGACCAGGAGGCCGTCGCGCTGATGCAGCGCCGGGTGGCGGACTGCCCCGACAAGTGGTCGGTCAGTTCGGACGGTTGGGGCCTGGGCTGGACGCTGTACGACTGGAACGGCGTGGCGGGCTACGGCCATGACGGCGCGTCCATCGGGCAGTACGGCTACCTGCGCGTGGTGCCGTCGGCAGGCGTCGCGGTCGCGCTGCTGACCAACGGCGGCGGGGCGCGGGAGGTGTACGCCGCCCTCTACCGCGAACTGCTCGCCGAACTCGCCGGCGTGACCATGCCCCGGCCCTTCGCCCCGCCGGCCCAGCCGCCCGCGGTCGACTTCGCCCCGCTGACCGGCACCTACCGACGCGAGGGCGTCCTCATCACCGTGACCGAGCGGAACGGCGCGGGCCACCTGCTGTACGAATTCGTCGACGGCATGAAGGACTTCTCGCAACCCCTCCAGATCGATCTGCTGCCGGTGACACCGACGGTCTTCGCCGGTACGGGAGTGGGCGCGGCGTTCAGTGAGGACTACATGCCCGTGGTCTTCGCCACGCTGCCCGACGGCACCGGCTGCGTCTACATCGGCATGCGCTGTGCTCCCAAGGTCGCGTAAGCCGGTTGCGGCAGCCGAGTTCAGGTGAGCTGCTTCCGAGTTCAGCTGAACTGCTTCGCCGGGACGCCGGCTCGGCCGAGCGGGCTCCGCTCGATCGTCGTACGGCGACAGGGTACTTCGAGGGATCCTCGGCCCTCAGGCCCCAACCCCCAGGCCCAGGCCCCTGCCGCTACTCGACGAGCCCTTTTCTCACCCCGTGTTCCGGACATGCCCCTGGGTCTGCCACGCGGTGATGCGCCTGATGATGAGGACGACCAGCAGGCCGGCAGCCAGGTAGAGCCCCGTGAGCAGGGTGGACAGGTACGCGTTGGTCAGCACGTCCTGCTCGTCGGCGAACTGCGCGGCCATGCGCCATTGGATCGGTTTCACGATGAAGGTCGCGGCTGCGAACAGTACCCACCAGGCGGTGACCAGGGTGACAGGGGCGGAGCGCCGGGGAGCGCCGGCCCGCCAGATGTCCGACACGACCTGGTACGGCACCCACAGGTTGGCCACCGGGGCGACCCAGCCGCCCACCACCCAGCTCCGGGACCGGCGGTGCGCGGCGGCGCCGCTGGTCAGCTCGGCGTTGAGCCGGGCCCGTCGCAGCCAGACGATGAACACCACACCGGCCGCGAGCCAGATCAGGAACGACGGCCAGGAGGCCAGGGTCGCGAGGGTGTCGGTGTCGGTGGCCTCGACTTCCGCGGCCGTCACCCGACCGGCCAGGTAGTCGTGGACGACGAGGTACAGACGCCAGTTGCCCGCCGTGACCACCGCGTCGCGCACCACAGCCAGCGAGATCAGTACCGTCGCGGCTGTGGCCGCACCGGACAGGGCCTTGAACTGCCCCGCGCCGGCCGGGTTCACGGCTGCCGGCGTGCCCTGCTGAGACACACCCTGCGGCGCGCTCCGCTCCGGGATGCCCTGCTGGGAACCGTCCATCGTCTTCCCCCGAAGATCGTTGGGCCGCTTCGTGTCGCCTGTGCGCCGTGTGCGAGGGGCAGGGTGGCGTGAAGCGCTGCCCCGTTGTTTCCCCAGTTTCCCGGGACATCATGCGCGACTGCCGTCACGCAGTGGCGCTGTCGGAGGCCGGACAGCCGCCTATCGGATGCCGAACAGCTGGAGCGTCCGGACCGCCGGCCAGGCCAGCAGGCCCAGGGCCGTGACCAGAGCCATCCCCTTCCACAGCGACTTCTGCGTCGCGAGGACGGTCCGGACAGTCATCGTCCGTCGCCGCACTCCTACGGCCGCCATGGCGGCCTTCAGAGCGCGGGCCAGGTAGTGCGCGGGGGTGAACTCGGTCGTCGCTGCCACGACGGCCCTCCAGAACGACACCGCGCGGCGCACGAGCGCGTTCCGCCGGGACGTGGCACGGGGCGCCGGCCCCACCGGGTGCACATGCGGCGTCCAGTCGGGAGCGAAGGTGATGACGGCGGAGGTCCAGACGTCGCTTCCGACCACTTCGTCCAGCCGGGACGGGACCGGCAGGTGTTCGTCGAGCCGTTCGGCCGCCTCGCGCGGTCCGCACGGTGCCAGCAGGACGAGCTTGTGCGCGGGCTGGGTGGCGCGGGCCTGCCCGAGCTCCCACCACAGTCCCTCGCCCGGGCCCAGGCGCAGCACGATCAGCTGCGACAGTTCCATCAGCCGCAGCACCGTGGGCTGCCAGTCGTCGAGCGGCAGGTAGAAGCGCGCCGCTCCGAGTCGCGGCAGCGGTTCCCCGGGCCTGCCCACCGTGATCACCGGGCCGACGGCACCCAGGGCCCCGGCGAGCTGTTCCTCCCGCGAGTGCAAGCTGATGTACGAGCCCGCGTCGTCGACCTGGGCCGCGGCGTCGTCGTCGGCGAAACTGCGCAGGTAGAGCACGGGTTCACGGCCGTCGGCCAGCAGCGCCTGGACCGCGCCGCGGGCCGAGCGCGGCCGGGCCCAGCGCAGGATGACGACCCCGGCTCCCAGCGCGGCCAGGCCGCCGATGAGCAGCAGTACGAACGCCGGCGGCGACAATGCGGTGCCCTTGCGCTGCGCCGCACCGGCGACGAGGAAGCCACCCGCGAACAGCCCGTACCCGAGGCCGTCGGCCGCGAGGAACACCGGCCGCCGCCACCACGGCCGGCGCGGCGCGAACCGGCCGACCACCTCGATGATCGCTGCGGCGCCCGCCCGGCGGCGACGCCGCAGCCACAGCGCCGGCACGCACAGCACCACGGCCGCCGCCGCCCCGTACAGCGCGGCCGCGTCCGACGAGCCCCGCTCCCGGCTCAGCCCCGCCCGTTCCCTCTCGACGTCGGCAGCCAGCCCGGCGACACGCTCACGGGCAGGCGGGAACCGGCCCTCCAGCGCATCGCGAGCGGAAGCGGAGACCAGCAACCGGCTCTCCCCCGCAGGGACGTTCTGGTCGAACCACGCGGCGCTCCGGCGGATTTGGGCGCGTGCCGATGCGTCCCCGGCGGCGTAGTACTCCACTGCGGCGGTGAACGCGGCCGCCTGTGCGGGGGCGTCTCGGAAGCGGTCGTAGGCCTGCCGGTCCATGGCCGCGGTGACCGCCAGGTGCAGCGCGACGTAAGCCGCGACGACCGCGGCCGACGTGACGAGCCGAGCCGACGTCCGTTCCCCCGTAGGCATGTGGCCCCCGCCTCGCCTGTTCACAGTGCTCGGTGCCCGCCCCGGCCGGGTCCGCGGCGCGCTGCGCAGGTCCGGGACCGTACGCAGGCGTCTGACGCCGCAGGGGACTTGCCGGTCAGGGTGTGCGGATACGTTGTCCTTCGGGGCCGGCGGTGACCTGGTAGTCGCTCCACAGGGGCCAGCCCAGTTCACTGTAGGGCCGCCGCTCGCGCTGGCCACGCACTTTCATGAAGTCCAGGCCGCCCACCATCCGGCCGGTGGCGTTGCCGCGGCCGTCGCACACCAGCCGGCACAGGCCGTCGCAGTGGAACGGGGTGTCGACCGGGGTGACGATCACGCCGCCCGGGCGGACCTGGCGCAGCCAGGCCTGGGGGATCTCGCGGACGGCGGCGGTGGACAGGATGCCGTCGAAGGGCGCCGCCGGCGCGTAGCCCTGTTCGCCGTCGCCGGTGACGACGGTCGGTGTGATGCCGAGGTGGGCCAGTTTGCTCTCGGCCTGTTCGGCGAGGGCCGCGTCGATCTCGACGGTGCAGAGGCCGGCGGCGCCGACGCGGTGGGCGAGCAGGGCGGTGTTGTAGCCGCTGCCCGTCCCGATCTCCAGGATCCGTCCGCCGGGGCGCGGGTCGAGGTGGTGCAGCATGCTGATGACGGCGGCGGGACACGAGAGGGAGCTGGTGAAGTCGCCGCAGTCGCTCGGTCCGTCCTCCGGCCGGATCTCGCCGAAGGCGATCTGGGTGATGAGCGGGGACAGCGGCCGGTAGACGCGCTTGAGCCACGCGTGGGGCCGCTCGGCGCGGTCCAGCACGGTGAAGCGGCCGTCCTGCCGGGTGGTGGTCCAGTAGCGGTCGGGGACGAAGTGCTCGCGCGGGGTGTCGAGGAAGGCCTGCCGCAGCCAGGGGCGGTCCTGGAAGTAGCCCGGCCCGTAGGTGTCGATCGTCGCCGCGCACTGCCTGCGCAGTTCGGCCGCGTCCGGCCGGCGAGGGGGGCGAGGAGGGGTCTCAGGACTGGTCTGCGTCGTCATCGCGGTCTTCGTCGTCGCCTTGCGGCGCGGGGTTGCCCGGATCGCCGGGGCTGGAGTACAGGCCGCCGACCTGGCCGTCGCCCTCCTGGCGGTGTTGCATGGCTGCTCTCTTCCCGCTGGAAGTGGTTACGGACAGTGTCCTCGGCCCGCCGCGTGCGCACCAGACCCCCCAGCGGTGATCCGGGGGCGCCTCAGTCGTCCGGGTCGATCTTGCGGTGGTTGCCGGACCGGCCGATGTCGAGGTCCAAGAAGGCTGTCAGCGGGGTTCCGCCGTTCCAGAACCCGAGCAGGTTGACGTCGATGAGTACCAGGTGGTGTCTGGCGGCGAAGGCGCGTGCCTGTTGCGTGAAGACGCACGAGGTGACGAAGACGGGGACGTCGGCGCCGTGTTCGTCGCGGGCGGTGCCGTTGAAGGTCTGCAGGTCGCGGCTGCCGACCGAGCGGTGCTTGGCGTACCGCTTGCACTGGACGACCAGTTTTCTGCCGTCGGGCAGGAGGCCGGTGACGTCCGCGCCGAGGTCGCCGGAGCCGCCGACCCGCCGCACCTGGGTGCAGCCGTCGCGGCGGCACAGCCCGGCCACGTACTCCTCGAACTGCCGGCCGCTCATCTTCCACACCGCGGCCAGCGACCGCCGCGCCGCGCGGCGTTCTTCTTCCTGCTGCCGCGCCCGCTCAGCGCGTGCCTCCCGACGCCCGGCACGCACCAGGCCCGCGACGGCCACGGCCACCGCCGCGCCGGCCACGAGCAACAGCACCAGCGTCACCATGCGGTCCCCCTTCGACGATGCGCACGCTGCCGCTTCCTCCCCCGTGCGTACGGAAGTATCCACCCGGGCCGTCGGCGCCCGCGCGCTGTCGCTGCCCTCGGCCCGGGACGCCCGTGCCGAGGCCGGCTGACGCGTGCTGTCCCGTGACGAGAGCGCACCCGTCAGCCGGCTTCGCCCTCACATCTGCAGTTCGTCGGCCGCCCGCCAGGCCTGGTCGGCGAAGCGCGCGGCTTGCGGGTGGGCGCCGTGCGAGGGGTGGGCCAGGTAGGCGGGGACGGTGGGTGCGCCGGTCAGGGGGACGAGGCGGACGGAGGGGTGGGTGTAGCGGCGGGCGGCGGAGACCGGTGCCGTGCCGACGCCGAGGCCGACGGCCACCTGCTCCAGCCACTCGTCGAAGTTGCGGCACTCGGCGCCGACCACCGGCCGGCGGCCGGCGGGCCACATGTCGGGGAAGGTGGTGCCGCTGACGGTGTTGATGATCAGCGGCAGGTCGGCGAGCTCCGCCCAGTCGAGTGCGGTGCGTTCGGCCAGCTGCCAGCTCGCGGGCACGGCCGCGATACGGGGCTCCTCGTAGAGGAGGACGCTGCGCAGCCCCTTCGGCAGCGGCGTACTGCGCAGCAGGCCCAGATGCGTCTGGCCGGTGTCGAGTCCGGCATGGGGGGTGTCACAGCGGACGAAGGCGACTTCGACCCCGGTCTCCTCCGTGAACCGGGTGGCGAGTCGCGAGAAACCCTCGGGTAGACCCCAGTTGAACCCGATGCGCAGTTTCTCCCCATTCTGTAATTCCTGCAGCACCGAGTCGAGCCGGCGCAGCAGCGGGGCGACAGCCTCCTGCAACGTCCTCCCTTTGTCGGTCAGCTCCGTTCTGCGTGTGCTGCGTTCGAAAAGCCGCACCCCCAGGGACTCCTCAAGGGCCCTGATGTTGCGGGTCAGGGTCGGCTGAGAGAGATGCAGACGATGACTGGCGGCCGTAAACCCTCTTTCTTCGGCTACGGCCAGAAAACACCGCAAATGACGCAGGTCGATGCTCATTCGTCGAGTGTATAAGTGATGCAGCAATGGCATTTCTCCAGCCTCGGCAAAGTGCCTAGTCTTCTTGGTGTCGCCGAGCGGACGGCACGCCCCGGGAAGCCCGGGCGCAGGCCAGGCAGCGTCGGCGGGCAGCCATGTACTTAACGGGGGTTAACGTGCGGGAACACTGGTGTGCGCCGTCAATCGGCGTAGCGCAAAAGTTGCTCAAAGAAGAAGCAAAGAGTTCCGCGTCCGAGCGGACCACTCGCCGGGCGTCCGCGCCCAGAGGCCCTTTCTTTGCAGCCGCCGACAAGGCTTCGTAAATCAGTTGCCGGCCGCCACTCATTGCTGATTCAGGGTGCGGTACGGAGTATGGGCGATTCGTTGTGATGCGGTGCGAAGCGTCGTCGCGCACGGGCACCGCAACACCAACCCGCCGGTAACTGCCACCCGCTCATAGTTGCTTTCTCAACTTCTGTTGCCGTCTTTCCGGCCCGTCCTGCGTTCCGCCCGCGTCACAGCAGGTCGTCGCGGGTCAATGCCGACCGGACTCTCCGGAATGCCCGTTTTCTGTCGTACCACCGAGAAGGGTTTTGCTGTGCCGGTAATCGAGCTGCGCAACGGTCCTCTTGAACATGTCGTCATCGACGGTGACCCCGGCCTGGCGCCCCTGGTCTTCCTGCACGGCGGGCTCGGCTGCCTCGCCGCCTGGGGACGCTTCCCCGCCCGGCTGGCCGCCGCGACCGGGCGCCGCGCGCTGGTGTACTCCCGCCACGGCAACGGCGGCAGCGGCCCCGACCCGGAGCCCCGCACCCCCCGCTACATGCACGAGCACGCCCAGCAGGTACTGCCCGAACTGCTGGACGCGCTCGGCATGCACCGCCCCGTCCTGGTCGGCCACAGCGACGGCGCCTCCATGGCCCTGCTGTACGCCTCGGCGCACCCCGTCGAAGCGGTCGTCGGGATGGGCCCGCACATGTACTTCGAGGACGAGAACCGCGTCGGCATCGAGAACGCCCGCGCCTCCTACGAGGCCGGTCCGCTCGCCAAGAAGATGGCCATGGTGCACGACGACCCCCGGGGCGTCTTCGACCGCTGGAGCGGGGTCTGGCTCTCCCCTGCCTTCCGCAGCTGGTCCATCGAGAACGACCTCGACGTCACCGCGCCGGTGCTGATGATCCAGGGCGACGCGGACGAGTACGGCTCGATGGGCCAGGTCGACGCCGTCGAGCGCGCGGTCAGCGGCCCGTTCCGGCGTCTGGTGCCCGAAGGCTGCGACCACTACCCGCACCTGGTCTGCCCGGAACTCGTCACCGAGACCGTCTGCGGCTTCCTCGCCGAGCACACCGAGGAGAGCCGGTCCGTGGAGGCCGCCCGATGACCGCCCGGACACCCGTACGCCTGGACGCCCTGCTGGCCCGCTCCGCCCGGGTCCACCCCGGCCGCACCGCCCTGGAAGGGGCCGGCGAGAGCTGGACGTACGCGCAACTCGACAGCGCCGTCGACGCGTTGGCGGCCAGGCTGACCGCCGACGGTGTCGCGCCGGGCGACCGGGTCGGTGTCTACGCCCCCAAGGCCCCCGCCACCGTCATCGCCCTGTACGCGGCGCTGCGGGCCGGCGCGGTGGCCGCGCCTCTGGACGTGGCCGACCCACCGGAACGTACGGCCCGCATGATCCGTAACGCGGGGCTGTCCCTGCTGCTGACCACCGACCGCGCCCTGCCCGGGGCCCAGCGCGCCGCCACCCGCGCCCGCTCCGGTGCGCCGGCCGGCGAAGCCCCCTTGGAGCACGGCCTGCACCGGCTGCGGATCCTGGCTCCCGAGGAGCGGCCCGAGCCGCTGCCCGCGCCCACCGACTCCGGCGGCTACATCCTCTTCACCTCGGGCAGCACCGGCTGGCCCAAGGGCGTGCTGCTCTCGCACGAGAACGTCGCGCACTACGCCCTGTGGGCCGCCGGCGAGTTCGGCCTCACCCCGGAGGACCGGATCGGCTCGCAGGCCGCCCTCACCTTCGACCTGACCACCTTCGACCTGTTCAGCGCCGCCGCCGCGGGAGCCTGCACGGTCCTGATGCCGGACGTGCTGCGGGCCTTCCCGCGCGATGTCGTCGGATGGCTGACCGAGCAGCGCATCACCGCCTTCATGGCGGTGCCCTCCCTCTACCACAACATGCTCCAACAGGGCGGTATCGCCGACGCCCCACCGCCCTCCCTGCGCATCGCGGCCTTCGGCGGCGAGGCGTTCGCCCCCGAGCTGCTGGAGCGCTATCTGCGGCTGCTGGACGGGGTGCCCTTCTACAACCTGTACGGGCCCACCGAGACGAACGCCTGCACGTACTACCGGGTGCCGGCCGACTGGACCGCCGACCAGGAGCTGCCCATCGGGCGCGGCATCGGCGGCGTCCACATCGAGGTGCTCGACGAGGACGGCCGGCCCACCGACGGCGAGGGCGAGATCCACATCGCGGGCCCCGTCGTCTTCCAGGGCTATCTGCGCGGCGGCGCGCCCGAGGACCCCACCGTCACCGTCACCTTCCGCGACGGTGTGGCCCGCCGCGCCTACGCCAGCGGCGACCTCGGCCGGATCACGTCCGACGGCCGGGTCTTCCTGCGCGGCCGGCGTGACCACCAGGTCAAGAGGCGGGGTCACCGTATCGACCTGATGGACGTGGAGAACGCCGTCCTGGAGCTGCCGCAGGTGGCCACCGCCGCGGTCGTCGCCAAGGACGGCCCGTACTCCGGCCAGATCTGGGCCTACGCCCAGACCGACGCCACCGAACGCGAGGTCCTGGCCGCGCTGCGCGACGTGCTGCCCAAGCGGATGCTGCCCGACCGGATCGTTTCGCTCGCCAACCTGCCCACCACCACCAGCGGCAAGGTCGACCGCCGTGCGCTGAGCGCCGCCGCCGATCCCGCCGCCGGCCCCGTACTCCCTGAGGAGATCACCGTATGAACAGCGTCGAAGAACTGTGCACCCTGATCGGCAGCCGCATCAGCTGGGGCCGCGGCGAGGACGCCGGCTCCCTGAACGCGGACACGCCGCTGCTCGAAATGGGTCTGGTCGACTCGCTGGCGATCATGGAGATCGTCGCGGCGCTGCACAAGGAAGCCGGTATCACCCTGCCCGACACCGAGATCGTCGCCGCCAACTTCCGTACGCCGAAGGCGCTCTGGGCCGCCATCGAGGATCTCTCCGGCGAGGGCCGCAAATGAGCGCGGTGGCCACCGCGGCGCTGCGCACCGGCGCACCGGAGACCGAGCAGCTCGTCGACACCTACCGTGACCTGGCCGCACCGGTGGTCGAGCGGATCGCGGACGCGGACTTCACCACCCAGTGGCAGGCCATGGCCGACCTCGGGGTGCTCCGGCTCGCCTCGCCGGACGCCACGGCGCCCGGCCCGGTCACCCGGTCGCTCGCCATGATCGAGGGCATCGGGCTGGCCGGCATCGACCCCGGGCTGTGTTACGCGCTGGCCTCGCAGATCTTCGGCATGCAGTTCCCGCTGCGGGACGCCCTCGGCGCGGACGTCTGGCGCGCGGTCGCCGACGTCCAGCAGGGCCGGGAACTGCTGTGCCACGCGCTGACCGAGCGCGGCGGCGGAAGTGACCCGTTCTCCATGCAGACCCGCGCCCGGCGCGACGGGGACGGCTTCGTGCTCGACGGCGCCAAGACGTTCATCACCGCCGCGCCCGTGGCCGACCGGGCGATCGTCTTCGCCCGTACCTCCGAGGGGCGTTCGCCGTTCGCGCTGTCCGCCTTCCTCTTCCCGCTCGACCTGCCGGGGATCCGCCGCGGCGAGACGTTCACCAAGACCGCGCTGCCCACCGTGCCGATGGGAGAACTCCTCTTCGAGGGCGCCCGGCTGCCGGAGAGCGCGCTGCTCGGCGAAGAGGGGTCGGGGCTGGCGGTGATGGCTTCCACCACCGCCTGGGAACGCTCCGTCATCCTCGGTTACGCCCTCGGCCCGATGCAGCGCCTGCTGGCCCGTACCGTCGACTGGGCCAGGGACCGCGACCACTTCGGCCGCCGGATGGGAGCGAGTCACCAGGTCGCGGGCCGGGTCAGCGACATGGCACTGGCGCTGCACCGGTCCCGCGTCCAGCTCTACGCGATGGCCGCCCGGCTCGACGCCGGTACACCCGCCCGGCAGCTGGCCGCCGAGGCCGCGCTGACCAAGATCTCCGTGTCCGAGGACTACGTACGGATGACCGAGCACGCCACCGCGCTGTCCGGCGTCCGGGCCTTCCTCCCCGGCTTCGACCTCGCCGCCGACCTGGCCGGCCCCATGGCGGCCCTCACCTACGCCGGTCCGAACGACCTGCTGCGGGTGGGTGTCGCACGGCAACTCGGCTTGCCTGTCGAGAACTGACCGGCCGTGACCCGACCGGCCGCCCACCGACCCGAAGGATTTCGATGGCGTTGCTGACCCCCCTCGACGACCTCCTCAAACTCGCCGCGCAGACGGGCGAACGGATCGCCCCGCTCGCCGCCGGCACCGACGCCGGACGCGACACCGGCCACGAGGCCTACCGCATCCTGCGCGAGTCCGGCCTGCTCGCCCTGCTCGTCCCCCAGGAGGCGGGCGGCGCCGGCCTGGGCTTCGGTGACTACTGGCGGGTGCTGGCCGAACTCGGCTCGTACCACGGCGCCGCCGCCCTCGGTTTCAACATGCACCACGTCGTCATCGGCGCGCTCGCCGATGCCGCCGGCACCCGGCTGCCCCCGGCCGCCGAGGCGTTCCGCGCCTGGATGCTGGACGAGGTCGTCAACGGCCGCAAGCTGTTCGCCTCCGCCACCTCCGAAGCCGGCCGCGGCGCCAAGCTGCGGGGCATGCGCACCCGTTACCGTCTCTCCGAGGACGGCACGCACTACATCCTGAGCGGCAAGAAGTCCTTCGTCTCCCTGGCGGGCGCCGCCGATTACTACGTCGTCGCGGCGGCCGCCGAGACCGGCGACGAGGACACCGGCGAGGTCTCGCACTTCGTCGTCGCCGCCGACGATCCCGGCGTGAGCTTCGAGACCGTGCAGCACATGTCGGCGATGTACGGCACCAGCACCGCCCCGATGACGCTGGACGAGGTCGCGGTGCCCCGCTCCCGTCTCTACCTCGGCGTCGAGGGCATGTCCCTGTTCAAGGTCGTACGCGAACCGCACTGGATGGTCGCCGGCTACACCGGCGCCTACCTCGGTATCGCCGAGGCAATCTTCCGGCACACGGTCGAGCATGTCACCGCCTCCCCCGCCCGCGCCGACTCACCCGTCGTGCAGCAGGAGCTGGGCCGGATGTCCGCCCGGCTGCGGGCCGCCCGTGCCCTGGTGCACGAGGCCGGTGACCTGGTCACCGCGCAGCGCGGCAGCCTGGAGGCCAACGCCATGGTGCACGCCGCCAAGTACGTCGTCGGCGAGGTCGGCCCGCAGCTCGCCCAGGACGCGCTGCGGCTGTGCGGCTCGGCCGCCGTCAGCCGCAGTCACCCCTTGGAGCGGCTGATCCGTGAGGCCCAGTTCGCTCATGTGATGCCCGCCAAGCCGATGGAGTGCCTGGAGTACCTGGGCAAGGCCGCGGTCGGCGTCAACCTCTACAACGCCCAGGCGTTCGCATGGTGACGCCCGTCCAGGACGCGCCCACGGTGACCCGCGACGCCTTCCGGGCCCTGATGGGCTCCCACCCCAGCGGCGTCGCCGTCATCACCACCGCCGATGTGCAGGGCACGCCGTACGGCTTCACCTGCACCGCCCTGTGCTCGGTCTCCCTGGACCCGCCGCAGCTGCTGGTGTGCGCGGGCAACAACGGGAGCACCCTTCCGGTCCTCGCCGCCCGCGGGGCCTTCACCGTCAACCTCCTGCACAGCGCCGGGCGGCGCGCGGCCGAGGCGTTCGCCGGGCCCGCCGCCGAACGGTTCAGTTCCGTCCCCTGGCAGCCCGCGCCCGCCACCGGCCTGCCGGTGCTGCCCCAGGACGCGCACACCACCGCCGAGTGCCGCGTCACCCGGCTCATCCCGGCCGGTGACCACACGATGGTGATCGGCGAGGTGCTGGCCACCCAGACCCACGCGCCGGCCACCGAGGAGGCGCCGCTGCTGTACGGCATGCGCCGGTACGCCACCTGGCCGGCCTGACCGGGCCGCGCCGCGCCGGCCGGCCCCGCCCGGAGCCGCGCCGGACCACCACTCATCCCACCGAATGTGAGGATTCCGCATGTACCGCACCCTGATGAAGTCGAAGATCCACCGCGCCACCGTCACCCAGGCCGACCTGCACTACGTCGGCTCGGTGACGGTCGACAGCGACCTGATGAAGGCCGCCGACCTGATGGCCGGCGAGAAGGTCGACATCGTCGACATCGACAACGGCGCCCGGCTGTCCACGTACGTCATCGAGGGCCCGGCCGGCTCCGGCGTCATCGGCATCAACGGCGCAGCGGCCCGGCTCATCAGCCCCGGCGACCTCGTCATCCTCATCGCCTACGCCGCCATGACGGACGCCGAGGCCGCCTCCTTCGTCCCGAACGTCGTCTTCGTCGACGAGCACAACACCATCGCGGGCGTGGGCGGCGACCCGGCCGAGGTCCCCGAGGGCTCGGGGCTCAAGCGCGGCGACCTCGTCGCCAACTGACCGTCCGCCCAGCACATCTCAGGGAGTTGTCATGACGATCTCCGTGGTGAGCGGCGGCACCCGCGGCATCGGAAGGGCGCTGAGCCTGCGGCTCGCCGCCCTCGGCCATCAGGTGATCGCCCTCTACCGGGGCGACGACCTCGCCGCGCGGGAGACCACGAAGGCCGGCGACGGCCGGATCGAGACGCTGCGCTGCGATCTCACCCGGCCCGAGGAGATCCGGTCGGTCTGTGACGGGATCACCGACGCGTACGGCGCCCCGTCCGTCCTGGTCAACAACGCCGGGGTGAACCGCGACCGGCCGTTCCTGTCGATGGCCGCCGAGGACTGGGACACGGTGCTGGCCACCAACCTCTCCGGCCCCTTCCACCTCACGCGGGCCCTGGCGCCCGCGATGGCGGAGGCCGGGGGCGGCAGCATCGTCAACGTCGCCTCCACCACGGCGATCCGGCCCCGTGCGAACGGCGCCAACTACTGCGCGAGCAAGGCGGGCCTGCTCCAGCTCACCAAGTGCCTGGCCCTCGAACTCGCCCCGCGCATCCGGGTGAACGCCCTGCTCCCCGGATTCACCGACACCGAAGAGGTCACCGAGCGCTACCGCCTCGACGACCCGGAGCGGCTGGCCGCCATCCTGGACACCATCCCCGGCGGCCGGCTCGGCTCGGCCGAGGACATGGCCGACGCCCTCGAATTCCTGGTCACCGCGCGCAGCGGCTATGTCACCGGACAGCAACTCATCGTCGACGGCGGGCACTTCATGGGGTGATCCCCCACCACCGGTCTCCTCGCGCCCCGGCCCGCCCCGACGGATTTCCTCACCTCTCAGGAGAAGAAGCACATGCGACTGACCCAGCAACAGGCCGACCAGTATCACGAGCAGGGCTTCCTCCTGCTCGAATCCCTCCTCGACCCCCAGGAGGTGGAGACGCTTCGCGCGGCGCTGGAGCGCGACGTGAAGGTACCCGGCCCGCAGGTGGTGACCGAGGACGGCGGCACCGAGGTGCGCGCGGTCTACTCCTCGCACCAGCGGCAGCCCGAGTACGCCGGTCTGATCCGTGACCCGCGCATCCTGGAGCCGGTCCGGCAGCTGCTCACCGAGGACGTCTACATCTACCAGTTCAAGATCAACGCCAAGCCGGCGTTCGGCGGCGAGAAGTGGGCCTGGCACCAGGACTTCCTCGCCTGGCGGCTCGCCGACAACCTGCCCGCCCCGCGCCAGGTCAACATCGGTGTCTTCCTCGACGACGTCACCGAGTTCAACGGTCCGGTCATCTTCCTGCCCGGCTCGCACCGCAACGGCCTGGTCCACGAGGGCCGCTCGGCCGCCGCCAAGTCCGAGCAGCACCTCGACCCGGACGACATCTCCCTGTCGCCGCAGCAGCTCGCCGAACACGTCGACCGGCACGGTATGACCAGCCCCAAGGGCCCCGCCGGGTCCGTCGTCCTGTTCTCCCCGGAGATCGTGCACGGCTCGTCCCCCAACATGTCGCCCTTCGCCCGCCGGCTGCTGATCGCCACGTACAACGACACCGCCAACCTGCCGCGGCCCACGGGCCGGCCCCGCCCGGACTACGTCGTGTGCCGCGACACCGAGCCGCTGCGCCCGCTGGCGGCCCCGTTCTCCCAGGCCCTGGGCACGGTGATGGCATGACACAGCGCACCGGACGCGCCGTCGTCCTGGAGGAGTTCGCCCAGCCGCTGCGGCTGCGGGAGTTCCCGCTGCCCGCGGCCCCCGACGGCGGCATGATCGTCGCCTGCGGGTACGGCGGTGTCTGCGGCACCGATCTGCATCTGCAGCAGGGCCACTTGGACATCCCGCTCCCGCTCGTACTCGGCCACGAAGGGCTGGGGGTCGTACGGGAGCTGGGCGCCGGCACCCACCAGGACGCCACCGGGGCGCCGCTCGCGGCCGGCGACACGGTGATGTGGGCCTCCTCCATCGCCTGCGGCGTCTGCCCGCCCTGCCGGCTGCACCGCGAACCGACCCTGTGCGAGCGGCGCCGCACGTACGGCGTCAACCGTGCCCTGACCGACGGCCCGGAACTCTCCGGGGCCTGGGCCGACCACATCGTGCTGCAGCCCGGCACCACCGTGGTCAAGGTGCCCGACGGTACCGACCCGCTCGCCGCCATGTCGCTGGCCTGCGCCGGGCCCACCGTGGCGCACGCGCTGTACGAGAGGCGGCCGGTGCGGCTGGGCGAGACCGTGGTGGTGCAGGGCAGCGGGCCGGTCGGGCTGGCGGCGGCCGCGTTCGCGCAGCTGGCCGGGGCCGCCAAGGTCGTCGTCATCGGCGGTCCGGCCGGCCGGCTGGACCGGGCCGCCGCGGCCGGCATCGGCGATGTCCACCTGAACATCGCCGACACCGCCGACACGGCTGAGATCCTGCGCGAGGCCCGGGCCGCCGCCGGCGGGGACGGCGCCGACCTGGTGATCGAGTGCGCCGGAGTGCCGGCCGCCGTCGGGCAGGGCCTCACCCTGGCCCGCCGGGGTGGCAGCTACCTCATCATCGGCCAGTACACGGATGCCGGGGACACGCTGATCAATCCGCACCAGATCGTCCACCGGCAGCTCGACGTCGTCGGCTCCTGGGCCTTCACCGGCGCCCACCTGGTCGAGTACGTACGGCTGCTGCCGGCCCTCACCAGCCGGTTCGACCTGGCGAGCCTGGTCACGCCGTTCCCGCTGGAGCAGCACGCCGAGGCGCTGACGGCGGTCGGTGACGGGTCGGTGATGAAGGCGGTGCTGACTTCCTGATTTTCCGGGAGCCGGTGGTCGGCTCCCGGCGCACCCGTCGCGCGGTGGCGGGTGGAGGTGAAGGTGGCGGCCCGACAGCAGCTTCGAGCGCGGTCGGGCCGTCACCGCTGCCTGCTTCCCCGTTCCTCCGGGAGCCGGCCCGCGGGGCCGGCTCCGGCTCACCCGACGAGCGTTCCCAGCGCCTCTTTGGTCGCGTCGTTGTCGGGAAGGTAGGCCAGCAGGTGGTGGCCGGGCTCGTCGACGGCGGCGAGCTTGACGTACCGCAGCTGCAGATCGCCGGCCACCGGATGCCGGAAATGCCGTACGGCGGGGTGGAACGCCGAGGTCTCCCGGCGGTCGTACCAGCGGGCCGCGTCCGGGTCGGCCAGCAGCTCCTCGGTGATCTCGGCGTACCGGGGGTCCTCCGGGTGCCGGGCCGCCTTCGCGCGGAACTGGCCGAGCAGGCTCCGTGCCTCCGGCTCCCAACTGGCCAGCAGCGTACGGGCCGGTGGCCAGCGGAACACCAGCCACAGCAAGTTGCGCTGCTTGGGCGTCAGCCGCGCCAGGTCGGTGAGCAGCGCGGTGTAGCCCGGGTTCCAGGCCAGCAGGTCCCAGTGCGGGTCGAGCACCACGGCCGGGTTCGGCGTCAGTGATTCCACCAGCGACAGCAGGTTCCGCGACACCCACCCCGGCGGCTGTTCGGCGGTGCCCGGGCGCTCCACGAACGACAGCACGTGCGCGGTCTCGTCCGCGTTCAGCCGCAGCGCCCGCGCCACGGACCGCAGCACCTGCTCCGACGTCCGCACCCGGCCCTGCTCCAGCCACGCGTACCAGGAGCTGCTGACCCCGGCCAGCTCGGCGGCCTCCTCGCGCCGCAGCCCCGGGGTACGGCGCCGCGGTGAGCCCGGCAGCCCCACGTCGGCGGGTGCCAGCCGCTCGCGGCGGGACCGCAGGAACGCGCCCAGTTCGCGGCGTGGGCCGCTGGGTCCGCCCCCGTTCACGTGCCACTCCTTCCTCGAACCACCGATCCGGTCCTGGGGCAGCGCGCCGCGCCCCAGGGTGTGAGCAAGGGTAATCGGCTACGGGGCCCCGCCGGCCGGCCGGGGTGATGGGCTGGAACCACCGGTTCGGAAGAGCCGGCCAGCACGACATAGGAGCCCCATGGACACCACCGATACCACCGACACCACCGGCTCACAGCACACCGCCGCCACTCCCCCACCGGCCGCCGCCACTCCTCCGCCGGCCACCGCCACCGGGCCCGGCAAATCCGCCGCCCCCACGAGTCCGGCCGACGCCACCGGTCCGACCGGCCCGGCCGCCCCGCCGCTGCCCGCCGCGTCCCTGCGCCTGCTGCGCACGGCCGGGTTCGTCAGCAACTTCGACCGTTTCTGCATCACGCCGATGCTGCTGCTCATCGGCGTCCAGCTCGGTGTCCCGCTGACCACGGTGATGCTCGCCGCCAGCGGTTACTTCCTCGCCTACGGTCTGATGCAGCCGGTCTGGGGCCTGGCCAGTGACCGGCTGGGCCGGGTGCGGGTCATGCGGATCTCGCTGACCGGGGCCGCCCTCGCCGCGCTCTGCTCGGTGATCGCGCCCGGCGCGACGATGCTGATCGTGGCCCGCGTCGCGGCCGGCGCGTTCTTCGCCGCTTCCATCGCCGCGTCCATCACGTACGTCGGGGACACGGTGCCCGCCGCGGTGCGCCAGCGCCCGCTCAGCGAGCTGATGACCGCCTTCGCGCTGGGCACCGCCGTGGCCACCGTCGTCGCCGGGGCGCTGGCGCACTACGTCAGCTGGCGGCTGGTGTTCGCCCTGCCCGGCCTGGTGGCCGCCTATCTGGTCGTGGCGCTGCGCCGGCTGCCCGAACCGCCGCGGGCGGCATCGGGTGCGCTGCTCGCCCCGTTCAAGATCGTATTGAGTTCCCGCTGGCAGTGGTACGTCATGGCCGTCGCGATGCTCGAAGGCGCCACCCTGCTCGGTTTCTTGACGTACATCGCGCCGGCGCTGGAGGCCCAGGGCGCCTCGGCGACGTTGGCCGGCGCGGTGTCCGCGCTGTACGGCGTGGGCTCGATGGCCGCGGCGCAGGTGGTCAAGCGGCTGGTCGGGCGCTGGACGCCGGTGCGGCTGATCGTGGTCGGCGGGGTGCAGATAGCGGTGGCGTTCGGCCTCGCCGCGGCCAGCCAGTCGGTGCCCGCGCTGGTCGGATGCTCTCTGCTGCTCGGTGGCGGCTGGTCGTTCATGCACTCCACGATCCAGTCCTGGGCCACCGCGCTGTCGCCGGCGGCCCGCGCCACCGGTGTCGCGATGTTCGGTGTGGCCCTCTACGTCGGCAGCGCCCTGGCCAGCGCCTTCGCCGCCGGCCCCGCGGAAGACCACGCCTATCGGGGCATGTTCCTGACGGCCGCGATCCTGACCGTCCCGCTGACCGTGGCCGCCGCCGTGGGCCGCGCCCGCTATCGGGGCTGACCCGGCTGGGCCCCGGACGAAGCAGGTCGCGCCGGGGTGGCCGTACTCGTCCGCCATCGCCGCGGCCCGATCGCGCGATGGCGGGCAGCCGTCAGACGGTGACGACGAGCTTGCCCCGAGGGTGGCCGTGCCTCAGATGGTGGAGGGCCGCGGGTGCCTCGGCGAGGGGGTAGGTGCGGTCGATGACCGGGGTGATCTGCTTCTTCTCGGCGAGGTCCTTCAGGGCCAGGAGGTCCTCGCGGCGGGTGAGGGAGATGAGGTTGCGGAGGTTCTGGGTGCGGAAGGGGGAGAGCAGGACGGCCCGGAGGTCACGGCTCATCCCGCCGAGGAAGCCGCTCCCGCCCTCGCCGCCGACGATGACGAGAGTGCCGCGCGGTGTGAGGGCCCGGCGGAGTACGGGCAGCGGCCGGAGTCCCGCGTTGTCGACGATGACGTCGTAGCGGTACGGGCCATCGGTGATCTCCTGACGCGTGTAGTCGATGACGTGGGTGGCGCCCAGGGACCGGACGAGGTCCGCGCCGGCGGGACCGCAGACGCCGGTGACCTCCGCGCCGTACACCGTGGCGAGCTGGACGGCGTACGTTCCCACGCCGCCGGACGCACCGATGACGAGGACCCGTTGACCGGGCCGGGGCCGGGACGTGCCGCTGAGCGCCTGGAGGGCGGTCATGCCGGAGACGGGGAGGGCGGCGGCCTGCTCGAACGTGAGGTCGGCGGGCTTGAGCACCACCCTGTCGGCCTTGGCCCGCGCGTACTCGGCGAAGGACCCCGGGCAGGTGCCGAACACCTCGTCCCCCGGCCCGAAGCCGGTCACCTTCGCCCCGGCCGCCACGACCCGCCCGGCCCCGTCCCAGCCCCGGACGGGGTTCCTGGGCCTACGCAGTCCGAGGACCGCCCGGGCCACGTACGGCTTGCCTGTCATCAGGTGCCACACCTCGGGCCCCACACCGGCCGCACGTACCTCGACGAGCACCTCGTCGTCGCGCGGTACGGGACGGTCGATGTCCCGCAGGACCAGGACGTCCTCCGCCCCGTACGCATACTGAACGATCGCCTTCATGGCCGTAGCTCCCCTCCGCGGTCCCCGGGGCCGGACGACCCCGGTCGCGCTGAGCGTCCCGACGGGTCGGACACCTGACGAGATTCCTGGGTACGGTCTTGGCCCCGGGCGCAATGAGTTGCGCTACGGCGGACGCCCTACCGGCCACGCCCCGGCGGCCTGGCCGGCGGGACTTCGACGGTGAGCGGCCGCGTTCTTCGCCGTGCCGGCGGGTCAGCCGCCGCAGGAGCAACCAGCGGCAGCCTGGGCGGACTCAGCAGCCGCGCTTTCGCCGGCGCAGCAGGCATCACCGCCCGGGGCGGGGCTCTTGCCCATCCGGTCGGCGTCGGCCTTGACGACGTAGACCTCCCAGGGCTCCTTGCCGGGACCGGTCACCCAGACCTTGTCCTGCAAGGCGTAGCAGCAGGAGGTGTCGTTCTCCTCGAAGGTCGCCAGACCGGCCTCCTTGAGGCGGTCGGTGGCCGCGGTGACCTCCTCGGTGGAGGTGACCTCGACGCCGAGGTGGTCGAGCCGGGTCTCCTGGCCCGCCTCGCCCTCGATGAGGACGAGCTTCAGCGGCGGCTCGGTGACGGCGAAGTTGGCGTATCCGGGGCGGCGCTTGGCCGGCCCGACGCCGAAGAGCTTGGAGTAGAAGGCCACCGACGCCTCCAGGTCGGCGACGTTGAGGGCGAGCTGGACACGGGACATGGCGTCCTCCCTGTTCTCATTGCATCGACGGTTTTCGATGCAGGCCAGCTTGCGCCCTGGATAGGCGTTCGTCAATATAGAGGGATGTCGAAACAAGAGCCTGAGGCGCCCGTCGGGAACCAGGAGTGCGAGATTCGGGAGGGCGGGGTCCAGGAGGTCGGGATCCAGGAGTGCTGTCCGGGGTTGCTGACCGCTCCGCTGGACGAGGACCAGGCCACCGCGCTGGCGAAGGTCTTCAAGGCGCTCGGGGATCCGGTGCGGCTGCGGCTGTTGTCGATGATCGCCTCCCGAGCCGGTGGCGAGGTGTGCGTGTGCGACCTGACCCCGGCCTTCGGCCTGTCCCAGCCGACGATCTCCCACCACCTCAAGCTGCTGCGCCAGGCCGGCCTGATCGACTGCGAACGCCGTGGAACGTGGGTGTACTACTGGCTGCTGCCCGAGATGACCGACCGGCTCGCCGGCGTCCTGACCCGCCCGGCGGGGCAGCCGCTGCCCGAGCCGACCGGGGCCGCCTCATGACCGCCGAAACCGGCCCAGCCGCCGGGTCGGTCGCCGCCCGGCTGTCCTTCCTGGACCGCTTCCTGGCCGTATGGATCCTGCTGGCCATGGGCCTCGGCCTGGGACTGGGCCGCCTCATCCCAGGGCTCGGGGACGCGCTGGCCAAGGTGAGCGTCACTGGCGTCTCCTTGCCGATCGCGCTCGGCCTGCTGGTGATGATGTATCCGGTCCTTGCCAAGGTCCGTTACGACCGCCTGGACACCGTCACCCGCGACCGCCGCCTGCTGATCCCGTCCCTGGCGATCAACTGGATCATCGGCCCGGCCGTCATGTTCGCCCTGGCCTGGATCTTCCTGCCCGATCTGCCGGCATACCGGACCGGACTGATCATCGTCGGGCTGGCCCGCTGCATCGCCATGGTCATCATCTGGAACGACCTGGCCTGCGGCGACCGCGAGGCCGCCGCCGTCCTGGTCGCCCTGAACTCCGTCTTCCAGGTGCTCGCGTTCTCCGCGTTGGGCTTGTTCTATCTCCAGGTGCTGCCCGGCTGGCTGGGTCTGGACCAGACGACGCTGGACATCTCGGTGTGGGAGATCGCCCGCAGCGTGCTGATCTTCCTCGGCATCCCGCTCGTCGCCGGGTTCGCGACCCGCCGGATCGGCGAGAAGACCAAGGGACGCGCCTGGTATGAGACCAAGTTGATCCCGAGGATCGGCCCGTTCGCCCTGTGGGGGCTGCTGTTCACGATCGTCGTCCTGTTCGCCCTGCAGGGAGATGCGATCTCCTCCCAGCCTCTGGACGTCGCGCGAATCGCGCTGCCCCTGCTGGCGTACTTCGCCCTCATGTGGGCCGGGTCCATGGCCCTGGGCCGCGCGGCCGGCCTGGACTACCCACGGGCGACGACGCTGGCGTTCACCGCCGCGGGCAACAACTTCGAGCTGGCCATCGCGGTGGCCATCGCCACCTTCGGCGCCACCTCCGGGCAGGCGCTGGCCGGGGTGGTCGGCCCCCTCATCGAAGTGCCCGTACTGATCGGCCTGGTCCATGTCGCCCTCGCCGCCCGCCGCTTCTTCCCTGACACCACTGCCGCGGCCGACAGGTCGGCCGGGGCCCGGGAGCCGGCGCCGTACCGAGCCTGATACGCGCCGGTCCGGTCGATCCGGCCGGTCGGTGCTGGAGTTCGTGCCTTCGCCCATGGCCAGAGGTACGCGGCTTCAAGGGTTGGTGTCGGCCCCACTTGAGCCGACCGACGCCGAACGCCCGACCGGGTACGGCCGGGGCGAGGGCGTCCGGTCGGTTCCGGCCCGTCCCGGCCGCAGAAGCTACCAGGGCACCACTTGCCCCTGATGGTCGACGAAGTGGAGGCCGGTCTTCCCTCGGTGGCGCTCCATGGTCTCCGCCACCCCCGGGACGCTCTCCTCGACGCTGAGATCGGCCTCCATCCCGCCCAGTTCGGTGCGTACCCAGCCCGGGTCCATGAGCAGCAGCGTCCGCGTGTCGGCGGCGTGGCGGGCGGCGTAGCTGCGCATGAGCTGGTTCAGCGCGGACTTGCTGGCCCGGTACAGGTCCTGTCCGCCGTCCGTGTTCAGGGTGATGCTGCCCTGGTCGGAGGACATGACGCCGATGGTTCCGGCCGGCGCGACCAGCGGGCGGAGCCATTCCAGGACGCGCATCGGGGCGAGCGCGTTGGTGACCATGACCTCGGTGAACATGTCCGTCGGGACCTCGCCGATCGGGAGGTCGCCGCGCGTGATGGCGGCGTTGACGAAGAGCAGGTCGAGGGTGCGCGTTTTCAGTCGGTCGCGCAGGGCCGCTATCTGTTCCGGATCGGTCATTTCCAGCGACTCGACGGTCAGCCGCCCGTCGGAGGCTTCGGCCAGGTCGTGCAGTCCGGTGCGCCGGGCGCCCCGGACCGTACCGATGACGTCCCAGCCGCGGCGCAGGTACTCGGCGGCCAGCCCGAGTCCCAGGGTCCGGGAGGCCCCGACGATCAGAGCGGTCTGGCGGGTGTCGGTCATGTGCATCCTGTTCATGGGTGAGGGCTGACAAGGTGGCAAGGGACACGGCCGGCGTCGTCGGCGGTGGTTCGCCGGCGGTGGTTCGCCGGCGGTGGTTCGCCGGCGAACGGCCATGTCGGGAGCGGTCGCGGCAGCGGGTGGTGCGGGAGCGGCCGTCCTCAGCCGAAGGGGGCCGTTTCGGTTCCGACCACGTGCTCGTGCCCGTGGGTGGGTGGCCGATCGGCCGTGGGCCGCAGGGTACGGGCTCGCCGGGCCGACCGGCATGCTCGTCCTCGCCGCTCGTCCTCGGCGCGTCGGCTGATGACACGGCAAGTCTCCGAGGGGTCCGACCGGACGTCCAATACCCTTCCGTCCGCATTGATACCGTCAGGGCATGGATCTCGATCTGCGCAAGCTCCGCTACTTCGTCGCGGTGGCCGAGCACCGGCACTTCGGCCGGGCGGCCCAGGCCCTGTTCATCGCACAGCCGGTCCTCAGCCGGCAGATCCGCGCGTTCGAACAGGAGCTGGGGTGCCGGTTGTTCACCCGGACCACGCGCAGCGTCGAGCTGACCCCCGCGGGCCGGCAGCTGTACGACGAGGCGCCGCGGATCACCACAGTGGTGGACGCGGCGCTGCGGCGCGTCCACGAGGCCGAGCAGGGCGAGCAGCGGCTGGTCATCGCCTTCTCGCCGGGCCTCCATGTCGCGGACGCGATCCGGGCGTTCACCGCGGCGCACCCGGAGGCCATGATCGACGTCTTCCCACTTCGCTGGTGGGAACAGGACGCACCGCTGCGCGACGGCCGCGCGCACGTCGGGTACCTCAGGCGCCCCTTCGACGACTCGGGGCTGCACACCGTCCCCATCGGCCACGAGACCAAGGTCGCGTGCCTGCCCGTGACGCATCCGCTGGCCGGGCGTGGCGCCCTCACGTCCGCCGACCTCGAAGGCGAGCCGGTCCTCGACGTCAGGACGCGGCGTACGTCCTCCCTGGAGGAGAAGTTCGAACTCATCGCCTCCGGGCAGGGCATCGCCCTCGTCCCCCTCAGCGTCGCGGGCTCGTACTCCCGCCCCGACCTCGTCCATCTGCCCGTCACCGACGCTCTGCCGGTCGGAACCTGCCTGGCGGCACCGGAGAGCAACTGCACGGGTGCCGTACGGGACTTCCTGGCGACCGCCACCGCGGTACTGCGCCGGGGCCGCGGTGAGGGACGGGACGTGCCGTCACAGCGGCAGGAGCGGGAGCGGGAGCAGGAGCAGGAGCAGAGGCAGGGGCAGGCGTAGGGGGCGGTCCCCTGGTGCGGTGGGGCCGGCGGCCGTCCTGCGATCTCAGTGGTCTCTGTGGTCTCTGTGGTCTGCGATCTCTGTGGTCCCTGCGGTCCCTGCGGTCCCTGCGGTCCGTGCGCCTCCTGCGCTTCCTCCTCTCTCCCGCTACCTGTGCTGCCTGTGCTCCCTCCGCTCCAAGGCCGATTGTCAGTGGTGGGTGAGAAGGTGGGAACACCGAATCAGAAGAGGGGGAGCCGCTCATGTCCGGAAACCAGAACTACATCAATCACGTCGCTCTCGTGCTGGATGCCAGTTCGTCCATGTCACACCTGAGCCGTAAGGTCGTCGATGTCGCCGATCAGCAGATCGCGTATCTGGCCCGCCGGTCGCAGGAGCTGGGCCAGGAAACCCGGGTCACGGTGTATGCCTTCGCGGACATGGTGGAATGCGTCATCTATGACAAGGACGTGCTGCGGATGCCGTCCCTGAAGCAGCTGTACCGGGTCGGTGGAATGACGGCTCTGCTGGCGGCCACGCTGAAGTCGCAACGGGAGCTGGCTCAGACGGCGCAGCTGTACGGCGACCACAGCTTTCTCACGTTCGTGCTGACCGACGGGCAGGAGAATGCGAGTCACCACTGTCCGGACGCCCCCGGCAAGGACCCGCGTGAACTGGTCCAGGCCGTGGCCAAGATGATTCAGACGCAGCAGGACAACTGGACGCTGGCCGTCCTCGTGCCGGACCAGATGGGCAAGCGCGAAGCCATGCAGTGCGGCTTCCCGAAGGACAACATCGCCATCTGGGACGCCACCAGCACCCAGGGCCTGGAGGAGGCCGGGCAGGTCATCCAGCAGGCCACCGAGAATTTCATGGTGGGCCGGGCCCAGGGCATCCGGGGATCGCGTGCGGTCTTTTCCACGGGCGCGGATGCGGTCAATGAGGAAACCATCAAGGCCGCCGGCCTCACTCCGGTGGACCCGTCGAAGTACCAGCTGATTCCCGTGGCCCGGGCAGCGGCGATACGGGACTGGGTCATCGAATGCGGGCACAGTTACCGTACCGGTTGTGCGTTCTATCAGCTGAGCAAGTCGGAGAAGATCCAGGCACGGAAGCAGATCGCGGTACTGGAGAAGAAGACGGACCGGGTGTACACGGGACCGGAGGCCCGGTCTCTGCTGGGTCTGCCGGATGCGGAGGTCCGTGTCAATCCCGACCGTAATGACGACTTCACCATATTCGTGCAGAGCACCAGTGTGAACCGGAAGCTGGTTCCGCACACGCGACTTCTGCTCATGCTCTGAGGCGTTGAGGGTTGGGGGCTGGGGACTGGGGGCTGGGGACGCCGAAAGCGATGGCGCCCCAACCCGCGAAAGCACCAGTCTGTGACGAGAGCCTTGGCAGTCGCATCACAACCGCGGCCGCCAAGGCGCACCGCCCAGCCGGCGATCGGCCTGTTCACGGGGTCCAGTGCACCGGCTCTCCATTACGCTCGGCCGCATGGTGTTCAATTCCGCTCATTTCGACCTCCAGCCCTACACCGGGTTCGACATGGATGCCTACGTCCGGCGGACCCACTGCAGTTGGGAAGACGCCGGCTGGCAGTCGTTGCTCGTCCAGCGGTTCCATCACGTCCCGGTGGTCGAGAGCATGGAGTTGCCGGCCGCGGCGGATCTGCACCTGGTTCTGCCGGTGGGCGGCCAGGCGGTGATGGAGACGCGGGCCGATGGTCGATGGCACCGTCACGCCTGGGCGCCGGGCCGGCTCGAACTGGGAGTTCCCGACCGGCCGGTGCTGCGCCGCTATCGCGGGGACGGGCCCTTGCGCAGTGTGCAGGTGCACATCCCGCGCGGCACCGTCGAGCGGGCCGCGGCGCAGCTGGGATGCGGCGCGGTGGACTACGAACGCATGGCGGCCTCCGTGGCCGCCGGGGATCCGCTGCTCGTGGAGGCGGTCCGTGCCGTCGGCTCGGCGGAGGAGACCGGGGACCTGTACGCCGAGGCCTCGGCCGCCTTCCTGGCCGTACACCTGCTCACCCGCCACTCCCGGGCCCCGGGCGGGCACACCCCCGCGCGGGAGGACGCGCGTGTCCGCGCGGCGGTCGCGCTCATGCGTGACCGGCTGGCCGAGCCGCTCACCCTGTCCGATATGGCGGACGAGGTGCATCTGAGCGTCTTCCACCTCGTGCGCGTGTTCCGCCGGGCGACGGGAGAAACGCCCCACCGGTACCTCATCCGCCTGCGCATCGAGGAGGCGAAACGTCTGCTGCGGGACACCGACTTCACGGTCGCCCGGATCGCGCCGCTCTGCGGGTTCGCCGACGCCGGCGCCCTGTCCACGGCGTTCCTGCGCCACACCGGCGTCCGTCCCTCGGCGTACCGCAATTCCTGACCACGGCGCGGCAATCTCACGCATGGGCCCAGGCGGTGGCGGTACCTACGGTTTCGTACATGTCTGGAAGCACGGCGACAACGCCTGAGAACGCGCGCATCGAGCCCTACCCCATCCACATTCCTGACCGCGAGCTGGCCCTGCTGCGGGCCCGTCTGGACGAGGTCCGGCTCCCGGAGCCGGAGACCGTGCCGGACGCCACCCAGGGCATCGAACTCGACCGGATGCGGACGCTGCTCAGCGCCTGGCGACAGCACGACTGGCGGGCCACGGAAGACCGCTGGAACGCGATCCCGCACTACCGCGCCCGCCTCGACGGCCTGAACATCGCGTTCTGGCATGTGCGTTCGCCCGAGCCCACGGCGCTCCCCTTGGTGCTGACCCACGGCTGGCCAGGTTCCGTACTCGAATTCGAGAACATCCTCGGGCCCCTCACCGATCCCGTCGCTCATGGCGGTTCCGCCACCGACGCGTTCCACGTCGTCGTACCGGCGCTCCCAGGGTTCGGGTTCAGCGAGCGTCCGCGCGAGCGCGGCTGGCAGCCTGCCCGTACGGCGCGGGCATGGGCCGAGCTGATGACCGCGCTCGGGTACGAGCGGTTCGGCGCGCACGGCGGTGACTGGGGTGCCTACGTCAGTACGGAACTGGCGCGCCAGGTGCCCGAGCGGGTCGCCGGTCTGCACCTGACGATGCCGCTCGCCTCTCCCCTGCCGGAGGACCGGAACACGCCGGACCCGGCGGAGCAACGCATGCTGGCACGACGCGACACCCATCTCGCGGACGGTTACGGCTTCGGAATGATCATGGCGACGCGTCCGCAGACGCTCGGCTACTCCCTGCTCGACTCCCCCGCCGGTCTCGCGGCGTGGCTCGGTGAGAAGTTCGCGGCCTACTCCGACACCCGGCCCGAGGCCGGCGGCGGGGTGAGCGTGTCGCAGCAGGTGGACAACATCGCCCTGTACTGGCTCACCGGGACCGGCGCGTCCAGCGCCCGCTGGTACTGGGAGACCATGCGGTGGGTACCCCGCAGCGCCGAAGAGGAGAACGCGCAACCGGTGACGACGCCCACCGCCTGCTCACTGTTCCCGGCCGAGCCATGGCCGACCGCACGGCGCTGGGCCGAACGCCGCTATCTCGACCTCCGGTCATGGCACGAGATGGATCACGGCGGCCACTTCCCCGGCCTGGAACAGCCGGATCTGCTGGTCACCGAGGTCCGGGCCGCGTTCCGGCACACACGTCACCGTATGGGCGGCCTGGTGCGGTGACGGGACCAGTCAGCCGGGACGGATGGTGTCGAGGTGGCGGGCGTCGCCGAGGGTTGTGACCTGGCGGTTGTGGAAATAGTGGTCCTCGCGCAGGGTGGTGATGCTGCCGGAGGGGGCCAGGAAACTGGCGTAACCGGCTGATTCGATCGGCATGTTGATCCACGCAGCTACGACGAATGTCAGCGAGCCGCCGTGCGTCACGATGACCTGGTGCTCGCAAGAGGTACGGCCGGCGGTGGGACGAAACGCCGGTCCAGCCACTCCTGCGGCCTTCCTTCCGCCTCACCGTAGGACTTCTCCCGCAGCCTGCGGTCCAGTATCGGTTCTGAGTGGAGCAGTCCTGCTATGGGCTCGGCCGTCTGTACGGTGCGCCGTAGGTCCGAAGAGAAGAGCTCCACCTCTGCGCCGAGCGGGACCTTGGACCGTATCGCCTGGGCGAGGGAGGCCGCAGCGCGGACGCCGGCGGGTGTCAGCCGTGAGTCATGCCATCCGCCGACGACGTTCTCGACGTGGTGTGTCGCTTCCGGGTGGGTGACCACGTAGAGAGTGCGCATGGATGCTCGCCTTTCGGGGTTCGGGCTGGTGGCGGCCTTCTCTCAGGAGTTCGTCGGAGAGGCCGTGGGCTGGGACGGGGTCAGGTAGTGCACGGTGGTGTGTTCGGTGTGCGGGGTGAGGAGGTCCTGGAGTTCGTGCGCGGCGGTCTTGAGGAGGTGGCCGTCGCGGGTGGCGTGGAGGGTTTCGAGGACGAAGGTGACGTGGGTGGAGTTTTCGGTGACGCGGGTGCGGTGAGCGTCACGATGATTCCAGTGGCGCGTGAGGACGCGGGTGGTGTCGGCGTAGATGATTTCACCGGGCTCGGGGTGCTCGGTGGTGTCGGGTTCGCCGAGCGGGGTGAAGGTCTCGGTGCCGTCCGCGTAGCGGATGTCGACATCGCCGGTGACGTGGCTCAGGTCGAAGGCGCCGGCGGGCAGGCCGTGCCGGACGGAGACCGCGTTGTAGGAGTCGACGGCCGGGTTGATGCGCGGCAGGGTGCCCTTCTTGGCCATACGGCGGCCGAGCGCGTCGACGCTGGGGCGGATGCGGCGGGGGTTGGTGCCGAAGGAGCGGTAAGCGGTGTGCCACGCCTCGATACGGGGGTCGGACTCGTCGGCGGGCTGCCAGGTGCCCGCGGCGAGTCGCTGCTCCAGGTCTTCGAGAGCGGCCGTGGTGGCGGGCCAGGGTTCGTGGCCGCGCAAGCCGGTCGCGGTGACCAGGGCGATGAGGGTGCCGGGGAAGGCGTCGGCGACGGCGGGGCTGAGGTGGAAGGGCATGGGTGGGGGCTCCGTTCCTTGAAGAGGTCAGACGAGGTCGGAAGAGGTCGGGGTGAAGTGCGGAGGGAGTGCGGGTGGGGCGGGGTTCAGGTGAGGGCGAGGAGGCTGACGGCGACGGCGGCGGTGCCCAGGCCGACGAGCTGGCCGCGGTGGATGCGTTCAGCCAGCACCCCGCGGGCGAGCATGACCGTACCGGCCGGGTAGAGGGCGGTGATCACGGCGACGACGGTCAGGTCGCCGCTGCGGGAGGCGAGCAGGAACAGCAGGTTCGCCAGGGAGTCCAGTACACCGGCCGTGGCCGACAGCGCGTAGGCGGGCTTCTCGGGCCCGAGCCCGCGGCGCATCAGACCGGCCGCGGTCAGGGTGACGGCCGAGGAGACCGTCCGGCCGATGATCAGCGGAGCCACTCCGCTGTCGGACGGCGCCTGGTGCAGGAAGACGAGCTGGAGGGCGATGGCGGCACCCGCGCCGAAGGCCAGCAGCAGCGCCGTACGGGAAGGGCGCGCGGCCCCGGCTCCGTGCCCGGCGCTGACCAGTACGACCGCCACCAGCGCGAGGGGCAGGCCGATCAGCCCGGCCGTGGCCAGCCGCTCGCCCTGCAGCAGGCCCACACCGACGGGCAGCGCGGCGGAGATCAGCGCGGTCACGGGTGAGAGGACGTTCATCGGGCCGATCGCCAGGGTCTTGTAGAGCAGTGCGAACGCGGCGGCCGAGGCCACCCCGGAAGCGGCGCCCCAGCCCAGGGCGGCGGGGCTGAAGGAGGCACCGAGCACCGGCCACAGCAGCAATTCGACCGCGAGACTGGCCGGAGCCGCGATCATCACGGTACGCAGCACGTGCGCCTTCCGGGCGCCGAGACCGCCGAGGAAGTCGGCGCATCCGTAGGCGAGGGAGCTTCCGAGGGCCAGCAGTAGAGCGATCACAGCACCATCCCTTACGCTTCAATGGAACGACTAGACCGTACATCGAAACGACCGGGGAATGTCAACCGAATGACCGAGTGGTGCATTCGATTGGTTCAGCTGTGGAAGGTGATCAGATGGCCGAGACGGCCGCAGCCCTGCGGGCACTCGCGCAGAACGTCAAGGCGGCCCGTGCCCGCGCGGGCCTGTCCCTGGACGAACTGAGCCGGCGGGCCCAGGTCAGCAAGGGAGCGCTGGTGGGACTGGAGAAAGCCCAGGGCAACCCCAACTTCTCGACCTTGATCCGGCTGGCCGACACGCTCGGCGTCTCGGTGTCCGCCCTGATGGAGGGGGCACCCGAAGGCCGTGTGCGGGTGGTGGACGCGGGGGCGGTCACACCGCTGTGGGCCGGCGAGCGGGGCAGTGAGGCCCGGCTCATGCTGACGACCTCGGGCCCGGCCCCGGCCGAGATCTGGCGCTGGCGGCTGGAACCGGGTGAGGAATATCCCAGCCACCCCCACCAGGCCGGAGTCGTGGAGACCGTCAGCGTCACAGCCGGCTGCATGACGTTGACCGTGGACGGCGCCGAGCACACGGTCGAAGCGGGCCAGACGGCGACCTTCGACGGTGACAAGGCGCACACCTATCGCGGCGCGGGGGAGGCGACGTGCCATCTGATCATGACGGTTCACCTGCCGGCGGGGCCGGTGTCGGGCGGTCCGGCCGCTGCCGTCTGACGTGCCCGAGCGGCGCCGCGTGGAGGGCGCCGCTCGGCCGGTTCCGCTACGGATGCGGTTCCGGAGCCGCTCAGCAGTGCGGCCGGGAATCAGCCGCGAAGTCCTTGAACGCGGCCTTGGTCTTCGCCCCGGCGATGCCGTCGATGTCGCCCGTGTAGCCGTGGTACTGCTTCAAGTTGCGCTGCAGTGCCTTGATGGTGTTCGTGCCGACGATGCCGTCGATGTTGTCGTTGTAGCCCCAGTGCGTCTTGAGGAAGCGTTGCATGGCCTTCCAGCTGTCGGTGCCCAGCTTGCCGTCGAGGGCGCCGTTGTAGCCGTAGTACTTCTTGATCCAGCACTGGACCCAGGTGGCCTCGCTGGAGTTCAGTCCGAGATTGTTCACGGCGAGCGGCGCGATGTGGCCGGCGCTGACCGTCGCCTGCGCAGGGCGGACGGGCTGTGCGGACGCGGACGCGGCGGTGGCGCCGGCCAGGCCGCCGGCGGCGATACCGGCGACTGCGGCGAGGCTGACGAGGGTTCTTGTCACGGCGTTGGGTCGCATGTCTTCCCCCTGTTGTCGGGTTGCTCGGGCTGCTGGGTTCCGGGGTGCAGAGGTGCTGCGGTGCAGAGGTGCTGCGGCACAAGGGGTGCAGGGGTGCTGCGCTACAGGGTTGATTCTGGGGGGCTTGGCCAGGTTCGGGAAGGGCGTGCATTTGTGCGGTACACGGGGCGACCGACGCGTCCGCCGAAAGCCCTGACAGCTCTCCACTGCGAAGGCTTTCGGCGGTCTTGCGATCGCGAGCGCCAGGACGGCTCGCTGCCGGGTCAGCGCACGAGGACCACGGAGTTGATCGGCGTCATGTCGTACGGCGCGTATTCGCCCACGTAGCGCACCACCGGGTAGCAGTTGGTGCCGTTGTACCCGCGGCAGATCTGGAAACCCGCGCCACCGGTCTGGTTGTTGACCATCACGCGTACGCCGGTCACGTTCGACAGGTTGTGCGCGCCGTAGCTGTAGAAGATGTTCTTGTTCAGGATGGTGCCGTTCGTCTCACGGATGCAGACCGCTCCGCTCGGACAGGGCGTCGCCGCCTCGGCGCTGGGTGCTACGGCAAGTCCAGCGCCCAGGGCGAGGGAGAGCCCTGCGGCGGCTGTTGCGATCTTGCGCATACTTTTGCCCCCTTCTGTGTCGATCACGACTCGCGTCGTATCCAAGCCGCTCCGCGCCGCGTGGGCCACCCCCTTTTCCGCCGCTACCGTCCGTATCCGCCGTACCGGCCGAATCAACTGCACGGTTCGTTCACCAGGTCACTGGGACCTCGGCCGGCATGATGGCCATGCGGTTCGGGTGCCAGGGGACCTCGGCCGGGGGCACGGCCAGGCGGATGCCGGGCAGGCGGTCCAGGAGGACGCGGAAGGCGATGTCGGACTGGCGGCGGACCAGGTGGGCGCCGGGACAGTGGTGACGTCCGTATCCGAAGCGCAGGTGCGGGTTGGGGGTGCGGGTGGGGGTGAAGGACGTGGGGTCCGGGAAGGCGGCGGCGTCGTAGTTGACCGCGTCCAGGGAGAGCAGGATCATCTCGCCCTCCTTCACCCGCGCCGGTCCGAGGTCCGCGTCCTCGGTGACGAAACGGGGGATCGCGTTGCCCAGGACGACGCTGCACCGCAGCAGCTCCTCCACGCACTGCGGCATCGTCTCCGGCCGGGCCCGCACCGCGCTCATCACCTCGGGGCGCTGGAGCAGGTTGAACGCCGCGACACCCAGGAAGCTCGCGAAGTCCTCGTAACCACTGACGAACAGGACGGCCAGGATGTTCGACAGCTGCCGCCACGTCAGCCCTTCGTGCGTGGCGTTGAGGTCGGCGAGGCGGTCCGCGAGGCCGCGCGGCCGGCCGGGGTGGCGGCCGGCCATGTGCGCTTCCATGTACGCACGGATCTCCTCCCAGTTGCGGGCGAGCTCCTCGGGGGTCGGGGTGACCATGGTCAGGTCCAGGTCGGCGCGTACGGCGAGCCAGTCGCGGTCCGCGAAGGGCAGGCCGAGCAACCGGCACAGGCACTGGCCGGCGACCCACTCCGCGAAATGGCGCTGGAGGTCACCGGGGCCGCCTTCGCGAACCATGGCGTCCAGGCCCTCACCGGTGATGTCCGCGACCCAGTCGGCGGGCAGTTCGGGCTGGTCACGGCCCAGGGCCCGGAGTACTTCGTCGCGCAGGCCGGCCTGGTGGAGGTGGTTCATGGCGTCGAGCAGTTCGGGGGCCAGGATGGGGGCGTCCTGGGCGGGACTGTCCGCCTCGGCCAGGACGGAGCGGGCGAACGCGCGGTCGCGCAGGACGTTCCGGGCCAGTTCGTAACCGGTCACCAGCCAGGCCTGTTCACCCGAGTTGGTACGGACCCGGGCCACCGGGCAGCGGGCGCGCAGCTCGTCGAGTTCGGGCGCGAGCCGGTCGCCGCGGGTACTGAAGGGGTAGTGCGGGAGGGGCTCCTCGGTCGGAAGGGGCGCATCGGTCGGAAGGGGCGCGTCGTGCGAGGCCGGGTCGGGGGTGGTCGTTTGCGGTGGCTTGGTCACGTGAAGTGGGCCTTTCCCAGTGTCGGAGTCGGCTCGGGACGGTGGGGGCTCGGGACGGTGGGGACTTCGGAGGGGGGAGTCCGCGTGCGGGGCGTGGTTGTCAGCGGTATCGGGCGATACGGGGACTCACCAGCGCACGGGGAGCCGGGCCGGTGCGCGCAGTGGGGTGGATTCGTCCCAGTCGATGCTCTCCGCCGGAACGGCCAGTTCGATGCCGGGCAGGCGTTCCAGCAGCACCTGGATCGCGATGGCCAGCTGCATACGGGTGAGGTGCCCGCCGGTGCACGCGTGGGGGCCGTGCCCGAAGGCGACGTGCGCGTTGGGGGTCCGGGTCAGGTCCAGGCGGTCCGGCTCGGTGAACGCCTCCGGATCGCGGTTGGCGGACGCCGGTACGGGCACGACCGCGTCGCCGGCGCGGATGTGCCGGCCGTGCAGGGTGAAGTCCTCGGTCGCCACGAGGATGTTGATGGCGTTCATCAGCGGGACGTGCCGCAGCAGTTCCTCCACCGCGGTGCCGATCCGCTCGGGCGCCTCGCGCAGTGTTCGCAGCTGCTCGGGGTGGGTGAGCAGGGTGAGCAGGGCGTTGCCGGTGTGCTGGATGTTGGTCTTGTAGCCCGCCATGAGCATGGTCACGACGAAGCTGACCACATCGTCCCGGGTGATCTCGCCGTCGGGACGACGGGCTCGGTCCAGCAGCAGCTGGATGTAGTCCTGATCTCCGCCCTTCCCCTCGCCCTCGCCCTCGCCCTCGTTGCACCGCTCCTTGCGGTCGATGAGGTCGGCGGCGTAGTCCTGCAGCGCGTACAGGGCGGCGAGCACTTCCTCCATCGTCAGGCCGGACGCGCCCAGGAGTGCGAGGGTGTGCGGCAGGTAGCTGTCACGGTCCTCGTACGGCAGGCCGACGGTCTCGCACAGCACGCGCAGGGGCAGTGGTTCGGCGTACGAGGCGACGAGGTCCGCGGTGCCGCCGTCCGCTCCGGCCACCATCGCGTCGATGAGCTCCCCGGCCATCGCGCGGATCCGGGGCTCCATGAAGGCCAGTTGCCGTCGGCCGAACAGGGGCAGGACGGTACGCCGTACGCGCTCGTGGTGCGCCCCCGTCATCTCCAGGAAGGTCGGCAGGCACGGTGGCGGGGCGTCGGCGCCCTCGCGGGGCGGCCAGGCCGACAGCAGCGGCCGTACGAGGCGGGGGTCGGCGAACGCGGCTCGTACGTCCTCGTAGCGGCTCAGGAGCCAGCCCGTCTCGCCGTTGGGCAGCTTGGCCTTGACGACGGGCGCTTCGCTACGCAGGCGGGCGTAGGCGCACGGCGGACCGGCGGTACCCGGGTCGACCTCCGGAACCGGGATGGGTTCGTCGGAGACGGCCGGAGAGCCGGCCGAGCCCGGAGAGGTGGCCGAGGCAGAAGAGTCGGCCGAGTCTGAAGAGATTGTCGAGTCCGAAGAGGCGGTCAGGGCCGAAGAGGCGGCCGGGGCCGCAGCGGTCGCCAAGGCCGAACCGGGCCGCGCCAAGTACCCCGAGCGGAAGAAGTACTCCAGATACTGGTCCAGCAGTGCCGGGTCGACCGGTGGGCAGTGCAGTCCGCTGCCGGCCAGCGCCTCCTCGGCGTTGCGCCGCCCCAGGACGGGGAAGGTGCCCTTGAGGTACATCTCCTTGACGGACATGTCGGCGGCGCGGCTGCGGTCGACGCACAGGGACACGAACGGCGCCGTGGCGCTCGTCGGGTTCTCGGCGACATGGCGGACCAGTTCGCCGACCCAGGCGTCGTACGGCAGGGTGCGCAGGGCGAAGCCCGCCGCGCGCATCCGGTCCAGGACGTCCGACAGCATCGCGGGGCGCGGGTTGGTGAGGTGGTAGACCCGGCCGTCGGCCGGGCGGTGGGTGGCGATGTGGACCAGGGACTCGGCGAGGTGGTCGACGGGGACGAAGTCCATCGGCAGTTCGATGTCGGGGGCCAGCCCCGTGTCGGCGATCATCTTGAACAGCGAGCAGATGGCCGTCTCGGTGTTGCACACGCCGTGCACCCGGTCGCCGGTGACCTCGTACGGCCGGTACACGGCCACCGGCAGGCCCTGGGCGGCCGCGCGCCGCAGCACCCCTTCGGCGACCCACTTGCTCTCGGCGTACCCCATGGTCAGCCCGTCCGCGTGGGCCGGCGGCAGGTCCTCGTCCACCTCGCGTACCCCGGCGGTGCCGAACCCGGCGACGACGGCGACGGTCGACACGAAGTGCACCGGCACCCGGCGGGGCGCGGCGATCCGGACGACCTCGCGGGTTCCGTCGACGTTCGCCGGGCGCAGCTGCTGGTAGGGGTAGAGGAAGTTGACCCGGGCGCCGTTGTGCACGATCAGGTCCAGGCAGCGGGCCAGCGCGTCGGCGTGCTCGGCGCCGAGTCCGAGCCGCGGCTGGGTCAGGTCACCGGGGAAGCACTCCACGCGCCGCCAGTCGGCCTCGTCGAGGTGCAGCCCGTAGCGGCTGAGCGCGGTCCGGATCCGCTGCCGGGCGTGGGGGCGGCTCGTGGCCCGTACGGGGCAGTGGACGCGGGCGGCCGTCGCGCGCAGCAGACGGTGCAGCAGGAACGCGCCGACGAACCCGGAAGCGCCCGTGAGCAGGATGTCCGTCGCGTCGTGCGGGCGCGGTGCCGGGCCTTCGGCGGGCGGGAGGGTGAAGCCGAGTGCGGTTTCCTCCTCGAAGTCGACGGGCGCTTCCGTTCCGCCCGCCGGTCCGGTGGCGCCGCCGCGGGCTTCGCGTACCGCCGCGGTGAAGTCTTCGAGGGTGGGCGCGGCCAGCAGGGCCCTGATGAGGGCGGAGCCCAGTGCGGCGTCGAGGCCGAGGACGGCGAGGGTGCGGGTGACGGCCTCCGAGGCGAGCAGGGAGTCTCCGCCGAGGAGGAAGAAGTCGTCCTGCGGGACCGGCCGCACGCGCAGTACCTGCTGCCACACTTCGGTGAGGAGGCCGAGCAGGCCGTCGGACGATTCCGGTTCGCGCGGGTTCGGCGCGGCTGCGGCGTCGAGGGTTTCGGTGCCGGGGCTGCCGGTGCCGGGGTTTGCCGTGCCGGGCCTCCCGGCGCCGGGGCTTTCGGTGCCGGGCGGCAGTGGAGCGGCTGACCGGTGGCGGGTGCGGCGGTCCGGGCCGGGAGACGGTACGGCCGGGCGCCCCGGGGCGGACGAAGGCGCGGCGGATTTCAGGCGGGTGCGGTCTATCTTGCCGCCGCTGGTCACCGGGAAGCGGTCCAGCGGCACCAGGGCGGGGACGGCCTGGGGAGGCAGCCACTCGGCGCAGTACGCGCGCAGGGCGGGCAGCGGTAACGGGCGGTCGGGGGCGGTGGCCGTTATGTAGGCGGTCAGGGAGTGGGCGTCGACTTCGACGGCCGCTTCGCCGACCTCGGGGTGTGCTCGTAACCGGGTCTCCACCTCGTCCAGTTCGACGCGTGCGCCGCGCAGTTTGACCTGGCGGTCGAGCCGTCCGCGGTACTCCAGCAGCCCGTCGGCGTGCCGTACGGCACGGTCGCCGGTCCGGTAGAGCAGCCCGCCCGGTTCCACCGCGGGCAGGGCGACGAACCGTTCGGCCGTCAGCTGCGGGTCGCCGAGGTAGCCCAGCGCCAGCCCGTCCCCGCCGACGTACAGTTCCCCTTCCTCACCCGGCTGCGCGGGCGTTCCGTCGGACCGCAGCACATGGCAGGTGGAGGCGCCGAAGGGGCGGCCCAGGGGGACGTGGGAGGCGGTTTCGGGGAGGGGGCCGAGTACGTGGGCGGTGGAGACCACGGCGTTCTCGGTCGGCCCGTAGAAGTTGACCACCTGGGTGCCGGGGCAGGCCGCGAGGACGGCGCTCGCCAGGCGCGGGTCCATCGCCTCCCCGCCGGCGGAGACGAAGCGCAGCGGGGCCAGGGCCTGGGGGCGCGTCCGGGCGACGAGGTGGAAGACGCTCGTCGTCAGGTACGCGACGGTGACGCCGTGCTCATGGAACAGCCGCTCCAGGGCGGCCGGCGAGAGCAGTTCCTCCCGGTCGGCGATGACCAGGCAGGCGCCGGTCAGCAGCGCGCCCCAGATCTCGATCGTCGAGGCGTCGGAGGACAGACCGTAGGCGTGCAGCACTGCGTCCCCCGGCGCGGGCGGGGCGAGGTCCGGGTCGGACAGTACGAGCCGGACCACGCCCCGGTGGGACAGTGCGACCGGCTTGGGGCGGCCGGTCGTACCGGAGGTGAAGGCCACGTAGGCGCAGTCGGTGGCGGCTCCGGTGGGGGCGGGGACGGGGCGGGTGACTTCGGGATCGGCGGGGGCAGGGCCGGCGGGCCGGTCCAAGGAGCCGACCTCGACCGACACGCGCAGACCGCGCACCCGGCGCGCACTGCCCGGCAGGGTGACCGCGGCCCCCAGCCCCGCGTCCTCGGCCATGGCCCGTAACCGAGCCGGGGGAAGATCCGCGTCGAGCGGTACGTACGCGCAACCGGCCTTGAGAATACCCAGCAGCGCCACCAGCGCCTCCAGCGAGCGGCTGCCGCACACGCCGACCAGGTCACCTGGCCGGACCCCGTGGGCGGCCAGCCGAGCGGCCAACGCGTCGGCGTGGGCGTCGAGCTGCCCGTAGGTCATGGTGCGCTGCCCGTGCCGGGCCGCCAAGGCGTGCGGCATGGCGGCGGCCTGCGCCTCGAACAGCTCCGGGATACGGCTGTCCCGGGGGTAGCCGGTCACCGGTGCGCCGACGGTCCGTGCCCGGGACCGGGATAACGGGCGTGCGGAAACGTGCGTGTGGGTCATCAGGTCTCTCTCGCTCCAACGGCTTTCGTGAGATACGGCGTTACGCGGGCGGGCGCGCTCAGTCGGTGGCGCCCCCGCCGGTGTCCGCTTCGGCGAAATCGGCCGCGAAGGCGGCGAAGTCGGCACTGCGCCAGCGCTGCGGACGCATACGGAAGGTGATGTCGTCCGCCAGCTGGCCGGCGGTGGCCGCCAGGTATCCGCGGGCCTCCTCGGCGTCCAGGTACCGGTGGGCCAGGGCCTCGCGGAGGGCCGGGTCGACCGGGTCGTCGACCGCCGTGACGGGCCCCTCGACGCTGACGTACCGGTAGGGGCGGCCCTCGTCCTGCACGCAGAGGCTGAACCGCCCGGCGGCGCGCAGGAGTTGGCCCTTGACGGTGTGGCGGCCGGTCTGGACGGTGATCTCGCCGCCGGGCTCGTAGCCGTACCAGACCGGCACGATCAGGGGCGCCCGGTCGCCGTCTCTGGAGTCCGTCACACCCAGGACGCCCACGCGCGGTTCGGCGAGGAAGCGTTCACGGTCGGTGCGCGACATGGCGGGAAGCATGGGCGGGCTCCTGTCTCGGAACTGCGGCTGAAGTGGTGGTGTTGCGGTGCGTTCGCCGCGACAACAATCTTGAGAGCGAGGAGATCACTCCCCTGCCGTATGACCCGCAAACACACCGTTTAGACGGTTTTAAGCCCCTTCTCCAGGGGGCGGTGGAGCCGAAGTAAAGGGCATCCGCTTGCCGGACACCGCGGGCGACGGCAGGGCCTGCGGACCGGTCACGAACGACGGGAGGGCCGCCGGCTGGGCGGGATGCGCGCGCTCCCGCAGGGCCTGAGTCCGGCGCGGTCCCGCCTCTTCCGCCTTGCGGGAAATCGGCCGAAAGACGCTTGGGGTGCCGCCGCCTGCCGCCACGGGCGTGCGGCGGGAATTCTTCGGCAGGCTCGATGCGGCCCATACTTTCCGGGTGGACACCGATCGGACGGACACCGAGTCGTCGGCCGCCCCGCCGGCCCCCGCCACCGGGCTCCGGCCAGAAGACCGCGAACACCGCGTCGACGCGCGGGAGGTGGCAGCCGATGAGCGCGAGCAGCTCGCCGACACCCGGGAGAGCGCCGCCGACGAGCGGGAACGGCTCGCCGACGCGCGGGAGGACGCCGCCGACGTGCGGGAGGAGGCAGCCGACGTACGGGAGGAGGCAGCCGACGTACGCGAACGGCTCGCCGACGCCCGGGAGAGCGCCGCCGACGAGCGGGAACATTCCCTCGACGCACGGGAGGACCTCGTGGACCAGCGGGGCCGCCTCGCGGGAGAGAAGGTACCCAGCCGCCGCCGGCGGTCCGTGGAGGCGATCGGCCGGGAACGGGCCCTGCTCGCGGCCGGCCAGGCGCGGCTGGACCGCAACGAAGCGGCTCTGAGCCGCGCGGAAGCCCGTGACATGCGTGAACAGCGCAGCGTCGAGCAGGAGATCGCCGCTTCCGTGCGGCGCCTCCAGCGGCTCTCCGACGACGACCCCTCACGAGAGGTCGCGGACGGGGAGAGCCCAGAGGCCCGTTAGAGGCTCTCGCCAACCTTTACCGACCCTCAGCCGACCTGTTGACCCCCCACCCTCTCGTAGTTATAACCTGTAACTAACGCGTGAGCTTCTATCCCGTGCGTCAAGTGCACAGCACAGGCCGCCCGACCGCCCGCCCGACCGCCCGACCGCCCGACCGCCCGCACGACAAGGGGAACACCATGTCCACCACCCGCAACACCACCCTCCACGCCGCCCTGTTCACCGTCCCGCTCGCCCTCGCTCTTCTCGGGGCCGCTGCCGTGCCCGCCGGGGCCACCGGCCCGCACCATGCCGGCACGTCCCTCACCTGCCGCGGAAAGGGCGTCGACCCCGACGCGCGCGTCCGCCACCGGACCGAGACCGTGGTTCACGCGCCGCTGCACACCCTTTGGAAGCTCCAGACCGACGTCGAGCGCTGGCCGTCCTGGCAGCCGCCCGTCAAGACCGCGGAACGGCTCGACCACGGCCCGCTGCACAAGGGGGCGGCGTTCCGGTGGACGACCCCGATCCCGCCCAACCCCGCGACGCCCGCCACCACCTTGGACATCACCTCGACCGTCGAGCAGCTCAAGTGGGGTTCCTGCATCCGCTGGACCGGTCCGGCGGTCGCCGCAGGGCTGCGCATCGACGGTGTGCACGTATGGAACTTCACCCCGGTCAGGGGCGGCGTCCGGGTGAGCACCGAGGAGACCCACACCGGTGACCAGGTGGAAGCGGACGTTCCCACCGCGACCAGAATGCTCCGCGCAGGCCTCGAAGGCTGGTTGCGCGACCTGAAGACCGCCGCCGAAGCCCGCGCCCACCATCGGACGCACTGAACCGCGTCACGCCCCGCGGCACCTCCCCCTCGCTACCCCGGCGCGTCCGGCGCGGTCACCCGGCGTCGTGGTCGACGTACGACTCAAGTCCACCACGACGCCGGACGTCGAGGGTCGCGCAGTGGAACGAACCGCCGAACGGCGCGTAGTGCAGCAGGTCGCACGGGATGGGTTCGAAGCCCCACTTTTCGAGGGCGCGCAGCATGCCGGTGTGGTGCCGTTCCGCGATCACCCGCTTCTCGTCGAGCATGAGGACGTTCATGCTGAGCCACTTGCCGCACATCGAGGTGAGCTTGAGCAGGCGGCCGTCGATCGGGGTGGGTTCCGGAGCGACCAGGACGTCCCAGGAGGACAGGACGTCGGGGAGGCGGTCGACGTCGATGTATTCGGGGTTGATCAGCACCTTGCCGGGCGCGAGCAGGACGAAGGTGGTGTCGATGTGCATGGGGGTGCGGCAGCGGCTCTCGATCTCGTGGATGCGGTAGCCGGGGCCGAGATGACGGCGCAGCCAGTCGATGCCCATCCGGTTGGTGACGTTGCTCCGGGTGACGAACAGGTCGCGTCCGGCGCGTACAAAATCGGCCGCGTCGAACACCGGCTCGAACTCGGTGAGGAGGTAGCGCATGGGCTCGCCCTCCTCGGGGACGCGGAACTGCGCGTCGAAGAGTTCGTCGGTGAGCTGCGGTCGCGGTGCCGCCGTCCAGCGCGCGCCGCGCCGGAAGTAGTCCTTGACGACCGTGCGGTAGGAGTGGCTCTCGAAATACCGGCACGGCCAGGCCATCGGGGTCTCGATGATCTCGTCACCGATCACCAGCAGGCTGTCCCGCGGGCAGGTGTTGCAGAAGCCGCGCGAGGACCAGTCGGGGGTGGCGAAGCGCCGCCGGTGGTCGACCGCGTCCGGGCGCCGGACGGTGACGTCGAAGGACTCCAGGAGAGCGATGAACCCGTCGAGTTCGTGCTGGGCCCGTTCGACCAGCATGCGCGGGTACTTGTGGCCGGCGGCGAGCGCTTGCAGCCGCGCCGACCACGGCGGGATGTTGCACGAGACGACCGGGTGGTCGGAGGGGATCGTCGCACCGTCGAGGCGCCCCACGATGATCTCTTCCAGCGGATCCCACTCGTTGTGGGAGCTGACCGGTGAGGTGAGGGGCTCCTGGGTGCCGGCGGGCGTGGCCGAGGGTGCCGTCATCCGGCGTGGCCCATGGCCCGTACGCGGGCGTCGGTGTCCGCTGTCGTCACGATGCCGGGCTGCCTCCGCACCACCGCCATGCTCAACCGCCTTCGGTCGCGAACATCAGGTACCTCCCAGTGAACGCATGGGACAGGTCCGCGTCAACGAGCAGCGCCGCTCGCCCTGCTTCTGACGGTGGCGAATGCGTCAGGCCGGGTGGCGGGTACGTGCGGGAAGCGGACGACGTACGCCCGTGAAGCCGCCTCCGCTCGTCACCGGGCGTGCTCCCGCCGCGGACGTCGCGTCAGCGGGAGGGGCGGTGTGCCGACTTCGCTCAGGCGTCCGGCCCCGGGACCGGGAGCTGGGCCCAGACCGTCTTGCCCGTGTGGTCCGGGTGGGTCCAGCCCCAGGACTCGCTGAGCCGGTCGACGATCCACAGTCCCCGCCCGTCCTCGGCGAGCAGGTCCGGGGACGCGAGGACGGGGACCGTGCGGCTGGAGTCGGACACGGCGCACAGGACGCCGGAATCCTGGTGCGCCAGCGCGAGCCAGGCCGCGCACACCACGTCCGGCCGCGCAGCTTCCGCGTCCCGGGGGGTGGCGTGGCGCAGGGCGTTGCCGGCCAGCTCCGAGACCACCTGGACCGCGTCCGCGACCACCGACGCGTCGATGCCCCACCCTTCGAGGGTGGCGGCGGTGAAGCGGCGGGCCTCCGCGACGGCGCTGTAGGCGCCGCTGAGCGCGCACACCGCGAAGGCGTTGAGGCCGGTCGTCGGCTCTTCCTCACCCGCTTCCTCGTGGAGGACGTCACGCACGGTCGGTGCCGGGTGTGTAGTCATCACGATCTCCGCCATGGGGCTTTTCGAGGGCTGGGCCGTGCAGTTCAGGAGGGCTAATATCCTCGTCGGCGGCCTTCCGCTGCAAGTACATCTGCAATTGCATCGGTAAGGACGGCCGCGCGGGGCCCGTTTCACGCCACCGAACGTACGGGTCCGTACCGGGCGGAGCCACATCCTCCAGTAAGGAGAACGTCAGATGCAGTCATTGCCCAACGGCATATGCGCCAGCGCCATCGAAGGTGCGGTGTGGCGCAAGAGCTCCCGCAGCAACCCCAACGGGAACTGCGTGGAGCTGGCCGTTCTCGCCGACGGCGGGGTCGCGGTGCGCAACTCCCGGCACACGGGAGGGCCGGCATTGGTCTACACCCGCGACGAGATCGCGGCCTTCGTCCAGGGCGCCAAGGACGGGGATTTCGACGACCTGGCCGGGCTCGGCTGACGCATATGTCGGCCGGATAGTCACCTCAACTGTACGAACAGTTGAGGCGGTGGGACACTGAGCGTTCATCCGACCAACAGGGGAGTCACCATGGTCGCCGCGCAGCCGGGACGCATCCCGCCCCCGCGCCGTCACATCGAGCATCCCCGGGGCGGCCCCACGGTCCTGCGGATCATTCTGGGCACGCAGTTGCGCCGGCTGCGGGAGGCGGCAGGCGTCACCCGTGAGGCGGCCGGACACGCCATCCGCGGCTCGCACGCCAAGATCAGCCGGCTGGAACTGGGCCGCGTCGGCTGCAAGGAACGCGACGTGGCCGATCTGCTGACGCTCTACGGGGTCACGGACGAGCAGGAGCGCGCCGAGTTCCTGACGCTGGCCCGCGGTACCAGCACACCCGGGTGGTGGCACCAGTACAACGACGTACTGCCCGGCTGGTTCGAGACCCTCCTCGGCCTGGAGGAGGCCGCCTCCGTCATCCGCACCTACGAGGTGCAGTTCGTGCCGGGCCTGTTGCAGACGGCGGACTACGCCTACGCGGTGTGCCGGCTCGGGAATCCGCAGGCGTCCAGGAAAGAGGTCGACCGGCGGGTCGAACTGCGGCTGCAGCGGCAGGCGTTGCTCACCGCGCCCGGCGCGCCCCGGCTCTGGGCGGTGCTCGACGAGGCGGCCCTGCGGCGGCCGCTCGGCGGTCCGGACGTCATGGCGGGCCAGTTGCGGCACCTGCTGGACATGGCGCGGCTGCCCAACGTCACCGTACAGATCGCCCCGTTCCACCTCGGCGGGCACGCGGCGGCGGGCGGGCCGATCACGATCCTGCGCTTCCTGGAGCCGGACCTGCCCGACATCGTCTACCTGGAGCAGCTGACCAGCGCTCTCTACCTGGACAAGCGCGACGACGTCGACCGCTACCTCGCCGTGATGGACCGGCTCAGCGCCCAGGCCGAGTCGCCCCGCGGCAGCCAGGCCATCATGGAGGAACTGATCAGGGGGGCGGAGAAGGGCTGAGCGGGGCGGCGCGCCGGGGCGCGCCACGGCCCGCCGCAGCCGCTACCGCTCGCGGGGCTACCGCTTGCGCGCGACCCCGCCGTACTCGATCCACTCCAGGGTGCGCTGCTTCGGCCCGATGTCCGCGTCCGGCTTCCAGGTCGACACCTCCACCAGGCCCGGTTCGAGGATCTCCAGCCCGTCCAGGAACGCGGCCAGTTCGGCGGCCGTACGGACCCGGCCCCACTGGCCCTGCGTACTGACCCGCATGAACTCGGTGACGAAGTCGCGGGTGGCCCGGTCCTCGCTGACCAGCTGGCACACGACCAGGAAGCTGCCGGGGACCAGGCGCTCGGCGACCCGCCTGACCAGGCCGGCGGGATCGTCCTCGTCCGGGATGCAGTGCAGGACGGACACGAACAGCGCGGCCACCGGCTGGTCGAAGTCGATCAGCCGCACCACCTCGGGGTGGCTCAGGATGCCCTCGGTGTCGCGCATGTCGGCCTGGATGACCGCGGTGTTCTCGTTCTCCTCCAGCAGCGCGCGTCCGTGGGCGAGCACGATGGGGTCGTTGTCGACGTAGACCACCCGCGACTCGGGGGCGACCCGCTGGGCGACCTGGTGGACGTTGTCCTGGGTCGGCAGGCCGGATCCGTGGTCGATGAACTGCCGTACGCCCTGCTCCTGCGCGAGCCAGCGGACCACCCGCCGCAGGAACCGGCGGTTGTTGACCGCCAGGACCTGGGTGCTCGGCACGACCTTGTCCAGTTCCTCGCAGGCCGCCCGGTCCACGGCGTAGTTGTCCTTGCCGCCGAGGTAATAGTCGTACATCCGCGCCACACTCGGGATGCTGACGTCGACGGTGCCGGTCTGTGGTCGCGCGTCCTGGCTCATTCCCTGCTCTCCCGTCGCTCGGGCACCTCACCGAGGCACCACGACCGGCCGCTCCACGGGATGTGACCGTGCCGGTACGGCGTCCAACATACCCAGGTACGGGCGGGTGTTGCAGGCCCGCGTACGGAGTCCGTCGCGTATCGGACGGTCACACCGGGGGAACGGCCGGGCGATCCGCCAGGGCCGAACGGTCCCTACTTCGCGTCCTGCGCGGTCTGCGGACCGCGGGGATCCGGCCAGGCAGGTCGCGCCGTCCGGTCGGGAGGGAAATCCGCGCCGCCGCCGGTGCCCACCCGGGAGGGCGAGCCGGTCGCACAGGGGGTGGCGGCCGTGTGGCGGCCGTGGGCCGCGTCCGTCGTGGCGGGCAGGCGCTCTCGTCAGATCCGTGGGGCATGTGCGAGGCTTCCTCCGGTCGTCGGCCGATCATCAGGGCGAACCATGCCCCCGCAGGGAGGACCGGTGCCGCGTCTCCGATCCGCCGTCTCCGTCCCGCCGTCCACCGGGAGTTCTCCGGCCCGGCTGTCGTGCGTCCTGTCGGCGGTGGCGCTGGTGCTCGCTCATGGGTACGCGCTCGCCTGGGCGTTCGTGCCTGGTGTCGGTACCGACGACCCGCTCCTGTACGACCTGGACGTGTACCGGTCGGCGCTCGCCGAGCGGGCCGCGGGGCGTTCGCTGTACGACTACGCCACCGGCGAGGGCGATGTCTTCAACTACCCGCCGTTCGCGGCGCTGGCGCTGTGGCCCCTGCACTGGATGGGCGAACGGGCCGGTGCGGTGGTGTGGTCCGTCCTGTCCCTCGTGGCGACGACCCTGGCGGTGCTCGTGCTCTGCCGGGCCGCCCCGGGCCGTCGGCAGCGGCGGTCCTTCCCGTTGTGCGCGCTGGTGCTGGTGCTCGTGCTGGTGAGTTCGCCGAGCCTGTCGACCCAACTGTGGGGCCAGGTCGGCGCGTTGCTGACCGTACTGGTGCTCGTCGACGCGCTGGGGTACGTGCCCCGGCCGTTCGGCGGTGCGCTGGTGGGGCTGGCGGCGGCCGTGAAGCTCGCGCCCTTGATGTTCGTTCCGTACTTCCTGATCCGCAGGCGGTACCGGGAGGCGGTCACGGCCGGTGCGGTGTTCCTCGGGGCGGCCCTGCTGGCGTGGGCCGTCTTTCCCGGGGACTCGCGTCGCTTCTGGCTGTCCGAGACGTTCCGGATGCGGGAGCGGGTGTGGGACATCGCGGATCCCGCCAACCAGTCGCTGTTCTCCTTCGTCTTGAGGTTCGGGTGGGGTGAACCGGCCACGGACGCGGTGTTCGCGGTGGTGGCTCTCGTGGTCCTCGCCGTGTGGGCCCTGTGGACGTACCGCCTCCGCACCGGTGATCCGGTCCTCGCCGTCCTCGTCACCGGGTGCACCTGGCTGCTGTTGGAGCCCGTCACCTGGGTGCATCACATGTACTGGACCGTGCTCGCCGGGGCGTGGCTGGTGCTGCGCCACCGCGGTCTGCCGCGCTGGGCCGGTGCGGCGGTGCTGCTGGTGATGCTGCGGCCGATGGCGTGGGACGAACCGCCGGTCGCGCACAGCGTCCGGGACCTGCTGTTCATCAATTCCTGGCTGGTCGTGACGGTCGCGGTGGTGGTGCTGCTGCCGTCGCCGGCCGTGCGGGCCACACGGAGTGCGGGGCCGGAACTGTCTCTGCCGCCGGCCGGGGGCTCCCGCCGGTAGACGGCGCCCCCGGGCGGCCGAGCGGGCGGTTTCAGCCACGAAAGACCCCTCCCCCACTGCGCGCGCCAGGCGCCCGTGTTCGCTCTGTCGATACGTCAGCAACCCCAGCGCCCGCTTTAGTTGACAAACGCCCCACAGGCTGGCGTACGCTCCCCGGGCGCTTCATTCGCTGGAGCGGACGCTACTCGTGACGCTCGACACCCGTTCGGTCCCGTGGACACGGAGGTCTGCACGATGAAAGCCTTGATGTTCAAAGCCCCCTTGCAGGCCGTGCTCACCGAGCGCGACGTACCGGAGCCCGCGCCGGGCGAGGCACTCGTACGGCTCGCCTACAACTCGATCTGCGGCAGCGACCTCTCCTTCTACAAGGGGGTCTGGCACGGCTTCACCTACCCCGTGGTGCCCGGGCACGAGTGGAGCGGAACCGTGGTCGAGGCGGGCGGCGACGCCCGTGAACTGATCGGCCGGAACGTGGTCGGCGACCTGACCGTGGCCTGCGGAAGCTGCCGGCACTGCACCGCCGGCAAGCCCACCCTCTGCGCCGACCTGCAGGAACTGGGGTTCACCCGGGACGGCGCGTGCGCCGAGTACATGACCGTGCCGACCGGCAACCTGCACCGGCTGCCCGAGGGCCTGGGGCTGCGCGAAGCCTGCCAGGTCGAACCGCTGGCGGTGGCGCTGAACGCCGTCGACCGGCTCTCGGTCGCCGCCGGCGAGAAGGTGGCGATCACCGGTGCCGGCGGGATCGGGCTGCTGCTCGCGCAGGCCGTCCGGCTGCGCGGCGGCGAGGTCACCGTCCTCGCGGAGCCGGTGCCCGAACGCCGCCAGGCGGCGCACGCGCTGGGCGTGCCGCACACCGTCGGCGGTGACCCCGGCGAGCTGGTCGGGTTCGTCGAGAAGCACCCCGAGCTGACCCCCGACGTCGTGCTGGAGGCGTCCGGCTACCCGCTGGCGGTCCAGGAGGCGGTGGAGGCTGTCCGCTCCGGCGGACGCATCGGCCTGATCGGATACCGCATCGAAGAGGCCGCGACGATGGCGCCCCACCACATCGTGGTCAAGGTCCTCTCGCTCCAGGCGTCGATGGGCCCTGGCGACCGGTTCGGCGAGGCCATCGAGCTGCTGGCCGCCGGGGAGGTCGACGTCGACGCGCTGCTGAGCCACGAGTTCGGCCTCGCCGATCACGCCCAGGCGCTGGACGTGGCGCTGCGCCGCGCCGACGGCAACACCCGCTCGTACTTCAACCTCCGCGCCTGACCGCCCGGCCGTTCTCCCCCACCCCCAGCCCCGTGCTCAGGAAGGACGATCAGATGACCCGGTCCCTGGCCGTGCAAGGCGGCAGCCCGGTACGCACCCGCCCCTGGCCCCTGTGGCCGCAGCCCGCCCCCGGCGCGGCCCGGGCGCTGGAGGGGGTGCTCGCCTCCGGCCGCTGGTCGATCAGCGGCCCCTACCGGGGCGCCGAGTCGCAGGAGCGGCGTTTCGCGCGGGCCTTCGCCGCGTACCACGGGGCCGAGCACTGTGTGCCCGCCGCCAGCGGCACCGCCAGCCTCATGCTCGCCATGGAGGCGTGCGGCATCGGCGCCGGTGACGAGGTCATCGTCCCCGGGCTGTCGTGGGTGGCGTCCGGCTCGACCGTGCTGGGCATCAACGCGGTGCCGGTGTTCTGCGACGTGGATCCCGACACGCTGTGCCTGGACCCGGCCGCCGTGGAGAGCGCGCTGACCGAGCGCACCAAGGCGATCGTCGTCGTCCATCTGTATGCGGCGGTCGCGGACATGGACGCGCTGCGTGCCGTGGCCGACCGCCACGGGCTGCCGCTGATCGAGGACTGCGCGCAGGCGCACGGCGCGGAGTACCGGGGCGCCAAGGTCGGCACGCTGGCCACCGCCGGCACCTTCAGCATGCAGCACAGCAAGGTGCTGACCAGCGGGGAGGGCGGTGCCGTGATCACCCGGGACGCGGAGTTCGCCCGCCGGGTGGAACACCTGCGCGCCGACGGGCGCTGCCTGGCGGGGCAGCCCGTCGGTGACGGGCAGATGGAGCTGGTGGAGACCGGCGAGCTGATGGGTTCCAACCGCTGCGTGTCGGAGTTCCAGGCCGCCCTGCTCGTCGAGCAGCTCGGTGTGCTGGACGAGCAGAACGAGCGGCGGCGGCGCAACGCCGCGCTGCTGGACACACTGCTGGCCGAGGCGGGCTACCGGCCGCAGCCGACTTCCGAGGGCACCACCGCCCGTACGTACTACACGTACGCCGCGCGGCTGCCCGAGGGCGAGCTGACCGGTGTGGACCTGGCCACCGTCACCGAGGCGCTCACCGCGGAGCTGGGTTTCGCCGTCGCCCCGTGCTACGCGCCGATCACCCGTAACCGCCTGTACGACCCCAGGAGCCGTGGCCGTTTCGCGCTGGGCGTCCAGCACGAGAGCCGTACCGATCCCAAGCGCTTCGAGCTGCCCGTGTGCGAGGAGGCGGCGCGGCGCACCGTCACCGTCCACCACGCCGCGCTGCTCGGTGACGAGAGCGACATGCATGACATCGCGGCGGCCTTCACCAAGGTCGTGCGGCACGGCGCCCTGCTGACCGGCTGAAGGCGGCGGGCGTCACACGGCCCGTCGGAGAAACCGTCCCGCGACCCGCCCAACGAAATCGGGGAGACCATGCACGTCACGGCCATCACCATGGAAGACACCAGCTTTCCCTACCGGATCGGTACCGAGTGCGTCGAGGAGATCGTCGCCCGCCTCGGCGCCCGCACGGCCGGCCGCTACCTCGTGGTGTGCGACACCACGGTGGCCGCGCTGTACGGCCGCGACCTGACCGCCCGGCTGGAGAAGGAGGCCGGTCCCGCGGTCCTGCTGACCCACCCGGCCGGCGAGGTCCACAAGCGCGTCGGCACCGTCGGCGACCTGGCCGAGCAGGCCCTGGCCGCGGGCGCCGACCGGCGCAGCGTCGTGGTGGCGCTGGGCGGCGGCATCACCGGCAACATCGCCGGGCTGCTGGCCGCGCTGCTCTTCCGCGGCATCACGCTGGTGCACGTGCCCACCACCGTGGTGGCGATGCTGGACTCGGTGCTGTCGCTCAAGCAGGCGGTCAACGCCAGCTTCGGCAAGAACCTCGTCGGCACCTTCTACCAGCCCGCCGAGGTGCTCGCCGACACGGCGATGCTGCGGACGCTGCCGGCCCGCGAACTGCGGTCGGGCATGGGTGAGGTGGTCAAGAACTCCCTGGCCATCCGCCCGTCGATGATCGAGCGGCTGTCCGCCGAGCTGCGGCCCGACGCGCGCTACGAGGACGCCGCGATGCGGTGGATCATCGAGGAGAGCGTGGCGGCCAAGGCCCAGGTCACCCACGCGGACAAACACGAGCGCCGGGACGGGCTGGTGCTGGAGTACGGGCACACCACCGGGCACGCCGTCGAGCACGCCGCGCGGGGCGAGGTCGCGCACGGCGCGGGGGTGGCCATCGGCATGATCGCGGCGGCCGAGGTGTCCCGGCGGCTGGGGCACGCCTCCGCCGACCTGGTGGCGCTGCACCGTGAACTGGTGGCCAAGGCAGGTCTGGAAGGGTCCGTACCGGCACTGGTGGACCCCGCGGACGTCAAGAACTGGCTGACCTACGACAACAAGCGCGGCTATCTGCCCTGCCCGCCGGCCAGCACCCCGATGGTGCTGCTGTCCGCGCCCGGCCAGGTGCTGCGTACCGGCCCGCTGCCGCTGGTGCCGGTGCCGCTGGAACTGCTGGGCGAGGCCGTCGACGCGCTGGCGGCGCCCGTACGGCAGGCGGCCCGTACGGACCGTCTCTCGCCCGCCCCGGCTTGACCGGCGGCGGGCCGTGCCCCGGTCCCCGTTCCGCCCGCCGTCCGTCTTCTCTCGTGTGGAGTTCTAGTGCGTGTGCTGCGGCTGACCCCGTTCTTCCACCACGACCAGGTCGAGAGCTGGCCCGCCGAGTACGACGCCGTCGGCGGGATGCAGGTGCAGATCCTGCGGCTGTCGCGTGAGCTGGCGGCCCGCGGCGTCGAACAGCAGGTGCTGACCGTGGGCTTTCCCGGTCTGCCGAAGCGGCGTCTGGACCGGCCGGGGCTGGTGGTGCGGGTGACCCGCGCGCCGCTGCCCCGGATCCGGTCGCAGCTGACCGGGCTGGTCGGCCTCAACCAGGCGTGGCTGGCCGGTGCGCTGGCCGCCTGTGTGCGGCTGCGCCGGCGGTGGCGGCCGGACCTGATCCATGTGCACGCCGACGGGCAGTTGTGGGCGCTGCTGGCCGGGCCGCTGGCGGCGCGGGTGATGGGTGTGCCGTACTGCCTGACGCTGCACTGCTCGCGGCTGTCGGTCTACGAGCCGATGTCGCGGGTCGACCAGGTGCAGCACCGGCTGGTGCGCGGGGCCGAGCAGTACGCGGTGCGGCGGGCGGCCCGGGTCTCGGCCCTGACCTCCCGTACCGCCGGTGTCGTCGCGCGGGCCCTGGCGATGGACCCCGCACAGCTCGACGTCGTGCCCGACTCGGTCGGCGACCTGTCGCCCCGGCCCGCCGGGGAGGTGGCGGAGCTGCGGCGTGCGCTGGAGATCCCGGACGGCGCGGCCGTGGTCGGGTACGTGGGGCGGGTCGCGCACGAGAAGGGGTGGCGGGACTTCGTCGCGCTGGCCCGGCGCTGGCAGACCCTGCCCGGGTCGCCGCCCGCCGTGTTCCTGGTGGTCGGTGACGGTCCGCAGCGTGAGCGGATGGGCAAGGCCGTCGCCGAGGCGGGCCTGACCGACCGGTTCCGCTTCACCGGTTTCCTGCCGCACGCCGACATCCCGGTGGTGATGACCACGCTGGACGCGCTGGTCATGCCGTCCGCCCACGAGGAGCTGGGCGGCAGCGCCATCGAGGCCATGATGTGCGGCACGCCCGTCGCCGGTTACGCGGTGGGCGGGCTGCGGGAGACCGTGGGTACGGTCACGCCCGCTCTCCTGGTGCCGCGCGGGGACGTGGCCGCCCTCACCGACGCCGTACGCGGCGCCGTGGCGGAGCCCGACGGTCCCCGGGAGCGCGTGGCCGGTGCCCGGGAGCGGCTGCGTTCGGCGTACGGCAGCGGGTCGGCCACCGACCGGGCGCTGGAGCACTACGCCCACGCGCTGCGTGCCGCGGGGGCCGCGCGATGAGCGCCCCGCCCGCCCGCACCGGGTCGCTGTGGCGCTGCGCCCGCTACCTGCGGCCGCACCGCTGGCTGATGGCCGCGGCCTGTGCCGCCGCCCTCGGTTCGATGCTCGCCGGGCTGTCCATGCCGCTGGTGCTCCAGCGGCTGGTGGACGGGCCCGTCGCGCACCAGGACATGGCGGCGCTGCCGTGGACCGTGGCCGGCTTCACGCTGCTGGGTGTCGTGGAGGCCGTACTGCTGGGGGCCCGCCGGCTGCTGGTCGTGCGGCCGTCGACGCGGCTGGAGACGACGCTGCGCGCGGACCTGTTCCGCCATGTCCAGCGGCTGCCCTCCTCGTTCCACACCCGCTGGAGTTCGGGGCAGTTGCTGTCCAGGACGGTGTCCGACATCGCCGAGCTGGGCCGGTTCTTCGCGTTCTCCGCGGTGTATCTGCTGGTCAACACGGCGGCGTTGGTGGCAGGGCTGGCCGTACTGGCCTGTCTGTCGCCGTTCCTCGCGCTGATCGTGCTGGTGACGTATCTGCCGATGGTGCTCGCCACCATCCTCTTCGAGAAGCGCTTCCACGTGGCGGCGCGCTCCGCGCAGGACCAGAGCGGTGATCTCACCACCACCGTGGAGGAGTCGGTGCTCGGCATCCGGGTGCTGAAGGCGTTCGGCCGCGGCCCTGAGACCGTACGCCGCTACACCGCGCAGGCCCGCGCGCTGCGCGGCACCGAGCTGCGAAAGATCTCCCTGACCGCCGCCCTGTGGTGGCTGATCACCGCGCTGCCCGAGGTGGGCATCGTCGCCCTGATGGGATTCGGCGGTTACGGCACCGCCACCGGCAGCCTGACGCTGGGCACCCTGATGGCGGCGATCACCGTGGCCACCTACATGCGCTGGCCCGCCGACACGCTGGGCTGGCTGATCGCCGACGCCAGCACCGCGGCGTCCGCCGCCGACCGGTACTGGCAGCTGCGGGACGCCCCGCTCGCCGTGTGCGAACCGGCCGCGCCCCGCCCGCTGTCCCGCCCGGTGCGCGGTGAACTGCGCGTCGAGGACGTGCACTACCGGCTGCCGGGCGCCGGCGAACCCGTCCTGCGGGGTGTCGACCTGACGGTGCGCCCCGGCACCACCCTCGCCCTCGTCGGCGCCACCGGCTCGGGCAAGTCCACCCTCGTCTCGCTGCTGTCCCGGCTCGACGACCCCACCCACGGCCGGATCACACTGGACGGCACCGATCTGCGCGACCTCTCGCTGGACGCGCTGCGCTCGGTGGTGACCTGCGCGTTCGACGATCCGGTGCTGTTCTCGGGGACCGTACGGGACAACGTCGCCCTCGGTCTGCCGCCCGAGGAGCACGACGACGCCCGGATCTGGGAGGCGCTGCGCCTGGCGCACGCCGCCGACTTCGTCGCGGCCCTGCCCGACCGGCTCGACACCCGGGTCGGCGAGGAAGGCGTGGGCCTGTCCGGCGGGCAGCGGCAGCGGCTGGCGCTCGCCCGCGCCGTGCTGCCCCGCCCCGCCGTACTGGTCCTGGACAACGCGCTGTCAGCGCTGGACGTGCACACCGAGCGGGAGGTGGAGGCCGCGCTGCGCACCGTGATGGCCGAGGTCACCACCGTCCTGGTCGCCCACCGCCCGGCCACCTTGCGCGCCGCGGACCAGGTCGTGCTCATCGCCGACGGGCGGGTGGCCGCCACCGGCACCCACGACGAACTGATGGCCACCGACCGGCGCTACCGCCACCTGCTGCGCTCCCCGGTCGACGACCTGGTGCCGGACGGGCCGCAGGGCCCGCGGCGCCAGGACCCCGCACGGAAGGTACGAGCCTGATGCCCGAGGACCGACAGGACGACCGCACGGCCGCCCCGGGGCTCTCCGGCACCCTCGAACCGGACGTGGACCGGGCGGCGGACGAGGCCGACGGCAGGCCCGACGACCGGCTGTTGCGCGACCGCCGCAACCAGCTGCTGCGTACCCTGCTGGGGCCCGAGCGGCGCCGGCTGACCCGCGCCGTCGCCCTGGCCCTGCTGGAGAACGGCTGCGCGCTCGTCACCCCGCTGCTGATCGCCGCCGCCATCGACCGGGGCGTTCCCGCGGCGGCGGACGGCCGCTGGGGGCCGCTGACCGCCTACGCGGCCCTGGCGCTGACGGCCGGGGCGGCCGCCGCCACCCTGAAGTACGGCTTCCTGCGCTACTCCGGGAACATCGCCCAGGCCCTGCTGTTCCGGCTGCGCTGCCGCACCTTCGCGCGCGCCGTGCGGCTGCCGCTGTCCTACCACGAGGCCGCGCCCTCGGGCAGCGTCGTGGCCCGGCTCTCCAGCGACGTGGAGTCGGTCGAGGAGGTGCTGGAGATGGGCCTGGACGGCCTGTTCTCCGCGCTGTTCTCGATGGTCGGGACGGTGGCCGTGATGCTCTGGCTCGACCTGCCGATGGCCGCCGTCGTCCTCGCGCTGTTCGTTCCGCTGTACCTGCTCACCCGCTGGTTCCGGGACCGTTCGCGCCGCGCCTACCGGCGGACCCGGGGCGCCACCGAGCGGATCGTGCAGCACACCGGTGAGACGTACAACGGCATCCGCGCCGTGCAGGCGTTCCGCAAGGAGGGCGCGAACACCGCGCGGCTGCGGGAGCTGGACGCCGGGTACGCCACGGCGCGCGCCGCCTCGGGGCGGGTCAGTGCCTGCTTCAGCGGCGGCGTCAAGCTGATCGGCAACCTCTCGCTGGCGCTGCTGCTGGCCCTCGGCGCGTTCCGCATCGCGCAGGGGCAGCTGGAGGCGGGCGCACTGACCGCGTTCCTGCTCTACGTGCACCGGCTGTACGACCCGATCGACGAACTGGCCTCGTTCGCCAACGCGTTCTCCGCGGCGTCGGCCGGCCTGGAGCGGATCGGTGTGCTCTTCCACGCGCCCGACACGCTGCCCGAGCCGGCCCGGCCCCGGCCGCTGCCGGCGGTGCCCGCGCCCGGCCGGGTCCGCTTCGAGGACGTGCGGTTCCGCTACACCGCCGGCTCCCCGCACGTACTGGACGGGCTGGACCTGGACCTGGCCCCCGGTGAGACGGTGGCGCTGGTCGGTACGACCGGGGCGGGCAAGTCGACGCTGGCCAAGCTGCTGGCGCGGCTGTACGACCCGACGGGCGGCCGGATCACCCTGGACGGGGCCGACCTGCGCGAGCTGGCCGACGCGGAACTGCGCTCCGGTGTCTGCATGGTCACCCAGGAACCGTTCCTCTTCTCCGGTTCCGTGGCGGACAACATCTCTCTCGGCCGGCCGGACGCCACTCGCGCGCAGATCACCGCGGCCGCCGAGGCCGTCGGCGCGCACGGCTTCATCAGCGAACTCGCCGACGGGTACGACACCGACGTCCGCAAGCGCGGCGCGGGCCTGTCGGCCGGCCAGCGCCAGCTGGTGGCACTCGCCCGGGTGATGCTGGCCGCGCCCCGCGTGCTGATCCTCGACGAGGCCACCTCCAGCATGGACGCGCCCACCGAGCGGGCCGTGCACGCGGCCCTCCACCGGGTGCTCACCGGCCGTACCGCCCTGATCATCGCGCACAGCCTGACCACGGCCGCCATCGCCGACCGGGTGCTGGTCCTGGAGAACGGCACGGTCGTCGAGGACGGGCCGCCCGCCGTACTGGCGGCGGGTGACGGGCCCTTCGCGCACCTCTACCGGGGGTGGCTGTCCGCGACCGGCGGGCACCCCCACCACCCCGCGCACCACTGACCGAAAGGCAAGCACGCCATGGAGCACCTACGGGGACCTTCGCCGCTGGCGAATCCCGGCGCCCGCCATCCGGAACTCCTGGGGCCCGCGCACCGCGACGGTTTCGGCGACGAGACCGAGGACCGCGTGTGGGACGTCTGCGTCATCGGAAGCGGGGCCAGCGGTGCCGTCGCCGCGGACCGGCTGGTCCGCCAGGGGCTCGACGTCCTGATGGTCGAGGAGGGCTTCCGGCTCGCCGAGCACGTGGACCTGGACGAGGCCGAGACGCTGTGCCGGCAGGCGGTCGCGCGCGACGACGAGGGCCGCTGGACCGACGAGGGCTGGCCGTGGACCACCTCCAACCTCGGTGGCGGCACGGTCTTCTACGGCGGCGCCTCGTTCCGGTACCAGCCTTTCGACTTCGACCCTGGCACGCGCATCGACACCGGCACCACGGAGGTGCGCTGGCCGTACACGCTCGCCGAACTGGCCCCGTACTACGAGGTGCTGGAGCGGCGGCTGGGCGTGTGCGGCGGCCCGCCGCCCGAGAGCCCGGGCGGCGGCCGGCACAGCCGCGGCCCCGCGCACGAGCCGTCCGCCGCCGCGCGGGTGCTGTACGCGGCCGGCGAGTCGCTGGGCTACCGGCCCTTCCCCACGCCGCTGGCGATCAACCGTGACCCGTACGAGGGCCGCGCCGGGTGCGACCGGGTCTCGCTGTGCGTCAGCCACGCGTGCCCCACCGGCGCCAAGGGCGATGTCGTCGCGGTCTTCCTGGCACCACTGGCGGCCCACCCCAACTTCACGCTGCGTACCGGCGTCCGCGCCGTACGCCTGGAGCAGGACCGGGCCGGAGAGGTGTCCGCGCTGCGCTGCCTGGACCGGGTGAGCGGGCAGGCGCGCGAGGTGCGGGCCCGCGCGTTCGTCCTGGCGTGCAACGCGATCCAGACCGCGGCCCTGCTGCTGCGCTCGCGCACGCCGTACTCCCCCTCCGGGGTCGGCAACCACTCCGGCATGGTGGGCCGGGGCCTGTGCGTCAAGCTGAGCGAGTACGTCAGCGGTGTCGTGGCGGCAGCGCCGGAGGTCCTCGCGGACCCGGACGTCCACAAGGGCCCGTTCTCCACCGTGGCGTTCCTGGACCACTACCTGGACGAGGACTGCCCCACGGGTGTGGGCGGCCTGATCTACGAGTCCAAGCGGGACCGGGCGCCGAAGCTCGTCCGCGACGCGCTGGAGCTGCGCATCGAGACGATCCTGTCCGACCATCCCAGCCTGGACAACCGCGTCGGACTCTCCCGCTACGTGGACGAGGACGGCCTGCCCGCCATCGTCATCGACTACCGCACCGACCCGCGCGACCTGGACCGGCTGCGCTACATGACCGGGCGCTGCGAGCGGCTGTTGCGCGCCGCCGGGGCGGACGGTATCCGCCACAAGGCCACCGGGTTCGCGCAGGGCAGTTCCCATCTGCACGGCACCTGCCGGGCCGGGGACGACCCGGCCCGTTCGGTGGTGGACGGCTGGGGCCGGGTGCACTCGGCAGCCAACGTCTACGTCGTGGACGGCAGCTTCATGCCGTACCCCGGCGGGCTCAACCCCACCCTGACCATCCAGGCCCACGCCCTGCGCACGAGCAAGGCCGTCGCGACGGAGCTGGCGGCCCCGCACGCCGCGCATGCGTGAGCCCCGCACGCCGCCCCTGTGTGAACCGTACGAGAGGACACCCCCATCATGACCACCGTGCCATGGCCGCCGCGTACCCGGCGGGTCCGCGCCTACCGCAACATCGTCATCGACGGCGCCTGCAACCTGCGCTGCACCTACTGCGAAGTCAAGGCGATCAAGGTGAACCAGCCGGCCACCAACGCCTCGCTGGACCGGATCTTCGCCGAGTACGAGCAGGACAACGTGCTGTTCCGAGTGGAGTCCAACGGTGAGATCTGCCTGTACCCGAAGATCCTGGACCACCTCCAGCAGCGTGCCGCCGAGGGCTGGCACATCGAGGTGCTGAGCAACGGCACCCGTCTGCCGCGCTGCCTGGAGGGCCGGGAGAACCTGATGTGGGTGTTCTCCGTCGACGGCCACACCGCCCGGATGAACGAGAAGCGCGGTCTGAGCCAGGAGCAGGTGGACCGCATCATCGACACGGCCGTGGAGCTGGACGCCGAACTCCAGGCGGTCTTCCACGACCAGACGGTCGACGAGGTCAACGAGTTCATCGACCTGCTGTCCGCGCGCGGCTACCAGGGCCTGCTGCACTTCATGCCGCTGCTCGCCTTCAAGGGGCAGCCGCTGGAGGTCAACCTGCGCTACGAGGACCTGCACCCGGCGGAGTTCCTGGCCCCGCCGGAGTACTTCCGGCGCTGGAACCACATCTTCGAGACGGGCAAGCGCGACGCGGTCTGCGACCAGATCACCAACGGCTACACCTACTCGGTCGCCGACGACAAGATCCAGATGGTCAAGTGCGACTGCTACTCGGTGCCCAAGCACCTGTACCACGACTTCGGCCCGGTCCGGGAGTTCGACAACTGGCCGTGCGGCACCTGCATCGCCAACCAGGAGTTCAACAGCTCCCGGCCCCGTATGCAGGTCCCCGAGGGCCGCATCCCGCTGCCCCTCGTATGACCGGCGCCGCCGGTACGCCCGGCACGCAGCGCTTCGTGCTCGTCCGGCACGCCCAGGCCCAGGTCAACGTCCTGGCGGACGACGACCTGATGGACGGTTACGACACCGACGCGGACCTCACGCCGCTCGGGCTGGAACAGGCGCGGGCGCTGGCCGGGCACCTGGCCGGGGACCGCGCGTCCTGGCCGGGCCCGGCCGGCCCCGGCGGCTACCGGCTCTGCACCAGTCCGCTGCGGCGGGCCGTGCGGACGGCCGAGGCGCTGGCCGGGGCGCTGGGGCTGCCGGCCGTGGTCGACGACCGGCTGGCCGAGGTGCGGGCCCCGCGCCGGTTCCCGCGTCCGCTGGCGGTGCGGGAGTGGGACGCGCTGCTGGAGGAGCGGCTGCGCCACCCGGAGCGGGAGTTCGCCGGTGTGGAGAGCTGGGCGGCGCAGCGCGCCCGGGCCCGGGAGTTCCTGCGCGAGCGCCCGGCCGGAGCGCCGGTGGCGGGCTGGGTGATCGTCTCGCACGCCGAGACGATCCAGGCGCTGCTGATGGAACTGCTCAACCTCGGCGACGGGGTGCTGCGCTCGGCCCGCTTCAAGGTCAGCAACACCGGCGTGTTCATCGTGGACCGAACCCTGGACGGAACGGAGGAGCCATGCAGTTCCCTGGTGGTGGCCAACTCGAAGAGCCACCTGGCCCGCACGGCGTGAACGGCGCGCCGCTCGCCGGCGACGCGGCCGGGGACCGCGTCCGGCTGCTGGTGGTCAAGTGCCTCAGCGACGAGACCGGTGAGGACCCCGACGCGATCGTCGCGCGCGGCCACCTGGAGGTGGGCGACCGCGACTACGCCAACATCGTCAACCGGCTGGAGTCGTACTTCGACTGTTCGCTGGACCTGCTGGCGGGCGGCAACCGGCGGCTCGTCGTGGCCGACCTCTGCGACCGGCTCGGCCGGCTGCCCGCGGAGGCGCTCCATGTCTGAGCCGCCGGCCACCCCCCTGAACGCGCCGCTGGACCCGCCGGGGCCGCTGCGGGCCCTGTTCGAGATCTACGACGAGGGCTTCACCTGCGACACGTGGGGCGGGGTGGAGACCGCCCTGTGGCATGTGGTCGAGGGGCTGCGGCAGTACGGCGTGGAGGCGGAGTTCTACCACTCCGCGCAGGGCGCCGACCTGCAGGCGCTGGCCGGGCGGGTGGTGCGCGAGCGGGTGGACGCGGTCTTCCCGCTGGTGGAGAGCCCGCTGTTCGCGGGCGGTAAGGGCGGGGAAGGGGGCGAGGCGGCGGACGGGGCCGGGCCGGACGTACCGGAGTTGCGGCGGCGCGTGGTGCGGATCTGGCACGACGTGAGCCGCCTGTCGCCCGGCCTGTCCGCCCCGGTGCCCTGCCCGGTGCACACACACGGCGCGGCGGCCCCGTCCGGCGCGGTGTGCACGGCGGCGGGCGTGTTCCCGGACGGCCCGACGCGGGAGGTGTTCCTGCGCGACCTGCCGTGGACGCGCTGCTTCGGCTCCCGTACGTATATCCCGTGGGCCGTCGACCACCTGCCGCCGGCCGACCTGCGCGACCCGTTCGGTCCGGTGCTGCTCCAGCTCGGCAAGACCTCCGTGCAGCAGGCGCGGGTGTGTCTGGAACGGCTCACCGGCGCCGGGGTGCCGGTGCGGGTGGTCTTCGCGACCTGGTCGAAGCAGGGGCGGGCCGCGCGCGAACTGGTCGCGCCGTACGCCGCGTCCGGCGCGGCCGAAGTGGTGGACTCCTACGACATCCGCACCGAGTGGAAGCGGGTGTACGCGGGGGCGCGGCTGTTCGTGCTGCCCTCCGTCTTCCATGAGACGTTCAACTTCGCGGCGGCGGAGGCGCTCCAGCTCGGCCTGCCGGTCGCCACGCTCGGCGACTGCGGGGCCCTGGCCGACTTCGCGTCGCTGCGGGCGGAGACGGTGGCGGAGCTGATGGACGCGGTCGTGGCCCGGGGCGAGTCGGTCCGTCCGGCGCGGCGTCCGTGGATCGGCTGGCGCGAGGTCGCCCACCGGTACGCGACGCTCATCGCCGCACCGCGCCGCGCACCGGCGATGGGGGTGTAGGACCGTGCCCGACCTGATCGAGGAACTCCGGGAGAACACCACCCTGTGGATCTCGCCGCACCCGGACGACGTGGCCTACTCGTGCGGCGGTGTGCTCGCCGCGTGCGCGGGCTCCGCGCGCGGGCTGCTGCTGACCGTCTTCACCCGTTCCGCGTGGGCGCTGCCCAAGCGGCTGCGGGCCGCCGGCCCCGGGGTGATCGGTCCCCGCCGCGCGGAGGAGGAGCGGCGCTACTGCCGCGCGCGCGGCCTGGCCCGTTACGTACCGCTGGGTTTCGACGATGCGAGCCTGCGCGGTTACGACGACGACACGGAGCTGACGGCGGACCCGGCCGCCGACCCGCTGCGCGACCAGGTCGCCGAGGCAGTGGCGCGCGCGGTGGCCGAACTGCGTCCCACTCTGGTGCTCGCCCCGGCGGCCGTCGGTAGGCATGTGGACCACCGGCTGGTGCACGAGGCGGTACGGCGGTCGGACGGCGACGGCGTGCGGCGGCTGTACTACGAGGACCTGCCCTACGCCGCGCACCACCCGCGCGAGGCCACCGAGAAGGCACTGGGCGCGGAGGGCCTGTCCCTGTATGCCGTCACCGGCATCGGGCCCGTCCTCCAGGACAAGGTGCGCGGCATGTACGTCTACGGGAGCCAGACCGACGACGAGTGCGTCCGGGAGGTGACCGGGTACGCCCGCGAGGCGGCCGGGCCCGGGGACGGCACCCACGTGGAGCGGGTGTGGGCGCCGTCGCCGGCCGTGGCCGGCCGGGCCGGATGAGCCGCCGCCGGCCGCTGCGCGCGGCGGTCCGGTCAGCACAGCCCGCTGACGTACCGGGCCAGTTCACCGAGGTCGTCGGCGATCCGGCGGGCGGTGTCCGGCGTCGGCGCGGGGCAGCGGCGCAGCCAGCTCTTGACGTTCCACCACAGGGCGTCGCCCGCCAGTTCCAGGGCGGCGTCGAAGGCGCGGTCGTCGCCGACGGCCGTCCGCAGTGCCGCCAGGTCCGCCGCGTCCAGGCGGTTCTCGACGACGAAGGAGGAGATCTCCGCCTCCAGGGGGCCGGTCCCGCCCCAGATCCAGTCGAGCCCGAACCGGCGTACGACGGGCGGCGCGTCCGGCGCCGGGGGCGCGCCGACCTGCCAGTGCCAGCTCTGGTGCGAGTACGGCAGCGAGGTGCGGAAGACCCGGGCGCGGGTGCCGCCGTAGGGGGCGCGGGGCGGCAGGTGGCGGTCGAGCCAGCCGGTGTCCACCGGGAGCGGGCGGTCCAGCCGGTCCCGCAGCCGCCGCAGGGCACCGGCCAGCCGGTCGCGCGGTGCGTAGGTCACGGTGGGATCGACCGGTCCCAGGCCGCCGAGGCTGTCGAGCGCGTGCCAGTAGCGGGCCACGGCTTCGAGGGTCTGGCGGCGGTGCCGTACGGACATCCGGGACAGCTCGGTGCCCAGCGGGCGCAGGCCCTCCTCGTGCCCGGTCACCAGGTACCCGTCGAGGTGGTGGCGGACGGGCGGCAGGAACTCACCCAGCGCTTCGACGGCCTCGGCGCCCTGCGCGCCGTGCGGGCCGGTGCCGGTGAAGCGGAAGTGGTAGGCGCGGGGGCGGGGTTCCGGCGCGGCCGGATTTCCGGTGGCGGGCCCGTCGGCGACGAGGGAGAAGGGGGTGTTGCGGGGGCTGATACGCAGGACTCCGGTCGCGGAGGAGACGGCCTCGCCTTCCCCGGTCCCCGCGTCGCCCGCCCCGGTGTCCGCGCCGCGCGGCCCGTACGCCGTGAGGAACGGGCCGCGGAACGGCGCCACCCGGTACGTGGCACCGTCGTCGGGCACCACTCCCCCGGCCCGGGCACGGGCCGTCAGCCGGTCCGCGTCGGCGGGGCCGAGCAGTTGCCACAGCCGCCCGGCGTCCGCGCGTACGGCGGAGGTCCGGGTCAGCGGCCGGATGCCGGCCCCGTCCACGGCGTACGTCCGGCCGGGCGAGGCGAAGACGATGTCGCGCGCCCCGGGGTAGCGGCGGGCCAGCGCGTCGCGGACGGCCCGGGCGGTGTCGCCGGTGTCCGGCTGGTCGTCGACGGCGACGAGGACCGTGCCCGGCGGCAGGCCGGCGGGCAGCCGGCCGGTCTCGGCCGGGGCGAGCGTGATCCGGCCCGCCGTGCGCAGCGGGCGCAGCGTGGTCCAGGCGGCGGCCGTGCGCCCGGCGTCCGCGACGGCGGCCGCCCACAGCGGCGCGAGGTAGGAGCCGCCGGTGCGGACGCCCACCACGAACACCGGGGCCCGCTGTCCGGTGGCCGCCAGCCATGCGGCGGCCTGCCCGTGGACCAGGTCGAGGTCGGCGAGGTCGTACCCGTGGCACTCCGGCGTCTTCCAGTCGGTGGCGTGCCGCAGCAGCGCCTCGGCCGCCGCGTCGCCGCGCGCCGCGCCGGCCTGCCACAGGCCGGCGGTGTACGCGGCGGTCCGCGCCATGGCCCGTTCCAGGAACTCCGGGCCGGGCGCCGGTGGCCCGGGCCGCTCCCCCGGTCCGGCGGCAACGGCCCGCGCGAGGTCCTGGCACGCCTGCCGCACCTCGTCCAGCAGGGCGCGGGCGGCGGCGGGCGCGGTGGGGCACGCGGCGGTGTCGGCGAGAAGCTGCTCGATGGAGCAGGCACACGCGTAGAGCGCCTCGGCGCTGCCGTCCCGTACGGCCGAGGCCACGGTGGCGCGGCGCAGCGGGGGCGGCCCGGGCAGGGTGCCCGCGGCCGGAGCCGGCGCGCCCGCGGCGGGCGGCGTGCCGGGGCCGGTGGCCGGCCGGGCCCGGAGCGTCCCGAGCGCCTGGGCTGCCGCACCGGAAAACACCTCTACTGTCCGCGCATTCGCCGCTTCCACGTTTTTCCTCCTGCCGTCCGATTTCCCGCCCGGGCACTGTCCGAGATTTCTGTGCGACCCGCCGGAAAAGACTGTGGACGCGTCGTCGATCCCCGTTCAACAGTTCATCGAGAAAAAGGCTGACGATGACTCAAAATTTTACGGCCCTGGCCGAAACTCCCACCTGCCCGCGGAATGCGGAGGGTAATCCGCGCGTATTCGTCTCGGCCGCCGGCGCCTATGTGACCGACGACGCGGGAAAACGCTGGATCGACTTCGACAACACCCGCGGATCGGTCCTGCTGGGCCACGGTGACCCGGAGGTCGCCGAGGCCGTCGCCCGCGCGGCCACCGGCGCGCTCGGCACCGCCACCGGCTGGAGCCCGCTGCTGGACACGGTCACCTCCCGGCTGCTGGAGCTGTGCGGCGGTGAGGTCGTCGGCCTCTTCCGTACCGGCACCTCGGCCGTGCGCGCGGCCGTGCTCGCGGTACGGGAGGCGGTGGGCGCCCCCCTTGTCCTGAGCGCCGGCTACCACGGTTACGACCCGATGTGGTACCCGGCGAAGACGCCGTTCGAGCCCAACGCGGACGGCGTCGTCGACTTCTTCTTCGACCTCGACGCCCTGGCCGAGCTGCTGCGCGAGCGCGAGCGGGTGGCCGCCGTGGTCGTCTCACCCGACCACATGCACCTGTCGCCGCGCTGGTACGAGCGGGCCCGCGCGCTGCTCGCCGAGGCGGCGGTCCCGCTGATCGTGGACGAGGTGAAGGTGGGGCTGCGCTACGGCCCCGGCCTGTCCACCGCGAAGCTGCTGGACGCCGACGTCTGGGTGGCGGCCAAGGGCGTGGCCAACGGTTTCCCGACGGCCGCGGTCGGCGGGTCGCGCACCCTGCTCAAGCCGCTGCGCGAGATCTCGTACACCTCCTTCTTCGAGCCCACCGTGCTGGCCGCGGCCGAGCGGACCCTGGCCCGGGTGGCCACCGGCGAGCCGCAGCGCTCCGTACGGGAGACGGGCGGCCGCTTCGTGGATCACGCGCGCACCGCGCTGGCCGCGGCCTCGCTGCCGGTGGAGGTGGCGGGCGACGGCACCTTCTTCCAGTTCGTGCCCGCCACCCGGGAGGTCAAGAAGGCCTTCTACAGGGCGGCGGAGGAGGAGGGGCTGCTGTTCTACCGGAATGACAACCAGGCCGTCTCCGCGGCGTTCGGCCCGGAGGCCCTGGACGACGCGCGGGCGCGTTTCACCCGGGTCTGCGAGCGGCTCGCCCCGTTCGCCGGGGCCGGCCCGGTCGGCGAGGAGGCCCGCTACCTGGCCGCCTGGAGCGTCATGGACGGGCTGCGCGAGGCCGAGCGCGACACGCGGCAGACCCGGGAGTGGGTCGCCCGGCTCCTGGACGACTGACCGTACGCGCCCCTCGCACCGCCGGACACGAAAGGGCAACCGCCATTCCCATGGACAGACCGTCGAACCCTACGCCAGCCGATCCGGAAAGCGCGTACGGCGCGAAATGCGCCCGGCTCCTGGAACTTTCCACCCATCCCCGGTTCACCTCCGTCGCACTGCCCGTTTTTCCGCTGGCGGACGGGACCGCACAGGAATTCCTGAAAAGCGTCCCGGGCGCGGGCCGGGAAACCGGCGGACCGCCTGCACAAGGCGACGCCCGCGAACTCGTCACCGGATACGCGGAGTTCCTGCGCCGGCAGTGGCCCGGCCTGCCCGGCGAGGTCGCCCGTACCTGCGGCCCCGCTCCCTGGATCGTGCGCAGTTCGGGCGCCGAGGACCAGGAGGACAACATCAACGCGGGCGGTTACGACAGCCTGGTGTGCGCCGGGCCCGAGGACCTGCCCGGCGTCGTCGCGGCCGTGGTGTTCAGCGGTTACGGCGCACACTCCGTGGCCCAGCAGCGCCTGGCCGACCCGGGCTTCGCCCCCGCGCCGATCGCGGCGTTCGTCCAGCCGCTCGTCGACACCTCCGCCTCCGGGCCGCCGCCCGCCCCCACGGAGACCCCGCTGCTCGGTCGCCCGGAGACCGAGCGGATCGCCCGTCTGCTGGCCGCCCTGCACGACCACTTCGGCATGCCGCGCCTGGACTGCGAGTGGGTCCTGGAGACCGACGCGGGCACCGTGTCCGTCACCAGCCTCACCGAGTACGCGGAGGGCGGTGGCGTCGTCGGGCAACTCTCCCTCGGTTTCGGCTTCGCCTCCGCCCAGCGGCTGGACGGCACCGACAACAGCGTCGTGTGGCTGTCCGGCGACGGCCGGACGCCGCTGTGGCGCGGTGAGGTGCTGCGGTCCGTGCGGGTGCGGGCCGCGCACCTGGTCCAGGTCCGTCCCGCCGTGGCGTTCGACCCGGCGCCGACGGTGCGGGTGCTGACCGACGAGGACCGCCGGATCTGGGAGGACACCCACACCGGGCGCCCGGTGGACCTGCTGGTCCCGCCGCGGCAGGTGGCCCCCACCGCCTTTCTGGCCGCCGCCCGGCTGGACGACGCCTGGGCGCAGTACCTGCGGCTGGACGCGCGGCAGCGGGACGCCACCGGGCACGTGCTGGTCGAGCGGGGCAGCCCGGCCGAGCACGCCGCCGTGATGTTCCGTCAGTACGGCGTGGCCGTGCTCCGGTGCCGGGCGGAGGACGTGCCGGAGTCGGCGTCGTACGTCCTGGCCGACCCGTGGGCGGAACGCTGCTACTTCGGCACCGGCCGCCCGCCCCGGGCACGTACCGTGCCGCGTCGGGTCGCCGCCGTACCGTCCGGCTGCCGGCTGCTCTTCGACGAGCTGTGCGGCGCGCGGGCGGCCGAGGCCCTGGCGGACGGACGGCGGCCCGGGCCGGAGACGATGCCGGGGTACGAGGAGCTGCGGACGGCGGCCCACCTGTCCCCCGGGGCGCGCGAACGCCTGGTCCTGCGCAGCTTCCTGCCCGACCCGGAATGTCATCACCGCGACGGCGCGGCGGTGGCCTCCCCCGCCTTCGTGGCCCGGGCGGCCGTGGCGGCCCTCGGTCTGGGCGCCGATCCGGCGCTGCTGCCGGACGCCGTTCCGGAGGAGGCTGCCGGATACGTACGCGGTCTCGTGGCCGCCCGCGCGTCGGACCATGCCGCGGCCGTCCTGCCGCGCTGTGCCCGACTGACGGGCCCCCAGCGCCTGGCAGCAGCCGTCGGCCGGCCGGACGTACGGCCGGCCGTCGCGCTGGCCCGCATCGACGGCCGCGACGGAGTTTCCGACACCGTGCTGCGGCGCCTCCTGCCGCCGGTCCTCGCCCTGGCGGACTCCGACGGCGGGGCGGACGCGGCCCTGGCCCTGCTGCTGGCGGTCGAGTCCCTGGCCGACGCCATGGACGCCCTGGACGTGTACGCGCGACACGAGCGCGACGACATCCTCGTGCGCCTGCTGGACGCCCTGCCGCCGGCGGACCCGGAGGCGGCCGGGGAGCTGTGCCGGCTGGCCCGGCGCTCGGCCCTGCCGCCCGCCGAGACCGCCCGCCTGGTGGCCACCGCCTCGGCGGACCCCGGGTTCGCCGCGCGCCATCTGGAGCTGGAGCGCTGCCGGGTGGCGCTGTCCGCCGCCGACCCCGCCGCCGCGCCCCGCCGCGCCCACGAGCTGGCCGCCGCGTACCGCGCGTACGCCCGTGGTCCGCTGCTGGAGGGGGACGGCCGGGTCCTGCTGAACCTGGTCCGCTGCGATCTGATCGAGACCTACGACGCCGCGCTCAAGGACCTGCTGCTGAAGCTGGTGGACCGCCCCGGACCGGTGCTGCACCAGGGCTACCTGGGCGTCATGCTCGGCTGGCTGGAGCTGGCCGAGGCGTTCGGCCGCACGGCGCGGGAGGCGCGGGCCGTCCAGGTGTTCCGGGCGTGGATCGGACAGTGGCAGGCCGGGCCGCCCGCCGAGGACCACACCATCGAGGAGAACGCCTCGTGGCAGCGGCTGCTGGAGAGCGCCGCCGACGCCGCCACGCCGCCCCCGCCACCGGCCAACGCGCACCAGCTGCACAACGCCCTCCACCAGTGGCTGCTGGCGACGGCGGAACGCTACCCGGCGGACCGGGCGCCCAGCGGCGTGGCCGAACTGCACGAGATCGCGGACCGGTTCTGCCGGGGCGGCAACAAGCTGCTGCGGCTGACCCGGGACGCCTTCGAACTGGACGTACCGCTCTCGCTGCACAAGGCGAGTCTGCTGTTCACGCCCGGCAGGATCGAGGCCGAGTGGAGCGAGCAGCCGGACGTCACCGAGGAGGAGACCGGCCGGCTCGCCGCCTTCGAGGTGCTGCTCGCCCGGTTCGGCGACTGGTTCCCGGGCGTCGAACTGCGTTCCGAACGCGTACTGGCGGCCGGGACGTGGACGCTGCGCATCGAGGCCCGGCCGGCCGGGCAGGAGGAGCGCTTCGGCCTGCCGCGGATGCGGCTCGTCCTGGGACTGCTGCGGACGCTGTTCGACGGCTCGTACGACTTCTCGTACGTGCCCGTCAAGGAGGTCGCCCACCTGGCGGACGCCTTCGCCTCCCCGCGCTGGGCGCCGGTCTTCGCCTCCCTGGTGGAGTACCGCACGCACTACGACGACTCGGCGCAGTACGAGACCCTGGAGACGCTGCCCCTGGCCCTCTCCATAGGCATGCTGTGCACCGACACCTGGACCCGGGAGACGGTGCTGCGCCTGGCCGACGAGGCACCCGGGGCGGCAGTCGGGCAACTTGACACCCTGATGCGGGAGTTGGAGGACGAGACCGCCCCGGCCGCCTGGACGACGCTGGTCCACCGGGTACAGCAGGTTGCCCTCTTCCTGGCCGCGCACCACCCCCGGGAAGCCCTCGTCGCGCTCGCCGCGCGTCCCACGGCAGCATGGGCGAACATCCTCGCCACGGCCGTACTGCCGCGCGCCGACCTGCACGAACCGCTGCGGGCCGCGCTGCGTCAGGAGGGACCGGACGGCGCGCTGAACGCGCTGGTGCTGCGCCACGCTCCGCACCTCGTGGTCACGGCAGCCGACGCGGCGGACCTCGCCAGGGCGGCGCTGCGCGCACCCAAGGCGTACCGCCGCCGCAAGCAGTACCTGGCCCACCGGCACGCCGTCACGCTGGAGGCTGCGGGGCTCCTCGGCCCGCTGGTGGCGGACCTGGAGGTGGTGCCGTACGGGTACGACGCCGACGCGGAGGCGGCACTGGAGCGGGCCGTCGCGGCGGCGGGCGGACGGCTGCGCGCCGGCATCCGGTCGAAGATCGACGAGGCGCACCCGGTGTTCCTCGGCGGTCCGTCGCACACCGTTCCCGCCGGGACGGCCCGGTAACGGGCGGCGGCCGCGCGCGGCAGGGGCCGCCCCTTCGGGGGCCCGGGGTGGCGGCCCCTGCCGTACCGGGCCGATCGGTGCCGGCGTCGCGCCGTGACACCGCCGTACAGTGCCGGCGGCGCGCCCTACCACGGCCGTACGGTCCTGACGTCGCGTCGTACAGCCGTCGTGCGATGGCGGAAGGACGCGGATGGCGGAAGGGCGGGGATGGCGGAAGGACCGGATGGCGGAAGGACCGGGTGGCGGATGACGCGCGCGTAGCGGCAGCCCGCGCCCGCTCAGGAGGCGACCACCTCCCTGCCCATGGCGAGAAGCGCCTCGTCGAGGCAGGGTTCGCCCGGCAGCGGGAGCACCTGCGTGTCGCAGAAGACGACGGGGATGCCGCGCTGGACGGCGTGTTCGGCGACCACGTCCACGGCGGCGGCCTTCAGCTCCACCAGATAGACCTCCGGGTCGGTGGTGCGCAGTTCGGCGCGCAGCCGGTCGCGGTCGGCGAGGGCGCCGCTGGCGTGGACCACCCGGGCGCCGCAGGTCGTGGACAGGTGCTCGACCATGCCGGGCAGGGCGGCGGGCGACGCGGTGGCGAAGAACGCGACCCGGCGTCCCGAGATGTCCGAGACCGGTCTCGGGCGCAGGGCCACCGCGATCAGCGGCACGTCACGGATCTGCCGGATCGCCGCACGCAGCGGCCGGACGTCGAGGTGCGGATCGGACAGCGTGACGATCACCAGGTCGGAGACGAGCACCCGGTACGCGCCGAGGTGGCCGAGGACCTGGTCGGGGCGCTGGCCGCCGCCGACCACCAGGATCCGCCGCCGTGTCTGCACCGGGGGCAGGACGGTACCGCTGCCTTCGAACAGGACGAGGTCCGGTGAGAGCCCGGCCGCGACCGCGGCGGCCGCCTCGATGTTCGAGGTGAACGGCGTGGCCGCGAAGCCTCCGCCGCAGCGCCGTGCGCCCACCGTGGGCACCCGGGCCAGTACCGCGTCCTCGACGTGGTCCGACGCGGCGTGCCGGCCCGAGCGGGACAGGGCCAGCAGGCCCGGCAGGTCCGGGGAGGTGGTCAGCACCTCCGGTTCGGCGGGGCCGCCCCGGCCCATCGCGACGACCACGACCTTCCACCGGCCCGCCAGCAGCCGTGCCGTGTGGCCGCTCACCGCGGTCTTGCCGATCCGCTTGCCGGTCCCGGCGATGCTGATCGCCGGGGTGCCGTACGGGGCCGGGCGCGGGGGCGTGAAGCAGAAGTCCGCCCCCGCGTAGGGGACACCGCACGCCAGCGCGCGGGCCGCGTACTGCATCCGTTCCCGGCCGCCGACCACCGGTTCGTCCGACAGGTCCACCACCACCTCGGCCGCGCAGGCCGCCACCGCGTCCGGCAGGGTGCCCGACAGGAGCGGCACGCCGAAATCCGGTGTGCCGCGCAGCTTTTCGGTACCGCCCACGAGCAGCGCGCCGACGACCTGGCAGGGCAGCAGGCGCAGGGCCTCGCGGACCACGTCCGGGTAGTGCTCACCGTCGACGAGGGCGAGCGCCTTCCTGCCCGCCAGGGGGGCGGCGAATCCGCCGATCACTCAGCCTCCTCCGGGCAGCGGGCCGTCGTCGTAGGCACCCGGCGCCGCGGCACCTCCGGCCGGCGTCCCGTCGTCCGCGCAGCCCACCGGCCCGGGCGCCACCTGCCCTGCCGGCCAGGTGCCGGGCCCTCAGGATTCCGCAGCACGCTCCCGCCGCCAAACACCTGCGGCGGGCTGAAGGAGTGTTTCCGCTCCTCAGAGCGCAGGGGGGCAGCGTCCCTGCCGTGTCACCTGTTGGAAAGCGCCGGGAAGCCCTGTGCCGCCGGCGTCCGCGACTCCCGCGGCACTCCCGGCCACCGTGTACCGGCCCGGCCGGCCGGTGGGCAACTTCCAGGCCGCCGGCCAGCTCTACATCCGCGGTGGATGCCATCTGTGGAACTCGTTCGTCCCCGGACACTGGAATGCGGGTCAGGGCTGGCGCCGGTACCACGACACCGACTGTCACACCCTGTGAGACCAGGACAGACCGGCCGTGCGGGCGCTCTCGTTGCGGGCCGGTACGTTTCCCGGCGATAAATCACGCGCCCGGCGCCAGGTGCGACGGCCGAGGTGGCTGCGTACTGCCGTGCCGGGACGGTGGGTGGGGCCATGCGAGTGGGCGGCGGGAGCGGCAGTCATTCCCGCGCATATGCCGCTGCTATCACTGGAGCGTCACCGGCGGACACGGTGATCGCCTGCCCGCCGGGCCGGCGGCCCACGATGCGGAATGCAGGGAGCGCCGTCACATGACCGATCCCATCGGGCCCACCATGGCCGGGGGAACCCAGAAAGTCGATGACGAGACCGGATGGACCGTCACGTTCTATCCGGACGCCAACAACTATGCGCTGATGTCGGAGGGCAAGCCGCCGAGCTTCTACTGGCTGCCGACCCGTCTGTCCCTGGCGCGCGACACGAGCGGCGACTACAAGTTCAACCTCACGCGCTTCATCGGGAAGGCGCAGAACCCGCAGGACAAGGACACCGTGGGCGGAGTTCTCGGCCTGACGGTCACCGGAGCGGTCCCGGCCGATGTGTGGGAAAGGCTCAAAGCGCAGGTCATCAAGCAGACCGAGAACAACACCAACGGGCTGTGGTGGAAGGAAGGCCGGCTGGAGCCGCTGTTCCAGCCGGTCATCGTGACCTCCAATACGGTCAGTCTCTCCAACCTGGCCCTCGGCGAGAAGGGCTACCAGTTCCTCGGCCACGACGAGAACGGCGAGGCGTACCTGCAGACCTCCTCGCGGCCGGGCGGCGAGGAGCGGACGGAGCCGATCGGCGGCGCCCAGCCCGGGGACGCGCCCGTCAAGGACTGGCACTGGGTCCTGCAAGGCGGGGGCAGGGCGTCCCTCGACCCCACCGGCGAGACCGCCTTCGTGGCCTTGGTCGGCAACTATCCCGCACAGCTCCTCTACAACAGCTTCAAAGGCACGAGCGTCGGCATCGTCTTCGCGAGTTCCGTGATGGAACTCCACATGTGGACACCCAAGATCGAGCTGGTCATCGGCTGTGAATGGCAGAAGATCTACCAGCACTTCAAAAGCAAAGTCAGCGTGCGCACACTGTGGGCCAAGGCCGACATCGATGCGGAGCTCAAGAACCTGCAGATCACCGGCGCCATCACCGTGAAAATCGTGGTCGACGAAACGATCCCCGGATCGAAGGAGATGTCGAAAACACTCAGGGATCATTCCGATGTAGTCGTGGAAAAGTTCCTGGAATATGTGGGTGGCGTCATCTTCGGGCCCGCCCCCGAGAAGGACGACACGTCTTCGGAAAATTCATCCGAAGAGAGCCCCTGGGGTGTAGGGCTCAAGCTGAAGGCGGATTGGGACTACAACAAGCTCAATCTGTCGTACACAGAGACGGCTCGCATGGCCTATCTCCAGACCAGCGTGACCTCCAGCTCGCTGACCTCAGTCCTGCGGCAAGACGCCGGAAACGACATCGCGAAGGAGCGGAAGTATTTCCCCGTCATCAACCTGGACGAGTGGCCGGAGAAGCTCGCCCGGGTCTGCATGCCGGTGGCCGCCTGGGGAACCGACGTCTACAGGGCTTTGTCGGTGGAGGTCGGCTACCCCGACTCGCAGGGAGGAATTGCCTACGAATCGTACGTCTTCAAGCGCCCTGCGGATGACCTGACCGCGCCGGACTGGACCTACCGCACCTTCAAGAAAAGGAAAGATGAAGTTCCGAACCCTCCGAAGGGGTGGGAACCGGATCTGACCTTCGTCAAGCGCTGGATTCACTTCAAGGAGCCCGACCCGACGAACCAGCTGGTCGTCTTCCACTCGGACTGCAAGCAGATCGCGATCGATCCGGAGCCGTTGGGCACACTGCTCAGGGACGGGATCGTCGAGGTCCGGGCCGTCTCCAACAAAATCATGACGGTCCAGATCAAGTTCCTGGTGTCCAAGGCGTCAATGAAAGACCGGTTCGTGACAGTTGAACTCGAACCGGTGAATCAGTACGGCAACACGATCGAGGGCGCCGCGAAGGCGACCTTCGACGCGGACGAGGACGACTTCAAAAAGATCCGGACCTGGAGGATCTGTCCGGTCCCGCACGTCAAGAGGAATTACCGGTACCAGGTCACGGTCACCGACTTCGGGTTCGGCGCCCAGTGGAGCTCCGAATGGAGGACGACCGACACGTCGATCCTGAAGGTGAGAATGCCGAAGCAGACGGACGAGGGAGTGCACTTCGAGCTCCTGGACGAGGACGCGCAGGCAGCGTACGCGAAGCGCAGGAGCGGGAGCTGACCGGCGGCTCACAGCCGCCGCAGCCCCCGTCCGTTCGGTCACCCACGCGGGCGGGCGGGCTCAGCGCAGGCCGAGCGCCCGGGTGATCGTCGTGAACAGTTCGGTCTGGTCGGTGACGCCCCTGACCCGTTCCGCGAACGGGCCCTGGGCCGCGATGCGGACCTGGGTGCCGGTGTGCTCCTGCCCGTCCTCGGGCGTGGTGGTCGTGCCGTAGCTGACCTTGATCCGGCTGCCCTCGTCGGTGACCAGCGTGGCCGACAGGCCCATCGGCTCCGCGTCGACCGGCACGATCTGGCTGCTGTGCCCGTGGTCGGCAGTGGTGATCACGAGGGTGTCGGGGTGGCGCTCGGCGTAGTCGCGGGCCACCTCGACGGCGCGGTCGAACGCGGCGGTCTCGCCGATCTGGCCGCAGGGGTCCGCCTCGTGGTCCTGCTTGTCGATGGAGGCACCCTCGACCTGGAGGAAGAAGCCCTTACGGTCCTTGCCCGCCTGCGCCTTGGCCTCCAGCAGCTCGATGGCCTTACGGGTCTGCGCCTCCAGTGTGGGCGTCCCGGCGGGACGGCGCGGGTTGGCGGTGACGCACCGCTGGGCCTCGGTGCCGCCGGCCACCGCGGGCCGGCCCGTCCATTCCACGGGCACGGCCCCGGGCGCGAACAGGCCGAGCACCGGCTGCCCGGGCCCGGCCGCGCGCAGTCCGCGAGCGTCGGTCACGATGCGGTAGCCCAGCTTCTCGGCCTGCTGGGCCACGGTGAGGCCCTGGTACGGCCCCTCGGTGATCTTCTGGTCGAACCGCTGCCGGCCACCGCCGAGCAACACGTCGGGGCGCAGCCGTACGGACTGTTCGGCGATCGACCCGAGGCCGCCCCGGGCGAGCGTGTCTCGGGGGCACCCCTCCATGTCGGCCGGCCCCTGGCAGTCGCGGTCGCCGACGTGTGCGGCCATCGCGGCGGGGGTGGCGTCGGTGAGTTCCGCGGTGGTCACCGATCCGGTGGCCAGGCCCTGGCGGCGGGCCAGTTCGAGGATGGTGGGCAGCGGACGGTCGGTGTCGGGTGTCTTCGAGATGCGGTAGTTCACGGTCTTGTGGCCGGTGGCCCAGGCGGTGGCGCTCGCGGCGGAGTCGGTGACGTAGTCCGGCCGTCCGTGGCGGTCGACCGAGTACGTGGTGTACGTACCGGTCTGCGGGAAGCCGTCCATGTGCAGCCGGCCGCCCGCGCCGACCGTGTAGTCGCGGGCCAGCGTGATCTCCGAGTCGCCCATGCCGTCGCCGATCAGCAGGATGACGCTCTTCGCCGACCGGGGGCGGTGGCCGGCTCCGGCGTCGGCCGTGGCGGTGGAGACGACGGTGGTGGCTGCCACGGCGGCGGCCAGGGCACCGGCCGACCAGGTCAGCCGGTGGCGGAAAACGCGGGGCGGTAATGCCGTTGCTCTCATCGTGCTGAACCTCCGGACCCGGGGAACCGCGCGCGGCCCCCACAGCGTCATCAGCTGTAGCGGATAGAGTGATCAGCGAGCGTACGCCAACCAATCGGCCAAGCGCCAACAAGAGCGAACAAGGCCGCACGTGAACGCGGTAGAGTCGTCCGCCCTGGCGGGCAACGACGCCCGGCCACGACCCCGCAGGCAGGAATGGCGCATGAGTGACCGCACATCGGCAACCGACCAGGAGGGCCGCCCGCTGCTGCGCGCGTTCGGGCAGCGCCTCAACGAGCTGATCGCCGCTCTGCACCCCGACGAACGCAAACGCCCGGGTTACGCCCGGCTCGCCAAGGAGATCCGCGAGACCACGGGCGGCGCCATCTCCGGTACGTACCTCTGGGAGCTGGCCACCGGCAAGAAGCGCAACGTGACCCTGGAACAACTGGACGTGCTCGCCGAGTACTTCGGCGTGCCCCCCGAGTACTTCCTCAGCGACGACGTGGCCGAACGGGTCAACTCCCAGCTCCGGCTGGCCGTGGCGCTGCGCGACTCCCGGGTCCGCAACCTGGCGCTGCGCGCCGAGGGCCTGTCACCGGCCGCCCTGGACGCGCTGCTGACCATCGTCGACGAGGCCCGCAAGGTGCAGAACCTGGCGCCCCCGGAAGCCGGCGCCGACGGCACGGAAGAACCGCCCGCCGCCTCCACATGACCGCCCGGGAACGGCTCATTCCCGCCCCCGGCCCGCATGACCCGTACGGCCGGGGCCAGTTGTCGGCAAAGATGTCGGCCATGAACGAAGAAGTACGAAAGCTTTACCCCCACCACACCTGGACGCCGGTCACCGACGGCGACTCGGGCGCCTTCGTCCACCACCTCACCGGCCCCAGCGAGCTGTACGCCAAACTCGTCCCCGCCCAGCCGGACACCGGTCTCGACCTCAAGGCCGAGGCCGACCGCCTGGAGTGGCTCGCCGGGCAGGGCTTCCCCGTGCCCCGCGTCGTCGACCTCGGCGCCGGGGACACCGTCTCCTGGCTGGTCACCGAGGCGGTACCGGGCGTCTCCGCCGCCGAGGAGTGGCCGTCCGCGCAGCGCGCCGAGGTGGCGGAGGTGATGGCCGATGTGGCCCGGCACCTGCACGGACTGCCCGTCGCCGACTGCCCGTTCGACGCGAGCCTGGACGTGATGATCCCGCAGGCCCTGCGCCACCTCGAAGCGGGTCTGGTCGCCATGGACGACCTGGAGGAGGAGCGGGCGGGCTGGTCGGAAGGTCGACTTCGCGCCGAACTCGAAGGCACCCGCCCGCCGCAGGAGGACCTGGTCGTCTGCCACGGCGACCTGTGCCCCAACAACGTCCTGCTCGACCCGGAGACCCGCCGGCTGACCGGCGTGATCGACGTGGGCCGCCTCGGCCGCGCCGACCGGCACGCCGACCTGGCCCTCGCGATGCGTGAACTGTCGCGCGAGGAGGACCCGTGGTTCGGGCCGCACTGCGTGGAGCGGTTCGTCGAGCGGTACGGCGCGGAGCGCGTGGACGCGGAGAAGACCGCGTTCTACCAGCTCCTGGACGAGTTCTTCTAAAGCCCGCGTCCGCGTCCCTCACCCGGGACGCGGGCCACGGCCCCACGTCAAGAGCCCTGCGCCGACGCGCGGTGGTGCCGGCCGTCAGCGGGCCGCCGCCTCCGGCAGCAGATGGAAGTCCTCGAACTGGAAGCCCGGTGAGACCACACAGCTCACCAGCACCTCCTCGTCGTTGACCGGACGGGCGCGCTGCCAGGTGCCCGCCGGTATCAGCACCTGGGGCCGCTGCCCGCCTGCCAGGTCGGGGCCCATGAGTACGTCCGTGGGGCGGGCGGCCGGCCGCTCGCCCGTACCGCCCAGCTGGAGGCGCAACGGGCCGCCCCGGTGCCAGAACCACAGCTCCGGCGAGCGCACGGTGTGCCAGCGCGACTCCTCCCCCGCCGACAGCAGGAAGTAGATCGCGGAGGCGGTGGGCCGGTCCCCGGCGTACTCCTCGACCCGTAGCGACCTGCCGCTGCGCCAGGTCTCCTTGTACCAGCCGCCCTCGGGGTGCGCCTGCATGCCCAGCAACCGGGCCGTCTCGGGCTGTTTCCTCCGGGCACCTGCCGTGGCCGACGGCCCGCCCGGGGCCGGCGTGGCGCCCGCGACCGGGCTTCCGCCCGGGGCCGTCGCCCGGGCCGGGGGTTTCGCCGAACTGCTCCCGCAGCCCGAGGCCGCTGCACCGAGGGCCCCGGCCGCCGTCAGGCCGAGCGCCGCGCGGCGCGAGATACGCCCGCGGCGGTACGGAGGCGAGGGCTCGCCCCGCTCACGGCCGGAAGGATCCAACCGCGCTGCGCCGGCCGCCCCCTCTGCTCGGCCCGATGCGTCTGCTGCGGCCGGCCCCTCCCCTCTGGCCAACCCCTCTGCTCTGCCCGACCCGTCTGATCCGCGGCGCTCATCGGTTTCCATCTCACCGTCCGTCTGTACGGGGCGTCGTCATGACACCCGTCTGAAGGGAACCGGTTGGTGCCGCTGTTCCTCGGCGCACAGGAACGAGGCGGCCAGGGCGGAACGGAAGAAGCGCGCCAGTTGCAGGAGGAAGTCCAGTTCCTCGGCCATGTCGCCACCGCCGCTCTGCGGCAGCCCGGACGGCCGGCCGGGCGTGACGGCGCCCGAGCGCTTGTTCGCCAGCGCCGCGCTGGCCCAGCACGCCGTGACCGCCGCCTCCGCCGAGGCGTCCGCGATCCGGGCGGCGCGCACATGGTCCCGGGCCCGGGCGAGGCTGCCTGCCGGGGAGAAGTCCTCCAGCGCGAGCAGGCCGTCCCGGATCTCGATCGCCCGCCGGTACAGCCGGAGATCCGAGTGGCGCACCGCGCTCAGCAGGTCCACGGCACGCGAGCGCGGTGCGGTCAGCGTGACTTCCGGTGAGACGCGCACGAGCGCCCGCCACAGCGGATGGAGCCGGTACAACACCGTCACGTTCCGTGCGATGCGCAGCGGCCCGCGCAACAGCGGCAGTGCCGCGCCCGCCGCCATGAATACCGCTTCCGCCCCGGAAATGGCGGGGAAAAGGTGCGGAATCGCGGCATCGCGGGTGAGTACGTGGCTGAGTGACAGGCCCATCAGCAAAGCCGACAGCGCGATTCCGGTGCCGAACAGCACCAGCCCGGCCCGGGTGAGCGTACTCGTCACCTGCCGCCCGCACCCCCAGCACGCCACGAGACAGGCGACGTTGGCCACCAGGTGATAGCCGAGCAGCACCCCCCAGTACCAGGTGTCCGGGCTCGCCTCCTGGCCGGGTGCGCTGGGCACCACGTGCCGGGTGTGCGGCGGCGAGAGCATGCACAGCGTGACGAGCGCGATCAGCGTCAGGATGGCGGTGGCCAGGATGGTCAGCTGCGTCCGTCGCAGGCCGACGAGCGCCGAGACGAACGTGAACACGGCAGTGGCGGCCAGCAGTCCGACGATCTCCTTGACCAGGGACACGGTGTGCGGGGAGTCCACCACCGCCCTCGCGAGGCCGGCGGCCTCCGGCAGTTGCAGGGTCATCGCCACCGAGGCCAGGCCCACCGCGAGCCACAGGGGGCGCTGCTGGGGCGTGCGGGCCGCGACGGGGGCCCGTAACAGCGTGACGATCCACATCAGCGCGATGCCGAACCACTCCAGCTGCTCGAAGAACCCTTGCGGTCCCCGGTCAGTCATGCGTGATGCCCAGCGCCCGTTCGGCCCGGTCCGTGGTGGCGCACCGCTGCGGCACCCGGCCCCGCGCCGCGGCGTGCGTCCTGATCAGACTGGCCAGCATCTCCGCCTCCTGCTCCTGACGCGTCGAGTAGTTGGTGCGGGCGAGCAGCCGCTGGATGAGACGGGGGCTGAGGTCGGCCAGCACCGTACCGAGACCGCCGTGCCGGCCGTCCGCCGCCATCTGGTGGTCGAAGAGCAGATGCCCTATCTCGTGCAACACGATGTGTTCTTGGTGCAGGGGCGCCGTACGGGCCTCGAAGAAGATGTGGTCGTCCGTGTCGGTGGCCAGCCACAGTCCGCACGCTTCTATTTTGGCGACATGCGTGGGCAATGCGTGCAGATGCAGCGGACGCTGACGCTGCGCGGAGATGTTCCGACAGAATTCCTCGACGGAGAAGGGGGACGGTAACGCGATGTCGGCCAATTTGGTCCGGCACCGCCGACGCAATTGTGAGTACCCGTACAGCATGTGGGGAAATTGCCACCTCTTCTGTGAGGGGCAGCGCATTCTTGCGCACGCTGCCCCGTGCTCCGACGGCTGGTACCACGATGCGGTCCCGCCCGGCCCGGCAGCGGTCCGGCGGGGTGTGCGGCGAGAGGCCGGGAACGTCAGCGCGGAGGTCCTCGCAGCGCGTCCGGAGAAACGCCCCAGTAGACCGTGCGCAGCCGTACGGGCGGCGCTTCGGTGCCGGCCACGCGGGCGGCGTCGCCGGACGGTCCGCGGCGCGGGAGGAGCAGGGAGCGAGTGAACGTCTTCGCACGGCGTGGCCCGTAGGGCGGGCCGGGAATCCGGGAGCCGCGCGGACAACGGGTGGCGCGGCGTCCGTCAGGGCGGAAGAGGGCGCCGGGGGCGTCCGTCGGCGGGGAGCTGTCCGGCTTCTCCGGCCTGCTCGACCTGCCCGGCCCACCCGATCCGTCCGGCCCGTCCGGCAGGAGCGAGATCGCCCGGGCGGGTTCCCGCGGGAACCGGTGGCGGGATTCCGAACGCGCCACCTCGCTGTCGCTCATGCGTCGCCCTTCTCGTTCTCCGCCGGGGAATTACTCCCTCCGCTGGAGCGGACAAAAGTTACCGTACGGCGTCGCTGAACCGGACGCCACACTTTGGCGCATTTCGAGCCAACCCGCTGTCCGAATATGCCTGGACCATCTGCCCACGGTGTTGCCGGACCCGGCGGCACGGCGGGCCTTCCCGGGGGCGCGTGGTGCACGGCACCCGCTTCCCGCCGACGTGCGCGCTCCGGCCGGATTCGCGGCCGTCGCCGGGCGCCCGCTACGCGAACGCTCCGGCGCCCGGGTGGCACGCGCCCGGTGCGACCGCCCGTCCGCGAACCCGCCCGCACCCGGTTCCGGCGGAAGCGGCGGCCTGAGATGTTGCCCCTTGAACGGTCCGCGACCGGTGACGTGAGGGGCGGCCGTGGAGGGCCAGCGGCGCGCCCCGCGACGCGGCCGGAGCCCGGAGCGGCCACAGAGCGCCCTGCGCCGGACCCGACGCGACACCCGACGGGCCCATGAGGCGTCGCGCGTCCGACAGGAGACCCCGGCCCCCTGAACGCCCTGCTCAGAGCCCGTCCACCAGCAAGCCGGGCTGCTACGGCGACGGGTTCACGAAGGCCCCGTTCCCCTCCAGGGCGCGGTACGCGACCACCTCCCCCGCCGCGCACCGCACACCCCCTGACCCCGACGTTCCGCACACTGACGGCCCATCATCCTCACGCCCGGCGCAGCGTCGGGCAGGCCGTCGGCACAACCGGCCACTTCGACCGCACTCCACCACCCGCCGCCGCCCCGCCGAACCCGTCACCGCCTCTCCTCCCCCGACGCCGAACGCCTCCCCCACGAGCCACCCGCGACGTACGATCAGCCGATCCGCGGCCGACGAGCAATGGTGCCTGCAGCGCTTCGCGGACATCAATTCCGAAGAGGGCACCTTCGACCGCGCACTCGTGGTATGGGCAGACGCCCGCCCCCGACAAGCCGCCTCCCAGGTCCCGCCGACGGCGAAAACCGGCCACCTGCGCACGCCCGGTACGGCCGAGAGCTGTCCGGTCCAGACCAACACCGTGCGACGCGGCCCGGGGCAGCCCACCCGGCCCGAGGTGCCCTCACTTCCCCCCACCTGCCGCTGCCGTCACCGCGTTGACGAGTTGGTCCAGACCTTTTATGGTGCGACTGCCCTACGGCACCCGGCGGCGCCCGATCCGCCACCCGGCGCGCGGCCGGGATCGCGCACTTCGGTTCTCACACCCTGTACCACTCACACTCACAGGGGTGCTCATGAAAGACCGGCGCAGATTCCGCAGCAGAGCCGCGGCCCTGCTCACCACGCTGATCCTGTCCGTGGCCGCCGTGCTGACCGGCCCGGCGGCGCCCGCCCGAGCGGCGGGAACCCTCACCGCCGCCTTCTCCACCCAGGACAACGGCTCCTGGTGGAAAGGCACTTACACCGTCCGCAACGGCGGCTCCGCCGCCGTCACCGGCTGGACCCTGGAGTTCGACCTCCCGGCCGGCGTCACCGTCAGCGGGCACTACAACGGCGACGCCACCGTCGAAGGCCGCCACGTGACGGTCAAGAACGCCCACTACAACGCGACCGTACCGGCCGGCGGCAGCACCGAGCCGTACAGCTACTGGTTCATCGCCAACGGCCCCGTCGGCACCCCGGCGGCCTGCACCGTCAACGGGGACAAGTGCGACGGCAGCCCGGACGTGCCGCCGTCCGCACCCGGCACTCCGCAGGTCACCGCCACCACCGCGCGCAGCGTCTCGCTGAGCTGGCCGGCCGCCTCCCCGGGCGACCACCCGGTCACCTCCTACGAGGTGCTCAGCGAGGGCCGTACGGTCGCCACCTCCAGCGGCACCACCGCGACCGTCACCGGTCTGACCCCGGCCACCCGCTACACGTTCACCGTCCTGGCCAAGGACCGGCGCGGCACCACCGGGCCGCCGAGCGCGCCCGTATCCGCGAACACCGTGGACCCGGCGAGCGACCCCGTGCCGCCGACCGCGCCCGGTGGGCTGCGCTCCACCGCGACCACCTCCTCCAGCGTCTCGCTGGCCTGGGACAAGGCCACCGACAACGTCGGCGTGGTCGCGTACGACGTGTACCGGGGCGCCGGCCTGGTCACCACCGTTCCCGGCAGCACCACCGCCGCCACGGTCGGCGGCCTGACCCCCGCCACCGCGTACACCTTCTCCGTGAAGGCGCGCGACGCCGCCGAGAACGCCTCGCCCGCCTCGGACGCCCTGACCGTCACCACGGACGACGTGGCCGGGCCCGGCAGGTACCTGAAGGTGGGTTACTTCGCGCAGTGGGGCATCTACGGCCGCCAGTACTTCGTCAAGAACCTGGACACCTCGGGCGCCGCCGCAAAACTCGACGTGATCAATTACGCCTTCGCCAACATCGATCCCGAGAACCTCACCTGCCTGGCCGGTGTGACCAAGGGCGTCTCGGGCAATCCGCAGGACCCGGACGAGGGCACCGGCGCGGGCGACGCGGACGCCGATTACGGACGCGCGTTCCCCGCCGCGCAGTCGGTGGACGGGGTCGCCGACGACGGCTGGGGCAAGCTGCGCGGCAACTTCAACCAGCTCAAGAAGCTCAAGGCGAAGCACCCGCACCTGAAGGTGGTGATGTCGCTCGGCGGCTGGACATACTCGAAGTTCTTCTCCGACGCGGCGGCCACCGACGCCTCCCGCAAGAAGTTCGCCGCCTCCTGCATCGACATATGGATCAAGGGCAACCTGCCCGCCTACAACGGCGCGGGCGGCCCCGGGACCGGCGCGGGCATCTTCGACGGCATCGACCTGGACTGGGAGTGGCCGGGCGCCGAAGGCCATCCGGGCAACCACTACAGCCCGGCCGACAAGGCCAACCTCGCGCTGCTGGTCAAGGAGTTCCGCCGGCAGCTCGACGCGCTGGGCGGCGAGCACCGGCTGCTGACCGCCTTCACCCCCGCGGACCCGGTCAAGATCCAGCAGGGCTGGGACCTGTCCACCATCTTCGATTCGCTGGACTACGCCAACGTCCAGGGCTACGACTTCCACGGCTCGGGCAGCGACAACTCCTGGGAGCCCAGGCGCACCGGCCACCAGGCCAACCTTCACCGCGACGCGCAGGACCCGTACGACTTCCACTTCAGCGTCGAGAACGCCGTCCAGACATATCTGGACGCGGGGGTCAGCCCGCGCAAGCTGACCATCGGCTTCCCGTTCTACGGCCGCGGCTGGAAGACCGTCGCGGACGGCGGGGCGCACGGCGAGTGGCAGGCGGCGGACGGCGCGGCGCCGGGCCAGTTCCCGGAGGAGGCGGGCCTACGGGGTTACCAGAACCTGCTGGCCAACGTGCCGAACCTGACCGTCCACCACGACGAGCAGTCCCTCTCGACGTACGGGTACACCGGCGCGAACGGTCAGTGGTGGTCCTTCGACGACACCTGGTCGATCGGGAAGAAGACGGACTGGGTCAAGGCCAAGGGGCTCCTGGGCGCGATGATCTGGGAGATGTCCGGTGACACTCCGACGGGCACCTTGATGACGGCGCTCGACCGGGGCTTGCCGTAGGGAGGACGGCTGGGGCAGGGCGTGGCGGGGCGAGGACGGCCGCGGCACGGGAAGGCCGCGCGTCAACGGTCTCGGCAGGCGCTCGCCGTGCCGAGACCGCCACGCCCCTCACGCCCGCCACCCCCTGCCGTCATCCGGCGCGCCGTCAGTGGCCGCCCGGGTCGAGCATGTCCCTGAGCGCCTTCCTGTCGACCTTGCCGGTACGGGTCACGGGCAGCCGCGCGACGCTGTCGACGGACTCCGGCACCATGATCTGCCGGCCCAGTTCGGCCAGGACGTGGGCGCGCAGGGCGGCGGCGTCCAGGAGGTGGCCCGGGCGGGGGACGACGGTGGCGTGCACCCGTTCGCCGTCGCCGCCGTCCGGGACTCCGAGGACGGCGGCCGCGGCGACGGCCGGGTGGCTCAGCAGCGCCTCCTCCACGACCCGGGGGTAGATACGTGCCCCGGACGCGTGCATGATCACCTCGTTCTTCCGGGCCCGCAGGACGAGGGCGCCGGACGCGTCCAGGGTGCCGATGTCCCCGGTACGCAGCCAGCCGTCCCGGATCGCCGCCGCCGTGGCCAACGGATGCCCGAGATAACCGGCCATCACACTCGGACCACGCATCCACACCTCCCCCACCTGGCCCGCCGGAAGCCGCCGGCCCTCGTCGTCGCGTACCTCGACCCGCATCCCGGGGACCGGACGGCCGGCGCCGGCCAGCACCTCCGGGCGGTCGGCACGGTGCTCACCGGGCTGCAGAAGGGTGACCACGCCGGCTTCGGTCAGGCCGTAGATGTGCTGCAACACCGGGCCGAGACGCGCGAGTGCCTGCCGCTGACGCCGCAGTGGGGTGGGCGTGGCCCCGTAGCCGAGACAGCGCAGGGTGGAGTGGTCGGTCGTGGCCAGAGCCGGGTGGTCCAGCAGCTGGTACATCAGGGGCGAGGTCAGTACCAGGGCGTTGATGCGCTCCGCGGCGATGGCCGCCACGACCGCGCCCGGTGCGAAGCCGTCGTGGAGGACCAGGGTGCCTCCCGACAGGAGAGTGGGCAGCGCGAAGTGCCCGCTGACGTGGCTCAGGGGGGTGGCCACCAGCCGCCGCTCGCCCGGCTGAGCCAGTCCGTGGTCGCCCACCAGCGCGGCCAGCGCGTCGTACAGGCCATGCGTGTGCACGACACCTTTGGGCAGGCCCGTCGTGCCGCCCGTGCACAGCAAGGTCCGTACCCGGTCGGCGGGCGCCGCAGGCAGACCGTACTCCCCCGGCCGCGCGGCGGCCTCCGCCACCAGGTCGCGACAGGACGGCGCCGGGCCCAGGGACAGCAGCTCCCCGATGCCGGCCGCAGCGGCCAGGGCCTTGGCGGGAGCGGCGTGGCCGGGGGCGAAGACCAGCGCTCCCGGCCGGCTGTGCCGCAGGAGTTCCGCCTGCTCGGCGTCGGTCGCACTCGGAGCCAGCAGGGCCAGCTGGTACCCGAGCAGGTGTGCCGCGAGCTGCACGGCGATGACCTCCGGGCGGTTGTCCGCCAGTACGGCGACACCGTCCCGCGCGCCGGGCGCGGAGCGCAGGACGGCCTCGATGCCCCGCACGGTCCGCGCCAACTCCCCGTACGTCCACCGCCGACCGCCGTGGACCAGCGCTTCGCGGCGCTCCCACGGGCCGTCGGCGGCACGCATCAACTCCGCGGCGTACTGCGTGCCCATGCCGTCCTCCTCGCTGTCGCCCCCGTCTGCTCGGTCTGCATCGGTGTCCGTCGGTGTCCAGGTGTCCGCGGTGCAGGGTCCAGGATGCCGAAGCGGCGCGGCGTACGCGCGGCACGACCGCGACACTGCGCGCGTCCGCCGGGCGAGGGCTGCCCCCGTGCTCCCGCGGTGCGTCCGGGCTGCCGACCGTGCCCCTCAGCGCCTGCAGTAGGTTCCGGCTCATGTCGATGCTGTCCTTCCCGCTCACCCCCCGCTACCTCGACCAGCTGCTGGAACTCGCTGACGTCCCCTGGTGCTGCGACGCCTTCGACGCCGCCTTCCAGCAGCGTGGCTGGGCGCGCCCGGCCACGAACGGTGAGCCCGCCGTCGGGTGGCTGGACCACTGGCCACTCGGCGACCCGGACCCGTTGTCCTGGCACGTCCTGCTGGGTGAGTATCCGGGCTGCGCGAACACCGACGACCGGAGCGTCGCCTGCGACGAACCGGAGTGCCACGAGGACTCCTTCCTCGCCTTTCCGCTCGCCTACGCGGCGATCGATCTCATCGAATCCGGCACCGGTCTGCCCGTCGACCCGCGGCAGCTGTGGGGCGACCCGCTTCCCTCCGCAGGCATCTACACGGCGAACGCCACACAGGAGGACGTCATCGCCTGTTACGACCGCGCCGCGCACCTGCTCCGGTCACGCCTCGGCACGCCGCTCACCACGCCGCCGCCCGTGCAGTCGGACCCTTGCGAACGGCAGCTCTCCTGGAAGCGCGGGAAGAGGCTGGTCAGCCTGTTCCTCGACGAGAACCTGTACAACTACGGCCAGGACGACTGGATCGGCATCGACATCCGCCCGCTCAGCTGAGTCCTCGCACGCCCCCGGCCGGTGGCGCGGGCGTAGGAAACTTCGTCCTGGCGGATCGGGGTGGTGCCGGGCTGGTGGGGTATGCCAAGGGCACGGTGAGCGCGTTGTGCCGGTGGGGGCCAGCCGCTCCTGGGGTTCGAGGCGTCCAGCTCTGCGCACGGAAGGCCTCCTAACTGTTGACCCGACCTGCCTTGTACCACCTGCTCCTGCTGCCTGACGGTTCCTGGGACGCCGTCGAGTGCCTGGCCGCCATGATCCGCCGCCGCGCCACGGTACCCACCGTGATCGTCGATGTGTCGGCGGTCCACCGGCTGACCATCGACGCCCTGGCCGTCCTGGTCCGCAAGGCCATGCGGCTGCATTCGGTCGGCGGCCAACTCCTGCTGGCCGGCCCGCATCCCGCCGTACGCAAGCTCATCCAGCGCACCGCGACCGGCTCCCTCCTGCCCACCTTCACGGGCAGCGCCGCCGCGGTCCGCGCCCTGGCTCAGGACGGCCGTGTCTGGCACCGGACCGAGCTGGCTTCCGGGCGGGGCACGCTCTTCCCCGACCCGCTGGCGGGACACCCCTGAGAACACCCGGTGCCGGTCGTGTGAAGGGTACGGCGCCGCACGTTGCCCGCTGTGAGGCACGGTCGTTGGTCCGGTGTGGGGATTTCGGGAGTTCCGGAAGCTCCGGGGCTTCTCGTGCTTCTCGTGGGCAGGAGTCCGCCTGACGGCTCCCGGCCGAGGCCGGGAACCGCCGTGGCGGCTGGTGGAGGAGGTGAGTCAGGACGTCAGCTACGCGAGGTACGGCTGCGCCGGAGGAGCACCGCCCCGCCGAGCAGGAGCACGGCGCTCGTGGCGGCCGCCGCACCGGCCTGATTGCTTCCCGTCTGCGCGAGCGCCGGCAGCCGGCTGCTCTGCGCGGCCTCCTGTCCCGTACCTCCTGCCGGTGTCACAGCGGACGCCGGCAGACGGTCGTGCGGCGCGGGCACGGCTCGCGAGTCCACCGCACCGGCGACCTCGGCCGGGGGCCGCTGGCCGGGCAGCTGGGGGTCGGTGGGCGGCTGGTGGCGACCCGGCCCCGGGGTGCCGGGATTCTCGTGCGCGGGATTCTCGTGCGCGGGAGGCTGGTGGCCGGGCGGCTGGTGGTGGCTGGGCGGCCGGTGGCCCGGAGGCTTGTGGCCTGGAGGGTGGTGGCCGGGAGGCTGGTGGCCTGGGGGGTGGTGCCCGGGCGGCTGGTGGTTGCCGGGCGGCTTGTGGCCCGGAGGCTTGTGGCCCGGCGGGTGGTGGCCCGGCGGGTGGTGATCCGGCGGCTGGTGGCCGGTCGAGGGGTGGTGTCCGCCGGTATTGACGCACTGGTTGCCGAAGGCCGGGTTGAGCAGACCGACGACGTCGACGGTGTTGCCGCAGACGTTCACCGGCACGTGCGCGGGGGCCTGGAGCAGATTGCCCGCGAGCACGCCCGGAGACCCGACTGAGGCTCCTTGCGCACCGGCGTCGGCATGAGCGGCACCCGCCGCCACGCCGGCCAGCATCCCGGTCGCCGTCGCGGCGACCAGCACGCTTCGTTTCACGATGTGTTGCACCTGTGGTCCTTCATCTTTCCGAAGGTGACGAACCGGGCCCCCGGCGTTGACCGGACACCCGTGTCCCGAAAGGGACACCGCCCAGCCCCCGAGACCGGTCAGCGCCGCCCGAGCGGCGAACGTCCGGTCAGGCCCGCCCCGTTGGTTCAGCCGCAACGGAGACAGGCAGAGGTGCTGAGCGCGTCGTAACGGACCAAACGAGTGACCCGCCCGAAGGAAACGCGCGACTTTTCCCGCGCCTACCTGCCTGAACGGTTCTCCTGCCACCCTCAGCTTTCCTGCGCCCGCACTGGTGCGCGAACATGCGGCCGCAACAGCCGACGGCGCCCCAATACGCCCCTACGCAACACCACACTCAGCACCACCGGGCCCAGCGATGCCGCAGGTCAGCAACGCGCGCGGGGCACCACACCGGGGGCGCGCGGCAGTCGATCGCGCGCGGCGGCGCGCACCACGGGCACGGCGAGGGCGTGCGAATGTCCGTGTTCTGCAATAGCCGGTCGCCCCTTCGGCCACGGCCGCCGGACGGGAGCACAGCGAACGGCATGGAGGACGGCAGAATGAACCGTCGTCATGCGCAGGCGCGGCCCGGACCGTGGAGCCGATCGCCGACGCCTGAACGCAGAAATCGCAGAATGCGTCTGGGGGCTCCATCCGTGTCATAACGGAAAGACGTCGCCCGTCAGCCCGCCGCTCGCCGAGCCGGGAAGGCTGACCGCCGATCCCCAGGGCGAAGAATTCCATACCGGCGAAGCGCGCGGCCTGGCCCCCGGCACTCCTTGGACGGCTTCATGGCCCACCCGTTTCGATCCCAGCACCGGGTGGCTCCGCATCGCCAAGGACACGGCCCGGACGACGACCTGACGCAGATCGCGGACGGAATTGTCGCGGGCCGGCTCGCCGGCGCCCTGCACTCCCTGTGGCTCAAGCGCGAGTTCATCGCATGACGATGCGTCCCGTACCCCCGTACCCGTACCGCCCTTTCTGGTTCCTCTGCCCTCTCTGCCCTCGCTATGATGGAGCACACATGGGAATTGAACTGGAACTCCACTCGCGTCGGCCTGCGCGCGGCAAAACATCCGAAGCCACCCTGCTGCAAGGCTCTTACGCACACGGCGAAGCCTTGGCGGAAGCATTGGGCCCGTTCGACCGTTCCGGTCCGGGCAAGCTGGCCTGGGTGGATCCTTACGGTGACACGCTGTTCAACGAGCAGGAGGCGCACGCCGCGCTGGCGGAAGCCGCCCTGCTGATCGAGCGGTGCTCCGATGCATCACAGAAAGCCGCGCTGCACGACCTCGTGGCGCTCCTGGAGCAATGTGCGGCCACACCGGGAAGCTGTCTCTGGTTCATGGGCGACTGAAGCCGGGCGGTGCTTCCACCGCCCGGCGACACTACGCGGCGAGGTCCCCGATCGGACGGCTCACGGAGTGGTGAACAGCCACCACGAGGTCGTGCCGTTCTGCGCGCAGAAGAACGACTGCCACTGACCGGCTTGCTGCCCCTGGTTTCCGGCGACCCAGCAGACTTCGTAACTCGCGTACGGCCCGTAGACCGCCGTCGGAGCGGCGACCGCGGCTCCGACGGCGGACCCGGAAATCCGCGGCGCCGCGGTGGCGGCGGACGGCAGCGCGATTCCCACGACGGTCAGCACGACCACGGAAGCAACGCGCAACGCTTTCCTGAACATAAAATTTCCCCCTCGGTGTCATCCGTGACAGGGCCGACCCTAGGCCTGTCGAGCCCCGTCACACGATCACCCACATGGGTTACTCCCAGCAATTCACCGGCAGTTCCGTACGTCGCGTGGATGCGCTACCGGCGCAGATTCTCGTCCCCCACGCCCCGCGCACGCCCGCGTATATCGAATCCCCGGCGGCGGTCTGAGTGCGCGTACTCATGCCCATACTGCGGAGGGCCCGGCATCGTGGGGCAATGACGTATGCACTTTCCACACCCCCGCCCCGGCGAAGGCGTCCTTGGTCACGCAGAACACCTCGCGGCCAGGACATCGGCTTCGGCATCGTGCTCTTCGTGGTGGAGGCCGCCGTTTTCCTGGGGGCCGGATTCTCGTACGGCATGGACGTATGGGCCGCACAGGGAGAGCAGAGGCGGATCGACGCGACGCACCTCGCGGAACTCGCCTGGATGCAGCACTTCCTCATCGCCGTGATCCTGCTCGCCGGGCTCGCGATGCTGTTCCGCGCACCGTGGACGGTGGTGTCCCAGCTCCTGCCAGCCGGAGCGGCAGCCGCGCTGCTCGCCCTCGCACAGCACGAGTACGACCGCGCGCACCCGGCCCCCGCTCCCGCCCCGAGCGCGGGCTATTCGCCCTGTTACAGCGGCAACGGCAGGTGCCACTGAGGGCCCGGAGACCTCAGGCACACCTGTACACGGGTGCAGGCCCCGACTCCAGCACCTGGCCGGTGCGGAGGTACAGCGCAGTAGCGTCGGTATGGCGCGACACGGGGGCGGGGGTTGCCGGTCGGCGCCGGGGCTCGGCGAGCTGCCGCTGTGGTCGTGTGCGTGGAGCTCGTCGAACGCGGCGTGGAGGCCGTGGCGTACCCGTGAGCGGCTTGCAGCATTGTCGACGGCGCGGTCGGGGAGCGGCTGTTGCGGGAAGCCATGGCCCGGTACGGCGCGCGCGAGGCGCTGGCAGCCAGCAGCACGGTGGCCGACGCCCTTCGCGCCGTCGGGGCCGCCGCGTCGCTGCTGGGTGCCCGTGGGGATCGCGCGTACGGCCCGGGCGCCTCTTGCACCGCGCCGGCCCCCCGGGTCGGCCCCGGCCCCAGCTGCGGTGCCTGATGGCCTGCGGCCTCGCTCACAGGCTCGCGAGGAGGCCGTCGAGCGGTGCGGGTACCTGTCCGGGGGCGAGCGCCTCGACGAGGAGGCGGCCGTAGCGGATCTTGCGGCCTTTCTTCGTGCCGAGGAAGCGCCGCAACTGCTGTTGCCGGGGCCTGCCTTGCTGGGCGGGCTGGCGCAGGAAGATCTGCCAGGGCCGGACATCGCCTTCGGCCCGTACGATCTCCTCGACCCTTACGGTGCCCAGCGCCCGGATCAGTTCGTCCTCCAGGTCGGCCACGCAGACGAAGAAGTCCCGGCGCGCCACCCGCGCCCGCTCCAGCCCCCGGTCGTAGAAGCGCTGTTCGCCCTCGTCACACAGCCCCGTCAGGCGCAGGCCGAGGCCCGGCGGCCCGAGGAGGCCGGCGTAGCGGCCGACGCACATCGCCCCGCCCATCGGCATGACGCACACCCCTTCGGCGTCCAGGTCCCGGCCGCTCCGTACGGCCAGCGCCTCGACGGCGGCGTGGTCGCTCGGCCCTTCCAGCAGCACCGCCGTCCGTACCCCCAGCCGCTCAGCCAGTTCGCTCGCCGGCCCGCCGGGACCGCCGCCCGCCCAGCCGCTGACCGCGTCCCGGAACGCGCGCATGTCCGCCATGGAGCGAGTCTGCACCTCCACCGGCGACGCGGCACGGAATTTGCGGCTGCCGTAGCCCGCACGGAAGCGGGACGTTCGTGAAGGCCCGCTTCCCCGGATGTGGACGCGCGCGAGGACCCGCACGCTCGGAAGCGCAACGCCGCACGAATACCCGCACCCCCGGAAGCGCAACGTGCGCGAAGACCCACACGGACGGAAGCGCAACGCCGCACGAAAACCCGCACCCCCAGATGCGCAACGTGCGCGAAGACCCACACGGACGGAAGCGCCACGCCGCACGAAAACCCGCACCCCGGAAGCGCAACGCGCCTCACCGACCGACGGTCACCCCTCCTCGCCGGACCGACGCGCCCGAGCCCCCGACCGAGGAGCCGGGGCCAGAACCAAGGGCAGGTAGACGTCGTCGATGATCTCGATGACGGTCTCGTCCTCGACGGGGGCACCGAAGAGCAGGAACTCGTTGCGCAGCAGGTCGGTGGCGACGGCGGACCGCCGTGAGTCCAGCACCCACTCCTCGACCTCGCCCCGCTCGACGGCCCGCTGAAGGATGGTCCGGCACACCACCGGGCCGACGCTGTGGAAGCGTTCGCGGATCAGCCGGGCGAACTCGGGGTCGCGGGTCATCTCCGTGAGCAGGCCACGCAGCATGCCGCCGATCGGGGAGGCCATCTTGGCGGACATCTGCCGCAGCAGGGCGATCATGTCACCGCGCAGGGTGCCGGTGTCGGGCGGGCTGACCTCCGCGAGGCCGCGCATCCGGCAGGCGTCCAGGACCAGTTCGGCGCGTCCGGTCCACCGGCGGTACAGGGCGGCCTTGCTCGTACGGGCCCGGGCGGCGACGCGCTCCATGGTCAGCGCGGTGTAGCCCACCTCAGCGAGTTCGTCCAACGCCGCGCCCAGTATGGCGTTCTCCAGTTCCTCGCCGCGGCGCCGTGGCCCTTTGCGGTGGTCAGCGACCGGTGGGGCGGTCGGGTCGTCGGTGTTCGTCGACAGCGTGACTCCTCGGAGTGTGCACAGTATGCCGAGAGGACGTTGCGTTCCCTAAGGGGACACTCTAGCCTCCGAGTTAGAGAACTGACCGTTCCTTAGAGACTGTCAGCACCCACGAGGGGACCGATGACCGAGACCTCTGTGACCTCAGCTGCCCTCCCTGCCTCCGACGCCCCCGCCTTCCCCAGCAACCGCACCTGCCCCTACCGCTTACCCGAGTCCTACACCCGGCTGCGCGACGAACAGGACGCGCTGCGGCCGGTCACGCTCTACAACGGCCGGCAGGCCTGGGTGGTGACCAAGCACGAGACCGCCCGCAAGCTGCTGGCCGACCCCCGGCTGTCCTCCGACCGCAACCACCCGGCCTTCCCGCTCACCTCCCCACGCCTGGAAGGGCTGCGTGACCGCCGCCCCGCCTTCATCGGCATGGACCCGCCCGAGCACGGCAAGCGGCGCCGGATGACGATCAGCGAGTTCACCGTCAAACGCATCAAGGGGATGCGCCCGGACATCGAACGCATCGTGCACGGCTTCCTCGACACGATGCTCGCCGCGGGGCCGCCCGCCGACCTGGTCAGCCAGTTCGCGCTGCCGGTGCCCTCGATGGTGATCTGTCAGCTGCTGGGTGTCCCGTACGCCGACCACGACTTCTTCCAGGACGCGAGCAGGCGCCTGGTGCAGTCCACGGACGCGGCCGAAGCGTCCGGCGCGCGCGACGACCTGGAACGTTACCTGGACGAGCTGATCACCGGCCTGGAGGCCGAGCCCGGGCCCGGCCTGCTCGGCGCTCTGGTCGGCCGGCAGCTCGCGGAGGGGGCGACCGACCGCGAGGAACTGATCTCCAACGCGATGCTCCTGCTCGTCGCGGGCCACGAGACCACCGCGTCGATGACCTCCCTCAGCGTCATCACCCTGCTCGACCATCCCGAGCAGCTCGCCGCCCTGCGCGCCGACCCGGCGCTCGTCCCCGGCGCCGTCGAGGAGCTGCTGCGCTACCTCGCCATCGCCGACATCGCGGGCAACCGCGTCGCCACCGCCGACATCGAGGTGGGCGGGCAGCTGATCCGGGCCGGAGAAGGCGTGATCGTCACCAACTCCATCGCCAACCGCGACGCGGAGGTCTTCGAGGACCCCGACACCTTCGACATCCACCGCTCGGCCCGGCACCACCTCGCCTTCGGGTACGGCGTCCACCAGTGCCTCGGCCAGAACCTGGCCCGGCTCGAACTCGAAATCATCCTCACCGCGCTGTTCGACCGCATTCCCACCCTGCGGCTGGCCACCCCGGTCGAGCGTCTGGACCTGCGCCCCGGCACCACCATCCAGGGCGTCAACGAACTCCCCGTCACCTGGTGACCCGGCGGAAGAGGACACGATGAAGGTAACCGCCGACCGAACGGTCTGCGTCGGCGCCGGCATGTGCGCCCTGACCGCGCCCGCCGTCTTCGACCAGGACGACGACGGCATCGTCACCGTACTCGTCACCGAGCCCGGCGACGACAGCCGGGCCGCCGCCCTCGAAGCCGGGATGCTGTGCCCGTCCGGGGCGCTGAGGGTGGAGGAGTAGAGGAGGAACGGAGGGGGTGGGCCGGGCCGGAACGGTGCGCATGTGGCCGGGCGGGCCGCCTGCCTCCCGTTACGGCCGCCAGTACAGCGCGGGGTCCGGGTGGTCGGTGAAACCGAGGCTGCGGTAGAGCGGCCGGCCGCTGGGTGAGGCGTACAGGTCCACCCGTCCGACCTCCTGCCCCTCGAACCAGCCGAGCAGGGACCGCATGATCGCGCGGCTGTGGCCGCGCCGCCGGTGTGCCGGGTCGGTGACCACGCCGATGACGTGCCCGACCCGGCCCCGGTGGTTGTGCGGACCGGGGAACCACCGCTCGACGGTACCGATACCGCAGGCCGCGAGGCCTTGGCCGGCGTCGACGACCAGGATGCGCACGGCGTCCGACGCCATATGGTCCCTGAACGCCGCGGCGAGGTTGCCGCGCCAGTCGCACCCGGGTACGGGGGCGGGGTACGAGTCGTCGAGGTACTGGTCGCTGAAGTACTCGTCGTCGCGGGCGTCGAACAGCAGGGCCCGCAGGCGCACGAGTTCGGCGATGTCGTGTGCTGTGGCTCGGCGTACGGTGGCGGGGGGTTCCGTGTGGTGCCTGGTGGGGTGTCCGACAGGTTGCTCGACGGGATGCCCGACGGGGGGCGGGGTGCCGCGCTCGGCGCCGTATTCGGTGGTGCTGTCTGTGGTGCTGTCGCTGTTGTTGTCGGTGCCGTGTCTCATGCCGGCCAACCTGCTGTAATGGCCTTGTGCAACTCAACCCTTACGGTGCGGATGCCGTGAACCTGGCCGCGGATCTCGCCAACCGTCCCCCGGCCGACGCCGCGGAACTGGCGGACCGCTGCCGCGAGGCCGGGCTGGTGCTGGAGCACCCGGTGACCCGTCAGGACCTCGACCACGCCATGGCCGCGGTGACGGCATGGGTGAAGGTCGTCGACGCCGCTGACGAGGAGGAGCGCGCCGAGTCGCTGAACCGGATGCTGGCGGCGGCCGCCGCGTACCCGCGCCTGGTCGACCACGCCGGCACCGGCTGGCACCTGCACTACCGTGATGGTCAACAGCCCCTGGGATCCGTGCTGTTCTCGCTGATCTCGGTCGGCACCGCGCTGCACCTGACGGGGCGGGGGATGCACCGGCTTCGGCGGTGCGCCGTGCCCGAGTGCACCACGATCTTCGCCGACACCTCCCGTACGGGACGCCAGCGCTACTGCACACAACGGTGCGCCAACCGTGACGCGGTACGCCGGCATCGGCGGCGCAACGGGTGAGGGAGCGGCGAGCGGGCTGTCGGAGCTGAGCCGCCGGCGCGCAGGGCCCTCAGCAGGACAACCTGTGGATCCACGGCGCGTTCCGTTCCGACAGCTGGCGAGACGGCCTGTGCCCGGCGGCCGCTCCGCCAGGCACAGGCGCTCACAGCGGCAAGGCGACGCGTACGGTCAGTCCGCCACCCTCGCGGGGCTGGGCGGTGGTGGTGCCGTCATGTGCCCGTACCGCCGAGCGCACGATGGTCAGCCCGAGGCCGACGCCCTTGTCGCTGCCGGTCCGCTCCGTACGCAGGCGCCGGAACGGCTCGAAGAGGTTCTCCACCTCGTAGGCCGGGACGGCCGG
>NZ_JBFAUH010000027.1:0-36985 GCF_040679095.1 Streptomyces sp. NPDC052496
GGTTCAGGAAGCTTTCGGTTTCGAAAGTGAATCCGATTCCCCGTCGGAGGGGGTTTGTTCGCGCCTTCCGGCGTGCTCACTACTTTAGTGCCTTTTCCCTGTGACACATAATCGGGTCACTGGTCGGAATTTCGGCATGCCGAAATCCGTCCCGTTCGGGAGTCGTGCAGTAGTGGTGTGCCGCCGGTGCGGCGTGAGGGGCTACCGCAGAACCGTTACAGCTCCATGGCAACTCGAAGAACTCTACGTACGTCGGCAACCCATGTCAACCACCTCTGGTCAACCGGTTTTGCCCTGCCTCAGTCGAGGTCGTTCAGCCGGCCGTCGGCGTCCGGCTGGGCGTCCTCCACGCGGCACAGAAGGCGGGTCAGCATCTCCCCGAGCTGGCCGCGCTCCTCGGTGGAGAGGTCCTGGAGCAGGTCCTCCTCGAAGACCGATGCCATCCGCATGGCCTCGACCCACTTCTCACGGCCTTCCTGGGTGAGCTCGACGATCACCCGTACGCGGTTGGCCTCGTCGCGCTCCCGGGTCACCAGCCCCTCGCTCGCCATCCGGTCGATGCGGTGAGTCATGGCGGCCGGCGTGAGGCCGAGGCGCTTGGCCAGCTCGCCGGGGCCCATCTGATAGGGCGCCCCCGCGACGACGAGGGCCTTGAGCACCTCCCATTCCGCGTTGCTCATGTTGAGGGTGGCGGTCTGCCGCCCGTAAGCGACGTTCATCCGGCGGTTGAGGCGCTGCAGTGCGGAGACGACCTGCTCCACCTGGGGGTCGAGGCCTTGGAACTCGCGCTGGTAGGCCGCGATCTGTTCCTCGAGGCTCGGCTCCGCAGGACTGTGGGCCGCATCTGAGGGCTCTGACATGCCGGGAAGTATGACACGGACCTCATTGGCGTTGAAGTCCTTCGGCATGTACTCTTTAGCTTCGAACTTTAGTATTGAAGTCTTCAGGGTGTGACTGTCCAGTCCCCCTCGATCTGACCTAGGTAGGTGAGTGTGACCACCGCGATGGGCGCCGCGCTGCGCCGGATCCAGCTGGGCAACGCGCTGAGCGCGTTCGGCAACGGCTTCACGGTTCCGTATCTCTACGTCTATGTGGCGAAGGTGCGGGACCTCGGCGCGAGTACGGCCGGTGTCGTACTCGCGATGCTGGCCGTCGCCGCGCTCGTCGTGCTGCCCTTGACCGGTCGGGCGATCGACCGGAGGGGTCCGCTGCCGGTGGCCGTCGTAGGTGCCGTCACCGCGGCCGTCGGTTCGCTCGGACTGGGCCTGTCCACCACGGAACCCCTGGTGATCGCCTCCGCCATCGCCCTCGGCGCCGGTATAGCGGTCATCCAGCCCGCCCTGGCCACGATGATCGTGTGGTGCTCCACGACGGTCACCCGCTCGCGGGCGTTCGCCACCCAGTTCTTCCTGAACAACCTGGGCCTGGGCATCGGCGGCCTCATCGGCGGCCTGCTGGTCGACGAGTCGGCGGCCGGCAGCTTCGTCCGGCTCTTCGCGATCGAGGCCGTGATGTTCCTGGTGCTGGGCGCGGCCATCGCGACCGTACGGCTGCCGCGGACGCCGCGGGTCGAGGACCCGGTGCCGAGCGAAGCCCGGGCCAAGGGCTCCTGGCGCGCCCTGTTCGCCGACCGCCGCATGATGTGGCTCTGCCTGCTGGGCTTCGTGCTGTTCTTCGCCTGCTACGGCCAGTTCGAGTCGGGCCTCGCGGCGTACGCCACCGAGGTCACGCGGATCTCGCCGTCCACGCTCGGTATCGCGCTCGCCGCCAACACCGCGGCGATCGTGGCGGCCCAGTTCGTGGTCCTGAAACTGGTCGAGCGCCGGCGGCGCAGCCGGGTGATGGCCGTGGTCGGACTGATCTGGACCGTCGCGTGGCTGGCGGCGGGACTGTCGGGCCTGGTGCACGGTGCGCACGCGGTGGCCACCACTTTGCTGATCTCGACCTACGCCCTCTTCGGTATAGGGGAGTCCATGCTGTCGCCGACGGTGGCCCCCCTGGTGGCGGACCTGGCACCGGCATCGATGGTCGGCCAGTACAACTCGGTCTTCGCCCTGGTGAAGCAGCTGGCACTGGCGGTCGGCCCGGCGGTGGGCGCGCTCATGGTCGGCCACGGGATGTCCGCCCCGTACATCGGGATGCTGGTGCTCTGCGCCGTCGGCATCAGCGTGCTGGCGCTGCGGCTGGGCCGGATGCTCAGCCCCGCGCAGGACAACCCGCACATCCGGGCCTTCACGCCGGACGCGCCGGCGGGCACGGTCACCGACACGGGTGCCGACGCGGCGGCCGACGCGGGCGCGCCGCGGCGTGAGTCCGTGACGGCGGTGGCGTGAGCCAAAGGGAGCTGGCTGAGGGGGCCGGCTGAGGAAGCTGACTCCGGACGGGCCGGTCCTGCTCGATCGAGCAGGACCGGCCCGTTGCGTTGCGCGGCCGTGCACCCGCGTACGTGCCGGACCGGCCGGCCGCTGCCCCGGCCCCGCCGCTGCCACGACCTCCCGCTCTCGCCCGGCTCCCTGCTCCCTGCTCCCTGCTCCCTGCTCCCGCGGCACTCTCACTCCCGCGGCAACGCGAACTCGCACCACACGGCCTTGCCGCCGCCCGGCGTCCGTCGCGATCCCCACGCCGAGGCGATCGTCGCGACGATCGAGATGCCGCGGCCGGCCTCGTCCGCGGGCTCGGCCCGGCGGCGTCGTGGCAGGTGGTCGTCGCCGTCGGTCACCTCGATGATCAGGCGGCGGTCCGTACGGCGCAGCCGCAGCCGCATCGGCGGGGTGCCGTGCTGGAGCGAGTTGGCGACCAGTTCGCTGGCGGCCAGGACGCCGAGGTCGTGCAGTTCCGGGGAGAAGCGCCAGGAGGCGAGCACCCCGGAGGCGAAGGCCCGGGCGCGGGGCGCCGCTTCCGTACCGCCGTGCAGTTCTAGGGCGGCGTTGTGGAACAGCTCGGCGTCGTGCCCCGTACGGGCGGGGTGCTGGAGGACCAGGACGGCCACGTCGTCGTCGTGGTCGGTACTGATCCCGAGTGCGCGCAGCAGGCGGCCGCAGATGATGTCCGGCGCGCCGGTCGCGCCCGCGAAGGCGCGCTCCAGGGCCTCCACGCCGTGGTCGATGTCCTTGTCGCGGCGCTCGACCAGGCCGTCCGTATAGAGGACAGCGGTCGAACCCGGTCCCAGGGGGACGCTGCCGGAGGAGTGCAGCCAGCCGCCGGTACCCAGGGGCGGGCCGGTCGGTTCGGCGGCGCGGTGGACCACGCCCTCGGCGTCGCGCACCAGGATGGGCAGGTGGCCGGCGGAGGCGTAGACCAGGCGGCCCTCATTGGGGTCGTGGACCGCGTAGACGCAGGTCGCGATCTGGCTGGCGTCGATCTCGGCGGCCAGTCCGTCCAGCAGCTGCAGGACTTCGTGGGGCGGCAGGTCGAGCCGGGCGTAGGCGCGGACCGCCGTACGGAGCTGTCCCATGACCGCCGCCGCGCGCACGCCCCGGCCCATGACGTCGCCGATGACCAGCGCCGTGCGGCCGGCCCCGAGGGTGATGACGTCGTACCAGTCGCCGCCGACCGCGGCGTCCGTGCCGCCCGGCTGGTACGTCGCGGCGACCCGTAGGTCGTCGGGCTGTTCCAGCTCCTGGGGCAGCAGGGAGCGTTGCAGCGTCACGGCGGCCGCGCGCTGGCGTGCCTCACTGGCGCGCAGCCGTTCGGTGGACTCCACCTGGTCGGTGACGTCCGCGCCGAAGACGAGCACACCCTTGTGGGGCGCCACGCAGGCGATCTCCGGGTCGGGCGCCGGTCCGCTGGCCGCGACCTCGATGGGTGTGCAGGTGAAGGTGTAGTAACCGTCGCGGGACTGGTCGGCGCCGGCGCCGCCCGGCACCCGGCGGGCCTTGACCGTACGGGGGCGGCCGCTGCGCAGCACCTGGTCCATCAGCGGGAGCAGGCCGAGCGCGTCCAGTTCGGGCAGCGCCTCGCGTGCGGTGGCGCCGGGCGGCCGGGGGCCGAAGACGGTGGCGTACGCGCCGTTGACGTACGCGATGCGGTGCTCGGGGCCGTACACGACCGCCACCAGGGCGGGCACCTTGCCCAGGATGTCGTGGACGGACAGCGCGTCGACGCTGGGCATGCGGTCCGGTCCGGCGGGCGGACCGTCACCGGCCGCGTCGGCGTCGGGGTGTTCGGCGCGGGCCGCGGGGACCGCGGCGGATCCCGGGCCCGGCGGCCCGCCCGGGGCCGGGGCGGCGGACGCGGCCGGCACCGCGGCGGCCGTGGGCGCGGCGCGGTCGGGCCGGGCGGCACTGCGCCGCTGTGTGCCGGGGAGACGGGCGCTCCAGCGCGTGAAGTTCACGGAGGGGTACCTCTTACTTCGCGTCGTCGCGCGGGAGCGGACCGTCGGCCCGGTGGGGCTCCCGGAGGAACTCCCCGTGCGCACGCCGGAGGGACGCCCGCCCGGCGGACGCGGGGAGGGGAAGCGGTGTCGGCTGGGGGCACGCTCGGCGCCCTCTGGGGGATTGCAGCAAACGTCCAGAATCCTCGTGATTGTCACTCTTCGCAGATACGAGCCCACCCATGGTCACACGTCCAGTGTGGCCGACCGGACTGACATCCGTCAGACGCCGGAGCCATCAGGCGGAGTTCCTGGCTCCGGGTACAGGGGTGCGGGTGACCGGGGACCGTACGGGCGCGTGGTGGGCCACCAGGGCGTACGGGCACGTCGATGGGCCTACGGGACGTACGGCGTCTCGGCGGACCTACGGGCGTGCGGGGAACGTGGCGGTTCTGTGGGTCATACGGGGAGCGTGGCAGTTCTACGGGGCGTACGGGGAACATGGCAGTTCAACGAGGCGTACGGGGAACATGGCAGTTCAACGGGTCGTACGGGCCACCCGCCAGGCCGACGCTCCGTCAGCCCGTCTCGTGGTGCCGTCCGGTGCCCGCCGCCAGCTCGAACTCGGCCCGCGGGTGTTCCAGTGAGCCGAGAGAAACGATTTCCCTCTTGAACAGCCCGGCGAGCGTCCACTCGGCCAGCACCCGCGCCTTCCGGTTGAACGTGGGCACCCGGCTCAGGTGGTACACGCGGTGCATGAGCCACGCCGGATAGCCCTTCAGGCGGCGCCCGTAGACGTGCGCGACCCCCTTGTGCAGGCCGAGCGAGGCGACCGAACCGGCGTACTTGTGCGCGTAGTCCACGACCGGCCCGCCGCGCACCGTCGCCGCCACGTTGTCGGCCAGCACCCGCGCCTGGCGGACGGCGTGCTGGGCGTTGGGCGCGCACTCCTTGCGCGGACCGCCCGGCGTGTCCGGCTGCTCCGCCGTCAGGTCCGGCACCGCCGCGGCGTCCCCCGCCGACCAGGCGTGTTCGACGCCGTCGACCCGTAGAGCGGCGGTGCACGTGAGGCGGCCACGGCCGTCCCGCGGCAGGCCGGAAGCGGCGATGACCGGGTGCGGTCTGACGCCCGCGGTCCACACGAGAGTGCGAGCCGGGAAGCGTGCCCCGTCACTCAGGACGGCGACTCGCCCTTCGTACGACTCCAGGCGCGTTTCGAGCCGTACGTCGATGTTGCGCGCCCGCAGCTCCCGTACCGCGTACTGCCCCATCGCCGGACCCACCTCCGGCAGGATGCGGCCGGTCGCCTCGACCAGGATCCACTTCATGTCACCGGGCTCGACGTTGTGGTAGTAGCGCGCCGCGTACCGCGCCATGTCCTCCAGCTCCGCGAGCGCTTCCACCCCCGCGTAACCGCCGCCGACGAAGACGAAGGTCAGGGCCGCGTCGCGGATCGCCGGATCGCGGGTCGAGGAGGCGATGTCCAGCTGCTCCAGGACGTGATTGCGCAGGCCGATGGCCTCTTCGACGGTCTTGAAGCCGATGCCGCCCTCGGCGAGGCCGGGGACCGGCAGGGTGCGGGAGACCGAGCCGGGGGCCAGCACCAGCTCGTCGTAGGGGAGTTGCAGCCCGCCGGTGCCGTCCTCCTGGGAGGCCGGGGTGGTGACCGTGGCGGTCCGCGCGGCGTGGTCGAGCGCGGTGACCTCACCGACGATGATCTTGCAGTGCGGGAGTACCCGGCGCAGCGGTACGACGACGTGCCGCGGCGAGATGGAGCCGGCCGCGGCTTCCGGCAGGAACGGCTGGTACGTCATGTACGGGTCGGGGTCCACCACGACCACCTCGACGGCCGCCCGCCGCAGTTCCTGTTTCAGTTTCCGCTGCAGGCGCAGGGCGGTGTACATCCCCACGTAGCCCCCGCCGACAACGAGAATGCGCGCCGGTTCCTTCACAGAGGTTCTCCTCGCGACATCGAAAGGCCGGCCCGTGCGGGTTGCCACCACCGGCCGAGTGCCTTGCCACCACCAGGCACTGTGCCCCCGGAAGGGCGCAGCCATGTTCCATGACGCACCGGCGACACGTCTTTGTCCACAGGCCCGACGAAATGTATGACCGGTCCGGCACATTGCCCCGGAGGGCCGGATTCCGCGCCGACGGCCGCAGGAGCGCAGGTCAGGTGGCAGATATACGGCGCACGGCGGGGACGGAATCGGGGCGGATGGGAACGGTGCTCCGATCGGTGCACGGACTGTGCGGAACTGCCCTCTTCATTCTTGACCTGGGCTCAACTATGTTCGTACCTCGTTGGGGTGCAGCCTCTCGTCGTCACGTCGTTACACCCCAGCAGTCAGGGCGGGGAGTCTCCGGGGGGAGACGTCATTACCGGGGGATCATCTATGCACATTCAGGGCTCTCAATGGCCGACTGCCGTAACTGCCACCGCGCACGCCGCGGAGAGCAGGGGGAACGGCACCACGCACACGCACCCGCACACCGCGCACTCCGGTGCCGGTGGCCGGAGCACACCGCTGCGGGTCGACGCGCAGCGCAATCTTGAGCACGTCCTGCGGGCGGCTCGCGAGGTCTTCGGCGAGCTGGGGTACGGCGCGCCCATGGAAGACGTGGCGCGGCGGGCCCGCGTCGGGGTGGGGACGGTGTACCGCCGCTTCCCGAGCAAGGACGTGCTGGTCCGGCGCATAGCCGAGGAGGAGACCTCCCGGCTCACCGACCAGGCGCGTACGGCACTCGGCCAGGAGGACGACCCGTGGTCGGCGCTCTCGCGCTTCCTGCGGACGTCGGTCGCCTCCGGCGCCGGACGGCTGCTGCCGCCGAGCATATTGCGGGTGAGCGCCAGCGCTCCGGCCCCGGACGGCACGGCCGGCCCCGGTGCCGCCGAGCCGCGGGTGCCGCAGCAGCGACAGGCGTACGGGGCGGACGGCACGGCGGCCGGTGGGCCGAGCATCTCGGCCGGCATACCGGGGGCGTCCGACCTCCCCGGCGTACCGGGTGCGCCGGATGTACCGCCCGAGTTCCGCGTGGTCGCACAGCGCGGCGCGCCCGAGGCCGAGGTCACGGACGCACCGGCGGTACCGGCCACGGTCCCGAACGGGGTTCCCGCCGGCGCCGCGAACGGCGTGGCCGCGCGCGGTACGGCCGCCACCGGCACGCTGGAGGCACCGTCCGCGACCGGCGAGAGCTCGGCGGACGGTGGCGCCCAGGCGCTGCTGGAGGTCGTCGGACAGCTCGTCGAGCGGGCACGCGACGCGGGCGAACTGCGGGCGGACGTCACGGTCGCCGACGTACTCCTCGTCATCGCCACGGGCGCGCCGTCCCTGCCGGACCCGGCCCAGCAGCAGGCCGCGTCGGCCCGGCTGCTGGAGATCCTGCTGGAGGGGCTGCGGTCGCGGCCTGCTTAGCCGGGGCGGGGTGGGGTGTGACTGACGGCCGGCGATCGTCGGTCGGTGGTTGACTGCCGGCGGTTGCCTGCTGGCGGTTGACCTCCGGCTGTTGCCTGCCGACGGTTGTCGGGCGGTTGCTTGTCGGCGGTTGCCTGCCGACGGTTGTCAGGCGGCTGCCTGTTAAGTGACTGCTTGTCGGAGGGGGCGGGGCGTGGGGCCGGCTTTCGTCGGTGCCGCGTCCCGTCTCTGTGCTTTTTGCGCTCTCTGTGCTCTCTGTGCTCTCGTGCGTGAGTGGGCTAGGCGGGCGCCGGACGAGTATTCCCCTTACGAGTGACCTCTAGTGCTCACGGTCATGAACTCGCCCCGGACGAGTGGTTGGTGTGCTTGCCGGACAAGCCCGGGCCCCAGCTGTGGCACGCTAGCGCGGTGTTACCGCAGTGACGGCGTGTTCGGGGGCCTCGACGATGAGTGTGGACGGGCGGGACGAGCGGCGCGGCGGGCACGCCGGGGCGGCCGGGGCAGAGACCGGGGCCGGGGGCGGGGGCGGTACGGCCGGAGCGCGTGGGTCTCAAGTTCCCGGGCAGAAACGGCCGTACGGGCCGGAGCGGGCGAGTGCGCCGGACGCCGACGCCGGCCCGCCGGGGCATCCCCTGGAGCGGGAACGCGAACGGGAACGGCACGACCGGGCCGAGGACGAATACCGGCCGGGGCCGGCCGAGCAGACCGTTCCGTCGCAGCGTGAGCGTGACCGCGGGGACGGAGGGGAAGAGGGCGCAGGGGGCGCAGGGTACGCAGGGGGCGGTTCGGACCCGCGGGACGCGCGGGGTTCGAGGGGGGCACTGGGTACGAGGCGACGTGGTGCACACCGGAAGACGAGCCGTCGGGGGGTGTCCGGATCCGGCAGCCCTGCCGGGCAGGAAGGTTCAGCCGAGCCCCCCGGCCCAGGGACACCCACCGAGCGCAACAGCCCGGCGGAGCGCCCCGCTGTGCCGCCCTCCGACAGCGAGCTGATCGACCGCATGCGGGGCGGGGACGACAGCGCGTACGAGGAGCTGTACCGCCGGCACGCCGACGCGGTGCGCCGCTACGCCCGTACGTGCTGCCGGGACGCCCACACCGCCGACGACCTGACCGGCGAGGTCTTCGCCCGCACCCTCCAGGCCGTACGCGGCGGCTCCGGCCCCGACTCCGCCGTACGCGCCTATCTGCTCACCACCGTCCGCCGGGTGGCTGCCGCCTGGGGGCGGACCGCCAAGCGCGAGCAACTGGTCGAGGACTTCGCGGTGTTCGCGGTGTCGGCGGCAGGCTCCGCGCTGGACGACGACACGCTCGACCTCGGCGCGGACGTACGCGCCATGCACGAGGCCGAGCAGTCCCTGGCCGTACGGGCGTTCCGGAGCCTGCCGGAGCGCTACCAGACCGTGCTGTGGCACACCGCGGTCGAGGAGGAGTCGCCGAGCGAGGTCGCGCCGCTGCTCGGGCTGTCGGCCAACGCCACCGCCGTACTGGCCCACCGCGCCCGTGAGGGCCTGAAGCAGGCGTACCTCCAGGCACATGTGAGCCGTTCGCTGACCGCCGAGGGCGACTGCGCCCGGTACGCGGACCGGCTCGGCGCGTACGCCCGCGGCGGGCTGCGGATGCGGGCCGAGCGCGGGCTGCGCAAGCATCTGGAGGACTGTGCCCGGTGCCGTACGGCCGCCTCGGAGGTCGCGGACGTCAACGAGCACATCCGTGTCGTGCTGCCGGTGGCGGTCATCGGCTGGTTCGCCGCCGGTTACGCGGTCAAGGGCGCCGCGGCCGTGGTGGGGCTCGGTGGTGTGGGCGCCGCGGCGGGCGCCGGTGCGGCCGCGGCGGCCGGCGGTACGGGGGCCGGGGCGGGAGCGGGGGCAGGGGCGGGAGCGGGGGCCGGGGCGGGAGCGGGGGCCGGGGCGGGAGCGGGGGCCGGGGCGGGAGCGGGGGCCGGTGGGGCTGCGGGCGCGGGTGTTGCGAGCGGTTCCGGTGGGGCAGGTGGGGCCAGTGGGGCCGGTGCCGCGGTGAGTGAAGGGCTCGGTGCGCCCGCGAAGGTGGCCATCGGCGCGGGTGTGGCGATCGTCGCGGGCGCCGCGCTCGCCCTGGCCCTGATCGGCGATTCACAGCCCGAGCCGCAGACGCAGGCCAAGCAGCCCGGCGCGTCCTCCGTCGCGCCACAACCCCCCGCGTCCCAGCCGCCGGAGCGCACGCCGGAGCAACCGCCCCCCACGCCCGCCCCCACTCCCTCGGGCCCGACCCCGAGCCCGACCACCGCACCCCGCCCGGAACCGACGCCGACACCGACCCCCACGCCGACACCTGCGCCGCCCCGGTCCTCCCCCGCCCCCGACCCGCCGTCCTCCCCCACCCCGGCCGACCCGTCCCCGCCCACCCCACGGCCGACACCGACCCCGCCGGCGCCCGCTCCCTCCCCGTACCAGATCAACAAGCTGACCTGGGACCTCATGGGCGACGGCACGAAGCCCGAGGTGCGCATGGCGGACAGCAGCTGGCTCTGGCAGCGGCAGGGGCTGCGCATCGGCGGCCGGACGTACCGGCACGGGGTGACCGTGCACGCGCCGTCGTCCGTGACCATCGACCTGAACCGGCAGTGCACGGCGTACGACGCCTTCGCCGGCGTGGACGACATGGGGCTCGGCCTGGGGAAGCTGCGCTTCTCCGTGTACGCGGACGGGCAGCGGCTCTGGCGTTCGGGGGTGCTGCGCGGCGGCCGGCCCGCGGTCCCGGTGCACGTGCCGTTGCGTGGGCACAAGACGCTGCGTCTGGTCGTCGAGCCGGGCTCCGCGAACACCGTGATGTTCCTGGGCGACTGGGCCCAGTCACAGATCACCTGCCGCTGAGGCCGTCCCACAGCGGCACCACGTCACCATCGGGCGCCTCCCCGTCAAAGGCTCGGCCGCTGCGGCACCCCGCCCGCCACCGCGCGCTGGCGGGGTGCGGCGGAGCCGGTCCAGCAGGTGCCGCGGCGGGCGAGCAGGCGGCGCAGCCACAGTTCGGTGGAGACGAGTTCGGCGAGGCCGTCCAGCGGGAGCGGGGCGCCTTCGGCCGCCGCCCGCAGGGCCTTCCGTACGACCCGTGCCTCCACCAGGCCCGCGTCGGCGAGCAGCGGTGTGTCGAAGAGGCCGACCACGTCCCCGATGGAGGTGCGCAGGCCGGCCCGTACGGCTGCCGCGTGGGTGATGTGGGACGTGGCGCCCCAGCCGGGCGGCAGGTCGCGGACGCCCGCGCCGGACAGGACGGCGCGCAACACGGCCGCGCGCGCCCCCGGTTGGACGCGCAGCGTGTCGGGGAGCGCGCGGCAGGCCAGCACCACCTGGTTGTCGAGGAAGGGGGCGTGCAGCCGTTGGTTGCGTACCTCCACGGCTTGCTCGAAGATCCGGTGATCGGCCGCGTGGCGGGCCAGCGCGGCACGGGCCCGGCGTTCGCCCGGCCGCCCCACGACCGGGGTCCGGTCCGCCGCCGCGCTGAGACGAACCGATACTTCGGCCAGTGCCTCCCCCGTCAGCCACCGCGCCGCGGGCCCTGGCCGGCACCAGGAGAGCGCCGCCAGCGACGCGTCCACCGCCCCGCCGCCCGCCACCGGCTCGTCGGTGAACCGCCGCTCTCTCAGGCGCGTCGCCGTCTCGGCGACCCCTGCCCCGTAGGGCGTACGGGCCAGCTTGCGCGCCGCACGGTACACGGTGAACGGCACCAGGGCGGACTGCGACAGCGGCCCGTCGGCCTTGGCCAGTGCCGTGACGGGCCGCAGCAGGTGACGTCTGCGGCGGTCCAGGAGCAGGTCGGCGAGGCGCGCCGGGTGCGCGTCCAGGACCTGTCGCGCCCCGGCGCCCACGAAGTGGTCCGCGCTCCCCGCCAGCAGCCGCCGGCGGTGGCGTCCGGCCGTGACGAGTGAGGGGCCCGGTTCGTCCGTGAGCGGCCCGCCCTCCAGGTCCGCGTACGGCAGGGCCTCCTCGCCCGCCGCGACGACGACGTGGTGCAGGCGCGGATTGTCGGCGATGCTGCGGGCCCGCTCCAGCTCGGCCTCCCGGTAGGGGCGGCCCCCGTGGGTGGCGCGGTCGTTGAAGGTGACGGCCAGAAGACGCTCACCGCGCCCGTTGACCGTACCGGGCACCCCGGGGAGCCCGGCGGCCAGCAGGGCCAGCGTGGCGGAAGCGCTTCCTCCGGAGAGGTCGGCACCGACACCGGGGGCCGGGGCGCCGCGCGCGGCCCGCCGTTCGGCCGGCCCCATGCCCGGTACGGGGCCCGGGTCCAGGCTGCTCAGCCCGTCCGGGTCCGGCGCGTGCCGCGGCCCGGACAGCCGGGCCCGTACGGCCTCGATCAGCGCGTCCCGGACGCCGTCGACGGCCTGCTCCGGGGGCAGTTGCGGCGCGGCGACGGCGAGTGAGGCCGTCGGCTCGTAGGAGGTGATGTCGCGGCTGCCCCCGCGCAGGACGAGCGCGTGGCCCGGCGGCACCCGTCGCACTCCCTCGTACGGGGTGCCGGCACCGAGCGCCTCCGGGGCGTCCGGGCAGGCCAGCAGCGCGGCCAGGTGTCCGACGTCCAAGCTCGCCTCGATCAGGTCGGCGAGCGGGAGGGCGGCGGTCGCGTACGCCGTACCGCCCGCCCACGGGGTGTGGAAGACCGGCCGCGCGCCCGCCAGGTCACCGGTGACGGTCACCCGCCTGCCGACCTGGACGACGGCCGTATAGCTCCCCGGCCAGGCGGTGAGATGACGCAACGCGCCTCCGCGGGCCGCGAAGAGCCCGACCCGCAGCTGGTCGTCGGTGGCACCGCAGACACCGAAGACGGCGAGCCGGGTCTCGGCGTCGGCCTGGACCGCGCGCACCTCGTCGGGGCGCCAGTCGCCGACCGCCCACAGCGGATCCGGGTCGCCCCACAGAAGTTGGGCGCCTACGGGGAGGACCGTGCGGGCCTCCTCGGTGGGGGCCGGCCCCGTGGCGGTACTGCTCCACCCCACCAACCAGCGCATCGCCGCCTCCACCCTGTTCGCCGCCGCCGGGCGGCCCCCGTCCGTCCGCACGGGCGGACGCCCGCCCACCTCAGGAACACCCCTGATGGTCGGCAGGGTGGACCGGACCGCCGCCCCGCACAGCGGATCTCCAAGCCGTTGCCGAGCTGTTGTGCGGACCATGCTGCCACGACAGCGGCGCTCGGGAGGCGTCGAGGAGGGCCTGTGAACGGGGGTGTTCGGAAGACGTTACCGAGTACGGGCGGGGCGGGGCCGAGGAGGAGTTCGGGCCTGGGGGCGTGCGGTGGGGGGTGCGGTGGTGTATGAAGGGCCCTTCTCGAACGCGGGGCGCGGGGCGCGGGGCGCGGGGCGCGGGGCGCGGGACGCAGAGACGCAGAGACGCAGAGACGCAGGGGCCGGGGGAGGCAGCGAGGCAGGGACGCAGGGATACAGGAGCGCGGCGCGGACGGGGAACGGCCCCACACCTGCCCGCCGCCCCGACCCACGTTCCCGATCCCGGCCCCGATCCCGACCCACGTTCCCGATCCCGATCCCGATCCCGACCCACGTTCCCGATCCCGGCCCCGACCCCGATCCCGAAGGCAAACCCGAGTACGTCGATTTTCGGCCAAAATCTGTGCGGCGGACCCCGGTTGGCCCGATACCGGCCAGGCCGGCCGCGGCCCGGGGGATCACCCGCCGGACTGCCCTCCCGAACACCCGGGCGCGCCCCTCAGGACGCCGCGCCGAACGGCCGGGCGCCCTCCCGGACACTCCCGGGACCGAACGGGCACCCTCCAGGCCGTCCCGGCGGGCCCTTCCCGCGAAATGCGACAGTCCGGGAGGCGGGACTCGCCCCCCGGACCGGACCGCCACCCGCGGGGAATGAGGCGGCGGTGTCCCCCAGCCCACTGGATCCAGTGCAGCGGGCCGACCCACGCAGGTCCCATGGAAGCGCTCCCGCACCAGCCCGGCCAGCGCGCACACACGGGCGCACGGCAACACGTACCCGGAGCACATGCCAAACCCCCTACGACCGCTTGGACTTGAAACCCGCCATCCGGGACATCGGGCCTTAACGGTAGGGATTCGGCGAACTACTCTGGGTGGACGCGTGCCCCGGGGTACCGGGGCTGCCGTCGCTGTGTCGAGGGGTGCGCATGTCAAGGGATATACGCGGGCCGAACGAGAAGCTCGGCACCGTTCTCGCCCTCGCGGGGATCAGCAATGCCGGGCTCGCCCGTCGGGTCAACGACCTGGGGGCGCAGCGCGGGTTGACCCTTCGCTACGACAAGACGTCGGTGGCCCGGTGGGTGTCCAAGGGCATGGTGCCGCAGGGCGCCGCGCCCCATCTGATCGCGGCCGCGATAGCCGGCAAGCTCGGCCGTCCGGTGCCGCTCCACGAGATCGGCCTGGCCGACGCCGACCCGGCCCCGGAGGTGGGCCTGGCCTTCCCGCGCGACGTGGGCGCCGCGGTCCGGTCCGCGACCGAGCTGTACCGCCTCGACCTGGCCGGACGCCGCGGTGGCGGGGGCATCTGGCAGAGCCTGGCCGGATCCTTCTCGGTGAGCGCGTACGCGACGCCTGCCTCGCGGTGGCTGATATCCCCGGCCGACAGTTCCGTCGCGCGCGAAGCGCCTGACCTGCGGGAGGTACGGGACGGCAACGGCGCACCCGGCAAGGACGGCGCCCCCGGGGACGGTGCCGCGCCCCTGCACGTCGGCCACAGCGACGTCACCAAGCTCCGGGAGGCCGCCGAGGACGCCCGCCGCTGGGACTCCAAGTACGGAGGCGGCGACTGGCGCTCCTCGATGGTGCCCGAGTGCCTGCGGGTGGACGCGGCGCCGCTGCTGCTGGCCTCGTACAGCGACGAGGTGGGCCGGGCCCTGTTCGGCGCGACCTCGGAGCTGACCCGGCTGGCGGGCTGGATGGCCTTCGACACCGGACAGCAGGAGGCGGCCCAGCGCTACTACATCCAGGCCCTGCGCCTGGCCCGGGCCGCCGCCGACGTGCCGCTGGGGGGGTACGTCCTGGCTTCGATGTCGCTCCAGGCGACCTACCGCGGCTTCGCCGACGAGGGCGTCGACCTCGCCCAGGCCGCTCTGGAGCGCAATCGCGGCCTGGCCACGGCCCGCACGATGAGCTTCTTCCGCCTGGTGGAAGCACGTGCCCAGGCCAAGGCCAACGAGGCGCGCGCCTGTGAGGTGGCGCTGAAGGCCGCCGAGGGCTGGCTGGAGCGTTCCCGCGAGGGCGACCCGGACCCGTCCTGGCTGGACTTCTACTCGTACGAGCGCTTCGCCGCCGATGCCGCCGAGTGCTACCGCGACCTGCGGCTGCCCCGCCAGGTGCGCCGCTTCACGGAGCAGGCGCTGTCCCGCCCCACGGAGGAGTACGTCCGCTCGCACGGGCTGCGGCTGGTCGTCTCCGCGGTGGCCGAGCTGGAGTCCGGCAACCTGGACGCGGCCTGCGCGGCCGGCACCCGGGCGGTCGAGGTGGCCGGCCGTATCTCGTCGGCCCGCACGACCGAGTACGTACGCGATCTCCTGCACCGCCTGGAGCCGTACGGCGACGAACCCCGCGTCGTGGAGCTGCGCGAACGGGCGCGGCCGCTGCTCGTGGCGCCGGCGTAGGGGCGGTCGCGGGGGCGCGTACAGCGCGTACGGGGGCGCGTACGGGCACGGAGGGCAGGTGCGGGAGCGGGCACCGCCGCTCTCCCGGCCCGTTGTCAGACCCCCGGGTCATGATGGGATACGTCAGATTCCAGGGGAGGTGCTGTGACGGCGTACGACTGCGACGTGCTGGTGATCGGTGCCGGCATCGTCGGACTCTCGACGGCTTACGCGATCACGCGGGCCGCCCCTGGCACCCGTGTGGTGGTCCTGGAGAAGGAGCCCGGCCCCGCCCGCCACCAGACCGGCCGCAACAGCGGCGTGATCCACAGCGGCATCTACTACCCGCCCGGCTCCCTGAAGGCCCGCTTCGCGCTCGAAGGCTCGGCGGAGATGGTCAAGTTCTGCCTCGACCACGACATCCCGCACGAGGTCACCGGCAAGCTGATCGTCGCCACCGACCGCTCCGAGCTGCCCCGCCTGCACAGCCTGATCCAGCGCGGCCGGGAACACGGCATCCCGGTCCGCGAGCTGGGCCCGGCCCAGCTCGCGACGTACGAGCCGGAGGTCAGCGGCCTGGCCGCCATCCACGTCGGCACGACCGGCATCGCCGACTTCGGCGCGGTCGCCCGCCGCTTCGCCGCCCTGGCCACGGACGCGGGCGCCCGTATCGCGTACGGCAGCGAGGTCACCGCCATCGGCCGCCGCCCCGGCCGCGTCGCGGTCCGCACCTCCGCCGGTACGGTCTTCCGCGCCCGCACCCTGGTCAACTGCGCCGGCCTGTACTGCGACCGCATCGCGCGCCTGGCGGGCGACGCGCCGGGCATGCGCATCGTCCCCTTCCGCGGCGAGTACTACACCCTCGCCCCGGCCCGCGCCTCCCTGGTGCGCGGCCTGGTCTACCCGGTCCCGGACCCCGCCTTCCCGTTCCTCGGCGTCCACCTCACCCGCGGTGTCGACGGCTCCGTCCACATCGGCCCCAACGCCGTACCCGCCCTCGCCCGCGAGGGGTACGACTGGCGCACCGTGCGCCCCGCCGAGCTGGCCGGCACCCTGGCGTACCGCGGCTCCTGGCAGATAGCCCGCCGCCACTGGCGCTACGGCACCGGCGAGCTGCGCCGCTCGCTCTCCCGCCGCGCCTTCACCGAAGCGGTCCGCCGCCTGCTGCCGGCCGTCCGCGAGGAGGACCTGCGCCCGTCCCCCGCCGGCGTACGCGCCCAGGCCGTCCTGCCCGACGGCACCCTCGCCGACGACTTCCTCATCACCGAGTCCCCGTCCGCCGTCCACGTCCTCAACGCCCCGTCCCCCGCCGCCACGGCATCCCTCCCGATCGGCAGGGAGATAGCCCGGCGGGCGCTGACGATGCTGGAGTCAGCGGACTGAGCGACAGGTCCGATGCTGGAGTCAGCGGGACTGAGCGGCACGGCCCGATGCCGGAGTCAGCGGGACTGAGCGGCACGACCCAACGCCTCGCCGTGCCCGCCTCGCCGCACCCGCCCCGGTGTGCCCGCCGCACCCGCCTCACCGTGCCCACCCGGGCGTGTGCCCGCCCCGGCGTGTGCCCGCCCCGCCCGCCGTGCCCGTCCCGTCCGCTTCGCCACGCCCCGCGGCCCTCCCCGCCGGCCGGCTTCGCCGCGCCCCTCCCCGCCCGCCTCGCCGTCCCCCTCCCCGCCCGTAGAATCGACCCACTGTGTCCGAGAACCCCGCCACCCCCGAGCCCAGCCCTGCCCCCGAGCCCGGCACCGCCGCAGAGTCCGGCACCGCCGCAGAGTCCGGCTCTCCTACTGAGCCCGGCCCCACCGCCGCGCCCAGGGCTGTCGCAGAGCCCGGCCCTGCTGCTGGACCCAAGGCCGTCGCAGAGCCCGGCCCCGCTCCCAAGCCGGCCACGCCCGCCAAGCCCGCCACGCCGATGTTCCCCGACGGCACCGGGCCGGCGGCCGACCCGGCCGGTTCGCACCACGAGCGGCGGATCCGTTCCTTCCAGCCGCGCCGCAGCCGGGTCTCCCCCGGCCAGGCCGACGCCCTGCGGCGCCTCTGGCCCAAGTGGGGGCTGGACATCGACGGCCTGTCCAGGATCGACCTGGACGAGCTCTTCGAGGGGCGCCCGGTCGTCCTGGAGATCGGCTTCGGCATGGGCGAGGCCACGGCGCAGATGGCCGCCGCCGACCCGGACACCGGCATCCTGGCCTGCGACGTGCACACCCCGGGCCAGGGCAACCTGCTCGGCCTCGCGGAACGCAACGGCCTGACCAACATCCGGGTGGCCAACGGCGACGCGATCATCCTGCTCCGCGAGATGCTCGCCCCCGCGTCCCTCGCCGGCCTGCGCGTCTACTTCCCCGACCCGTGGCCCAAGAAGCGGCACCACAAGCGGCGGCTGATCCAGCCCGAGTTCCTGTCCCTGGCCACGACCCGGCTCGCCCCGGGTGCCCTGGTCCACTGTGCGACCGACTGGGAACCGTACGCGGAACAGATGCTGGAGGTCCTCTCCGCCGAGCCCACGCTCGAAAACGCATACTCCGGTTACGCCCCGCGCCCGGACTTCCGCCCCTTCACCAAGTTCGAGGGCCAGGGCCTGGACAAGGGACACGTCGTCCACGACCTCCTCTTCCGGCGGCGCCCGGCATAGTCCATCCCGCGGTGGTTAGGGTCGATGGGTGAATCCGCCGCAGCCGCCTCCGCTTCCGCCGAAACCGGCGTACGCGCCCGACCCGCGCTACGCCGCCTACGCCGCGTCGCCCGCGGCCGCGCAGTGGCAGCGTGCACCGCGCCGCCGCCTGGTGCCCTGGCACAGCAAGACGGCGCGCGCCGTCGCCCTCTTTTCGCTCCTCGCCCTCTCCGGCGTGATCATCCTGGCGATGGTCCGCCAGCAGACCGGCACCGAGGGCTTCCTCGTCGGCCTCGGCCTCGCCGTCTTCCCCGTACCCGTCCTCATAGCCGGCTTCTGCTGGCTGGACCGGATAGACCCCGAACCCCGGCGCAACCTGGTCTTCGCGTTCGCCTGGGGGGCCTGCGCCGCGACCCTCGTAGCGATCCTGGCCAACGGTTTCGCGACGAACTGGCTGGAGAACAACCTCTCCACCCTCTCCCCCGAGGACGCCAAGACCTGGGGCGCGACCGTCTTCGCGCCGGTCATCGAGGAATCCGTCAAGGCCGCCGCGGTCGTCCTGCTCTTCCTCTTCCGCCGCCAGAACTTCGACGGCGTCACGGACGGCATCGTGCTGGCCGGCATCACGGCCACCGGCTTCGCCTTCACCGAGAACGTTCTCTACCTGGGCAACGCCTTCGGCCAGGACCAGTCCCTGGGCCACACCGGCCTCGACTCCCTGACCGCCGCGACCTTCTTCGTACGGATCATCCTCTCGCCGTTCGCCCACCCGCTCTTCACCATGCTCACCGGTCTGGCCTTCGGCATAGCCGCGACCAGCTACCCCCGCCGCCGGCCCCTGCGCCTGGCCCTGCCCTTCGTCGGCCTGGCCACCGCCGTCCTCCTGCACTCCATCTGGAACGCCGCCACCACCCTCGGCGACTTCGGCTTCATCACCGTCTACGGCCTCTTCATGCTGCCCGTCTTCGCCGCCCTCACCTGGCTCGCCATCTGGGCCCGCCACCGTGAACTCCTCGCCCTGCGCACCTACCTCCCCCCGTACGTCACCACCGGCTGGCTCTCCCCCACCGAACCGATCTCCCTCTCCTCCCTCAAGACCCGCTCGGTGGCCCGCGACATAGCCCGCCGCGCCTACGGCCCCACCGCCGCCCGCGCCGTCTCCGAATACACCGCCGCGGCCACCTCCCTGGCCTTCCTCCGCCGCCGAGCCCACCGCACCGGCCCCACCCCCGACTTCCCCACCCAAGAACGCACCCTCCTCCACCACCTCTGGCACCACAAACCCACCGCCCACCCCGCCCTACTCCAGGCCTTGCACACGACACACCGGCCGGTGCCCAGACAAGCGCCATGCTCCCCGGACGGCAGGCACATGCCGCCTTTCGGACGGTGACACATGGGCCAGGGACGCGGCCGGTACTTGCCTGCAGCCGGACAGCGGACCACCAAGTTCCCGGCTATGGCAGGCTCGAAAGCCTGACGCTGGTGTGGGACCAGCCCATTGATGAGGTGACGTCGTGTTTCCGCTCGACCACTTGGCCGCTTCCAACACCGTGGCCGCAGCCCTAGCCGGATCAGACAGCGGGCTCGTCGCTGTGTGCGAGCATCTCCGGCAGCTTGATCCCCTAGGTGAGCGATTCGCCCGAGTGCTGCGTGACACCATCGACCAGCTGCTCAATGGTGAGGTCACAGGACGTTACGACTGGAAGACACTGTCCAAGACGGAGAAGACACACGCTGGTTCGATCGTCGAGATCAACTTGCAGCGCGAGTTCGGCTTCGATGACGGTGACGTCACCGATTACCGCATAGCCGGGATCCAGGTCGACTGCAAATACTCCCAGCAGTTCGGCGGGTGGATGATCCCGCCCGAAGCGGAGAACCACATCTGTCTGCTGGTCTGGGCCGACGATGAGCAGAGCCGCTGGAGCGCAGGACTGCTCCGGATTCGCCCGGAACTGCTGAACAGAGGCAATAACCGCGATCGCAAGCTGACCATTAAGGCTGAGCACCGCAACAAGATCTACTGGCTTTGGCGGGACGCTCCGCTGCCTGAGAACGTGCTGCTGCACCTGGACCAGGCAACCCGGGACGCAATTCTTGGTCCTTCCTCAGGCCAGACGAGAGTCAACGAGCTCTTCCGCCGCGTTCAGATGCGTCCCATCGGCAGAGGTGTGGTGCGTACTGTCGCCCAGCAGAGCGACTACATGGCCCGGGTCCGAGAGGCGAAGGGCCGTGCTCGGACAGTCCTGCGCGAAGTAGGCATCCTCATCCCGGGGCACTACAGCAGCCACCAAGCCGTGGCACGCGGACTCGGCGCCCCCGTGCCACAGGTCGGTGAGCTCGTCAGTTTCCGGGTAGCTGAAGCGGCCGCTCACCACGCAGGCCTCCCGCGTGTAATCCTCGATAACCGGGCGTGGGTCCTTGCGACCCCGGAGGACCCGCCCCAGGCAGCGCCCTTCCTTCCGAAGCACACTGAGAAGAACCGTGACTGACGAGAACCGCTCTGACCAGAGGCCGCCCTCTAACGGCGATACCTGGACCCCGCCGGACGGCTCCTGGGCGTCATCCGCCGCCCGGCGGCGCAACATGCAGGCCATCCGGAGCCGGGACACCAAGCCGGAGCAGCTCATCCGGCGGCTGGTGCACGCACAAGGGCTCCGGTACAGGGTGGCAGCCAGGCCCCTGGCAGACCTTCGCCGGACAGCAGACATGGTCTTCCGTCCGGCGAAGGTCGCGGTCTTCATCGACGGCTGCTACTGGCACGGATGCCCGGAGCACTATGTGCCGCCGAAAACCAACCCGGGGTACTGGTCAGACAAAGTGGCCCGGAACGTGGCGCGCGACCGGGACACTGACCAGCGGCTCATCGAAGCAGGATGGACCATCCTCCGCTTCTGGGAACACGAGTCACCGGGCGACTGCGCTCTCAAGATCGCCAGTACGGTCAGCAGGCTCCGCGGAGCTCAGCGCTGACTGTTCTGGAATCTCGAAGAGGGCTGCTTCCCGTGCCCTTCTCGCCGCTTCAGCTTCCAGGGCCGCTTCCCGCTCCAGGGTCTCTTCCACGGGGAAGGGAGACTTCATGCCCTTCTCCAGGGCGATGATGATCTGCTCACCGACGGCTCGCGCGACCGGCGGCGGGAAAGCATTGCCGACCTGGCGGTATGCCGCTGTCTTGCGGCCGGAGAACTTCCACTCCTCAGGGAAACCCTGGATGATCGCCGCCTGGGTGACCGTCAGCTTCGGACCGATCAGGTGGCCCTGCCCGTCTACGCTGTAAAGGTCCCGGACCGGGTCCTTCATCTCCTTGGGGTCATTGGCTACCCCCATGGCGTCGACTCCGAGCTTGAGCCATGCCTTCTTGGCCCGGGTGGGGCCAAGATCCGCACCGCCATGCTTCTTGGACCCGCCCACCAGCGTAGGCGCTACACCGGTGGAAGCTTTGCCATACCAGCGCTTGTATGCGGCTCGGCCCTCTTCAGAATTGCCGAAGCGCTTCTTCATCGTGGGCGCGAGAGCCTTCGCCACCGTCACCAGTTCGATCTTCTCCGGATCCGGCCAGGTGAAGTGACCGGCGAACTCCGGGCGCACCGCGACGAGGATCGCACGCGGCCTAAGCTGCGGTACTCCGTAATCGCGAGCCTCGATCACCCGCCAGCCGCAGATGACATAGCCCTCTTCACGGAGGCGTGCTTTGATCTCCTCGCGGTAGGACTCAAACTTCTGCGGAGGCTGCAGGAGGCCCCGCACGTTCTCGATCATGACGGCCTTGGGCTGCAGGTAGCTCACCAGGTCGAGCATGACGGGAAACAGATCACGCTCGTCATCCCGGCCCAGCTGCTTGCCCGCAGCCGAAAAAGGCGGGCACGGCACTCCGCCGGCCAGGAGGTCGAGTGAACCAGGTTCCAGCTCAAGGTCAGCCGGGTCGAACTTCGTCAGGTCAGCCGGAATGACTCTGCAGTCGCCCCAGCCATTCTCCTTCGTTACATTGAGCTTCAGCGTCTCGCACGCGTGCTGGTCGATCTCGATCAGCGCATGGTGACGGAAACCTGCCTGGTGCAGCCCCAACGCCTGCCCCCCGGCCCCAGCGCAGATCTCCACAGAGGTGAACTTGGACTCAGTGCGGGTCATGCACCCTCCTTCCTACGTGCCACGGCGGACACAGCTTGCAGTCCGCCCTCACAGAGGGTGACAGACGCCACTGACAACAACTCGGCCTCCACTAGTGTGCGGCACTCGTCCGCGCCGCTGCTGTCATCACGGACAACACGGCGAACGCCTCTCAGTATTGCCGCAACCGCACCCCGGCAGCGTTCAGGTGCCGGTGACGCAGGCGAGAGTCACGTGCCGAAGGACATCATGGTGCACTCAGCCGGCACTCTTCATCGCTTCGCGGCAGCCGCCACCATGCAGCGGAGACATCGAGTCTGCTCACTCCCGCCCGGCGGTGCCCAGGTGCCGCAGCAGTGCCTGTACGTCCGCAGCGTCCATGCCGCCAGCAACAGAAGGCTCTTCCTGCAGGTCAGCGAGCTGCCGAACGGAGGGGTCGTCGAGGATGCTGCCCATGAACTCCAGCTTTTCTTCCATGCGGCGGGCCACGACCTCGTCAACCGTCCCCGTAGCGGCAAGCACAGTGACACGCGTCTCAGTACCCGGCGCGAGTCCCAGCCGGTGAATGCGGTCCAGGCTCTGCAGAAACCGTCCGGCCATGAAATCCCGGTCCACATAGATCGCGTCGTGACACACCTGGTGAAGGCTGATGCCTTCGCCCAGAGTCGCCGGGTTGGACAGCAGCACCATGCAGTCCGGATCATTCCGGAAGCGGTGGATCTCCTCCTCGCGGTCAGCGGTGCCACCATGGACCACGGCCGGACCGTAGTCGGCGAACAAGTGCTCCATCGTGGTCAGGCTGCGTACGAAGGTGGACCATACGAGGGTCTTCCGGCCAGCGGCCGCATTCTCGGCCAGCAGGCTCAGCGCCTCCGAGTACTTCGGGGATACCTCGTAGCTGGGCAGGTCCCGCATCAGCTCGTACAGCGAATCGCCTTCTGGAACGTTCAGTGGCGGCACCTGGTAAGCGAGAGGCTCGTACTTGCTGCTGCCTTCCCGCAGTAGCGCGGGGCTGGTGGCAGCCATGAGAAGCCGCATCAGCGCCTTGCCCAGCGCATCGAAGTCATCGCGTGACGTCTCAGCTCTGGCCGTGAAGCGGCCGATCAGCGCGTCGTAAATCTCACGGTGCAAGTCCGGGAGGTCCACATAGCGGATCCGGGTCTTATAGGGAGGTAGGCCGAGCTCGTGCTTGGTGGTCCGGGTGAAGAGCGGGCGCAGGATCGCGCTGGCGTACGCCAGGTCCCCGCCGTTTACCGCACTGGTCACTACACGCCTGCCATGGCCCGGCCAGACGAAGGAAAGCAGGTTCTCCAGGTCGCGGGCCCCGTTCGGAGCCGGTGTACCGGTGAGGATGAGCCGACGGCGGCTGAGAGGGCCCAGGAGCATGCAGGCGCTCCCATAGACACCATTCGCGCCCAGCTTCATCCTGTGCGCTTCGTCCAGGATCACCATGGACGGGGCCGCCCGAAGCCAGGAGGCGAGCTGGGCCAGCGAGCGGTCCAGTCTTTCGTAGTTCACGAGCAGCAGTTCCGTGCCGAGGTCGGGGCTCTTGGCCATGACCTCGGCGACGAGCGGCTCGTCGAAGCAGGCCGCGCTTTCGAAGAGCCACGATTCGTACGCTGACTTCGGACTGACCACGAGGAGCCGCCTGACTTCTCCTCGTGCCCGCATCGCCGCGTAGACCGCCAGCCCGACGCGGGTTTTTCCGGCTCCGGGGACGCTGAAATTCGCGCCGTGCCGCATGGACAGCAGGTGCGCGATGTCGCGCCGCTGGAAGGACGTGAGGTCAGCCTTCCAGCCAGCGCCCAGCAGGGAAGTGACATCGTCCGCGGTGACCGCCGCGCCGCCCTCGCCGGCCAGTGCCTGCTCGGCGGCCTCGGCGTCATCCAGCACGCTGCCGACGAGGTCAGCCAGCGTCTCTTCCCATTCGACATCTTCCGGGGCCGGCCAGGTGCCCAGCGCTTCCAGGCCGACGAGGAAGTCATCGAGCTCGACTTCCACAACCAGCGGGCCGCTCCGCGTACTGGCAGGGAACCAGCCCGCCAGCTGAGTGAGGTCACTCTGGTGGGCTGGGCTTACCCGCAGGGCCGCCTTGGTACGGGTGACGTCGAACCCGATGTGCAGCGACGGCTCCTGCTTACCCTCCACCGGCCGTCACTCCTCCTGTTTCACCGCACCGAGCAGCCACTCAACCCCGTCCCCGGGGACTTCGATGCTACGGGCAGACTCAAGGGCGAGTTTCCCGAGGCTGTCCCGCAGCTTCAGCACCGCTTCGTCGAACGCTTCCTCATCGAGGCTCCGGGAGGCCCTGGCCATCACCAGATCGGTGATGCACTGCTCGATGTCCTGGCACGCGTCAGTGATACGTCCGGGAGCGGCCTGCTTGCGCTTGCGGATACGTGCGTCCTTGCCGGCTGGGACCAGGGCCTCTTCGAACGCGTACTTGGCCGCCTCGAAGGTACGCGCGGCCACTTGTACACGCTCGGCAGATACACCACTCGCCGTCGGGCTTACCGCCTTCGCCCGCAGAACAGTGTCAGTGAGTGTCCTGGCTACCGTGACACTGGCGTCCACAGACTTCATCGACCTTCCGAGCCCGGGGATCGCGACTGAGCTCACCGCGGAAGACTCGGTCTTCAGCTCTGCAGGCAGGCGCTGGTCGAGATACCGGCGCGCGAAGTCCGGCTCGATCAGCCGCACGTCCGTCTTGGAGAAGCCGAGGACCATGGCTGCCAGCCGGTTCTCCTTCATTACGTCGGCGTTGGACTTACTGACCCTCGCCTCCTTGACGTACCGGCGGTGAAGCTCGCGCAGCTTCTCCTGGTGCTGCTCGAAGTCAAGCAGCCGCAGCCCCGTCCCCTCGCTGCGGCTCCGCTCGATGAGATCACGCAGACAGGTGAGGATCCACTGGTCCTGCTTGCAGGTCTCCTCCTTGATCCGGAAGTCACGTGCGATGTCCTTAGCGGAGCGGCCAAGCTCCGCCTGCTCATCGATAGCCAGCAGCCGGTTGATGTACGAGTACTCGCGGCGGTGGTCCTTACGCAGCTGCAGCGACAGCTCTACCGCGTTGACGTCGTCCCAAGTACACGACTCCGGGAGCACGCCGACGCGGACGTGCGCGACGCCCAGCTCCCTAAGCGCGGCCCGCCTGGTGTTGCCGTTGACCAGTACACCATCGCGCGTGATGAGGCCGGGATCGTTCTGCCGGAAGTCGCGCAGGCTCTCCATCAGGGCGATGAAATCCGGGTCAGCCTTCGACGGATCAGCCGGCAGCGCCTTCAAGAGCTGGTGCAGGTATTCCTGGCTGCGGTCGCTCCAGGGGTCGCTCTGCAGCTCAGCATCGAGCCCTGGGTCATGATCACGCTGTGCCCTGATGCGGTGCGTGCCCGGGTTGTAGTAGAGGTCGGCCACCGGCATGTCGATGACCTCGACGTGCAGGGGCTGGCTCCGCCACTCAACAGTGAGGCTTTCCCTGGTGCCGGCCGCCGACTCAGCCTCCTTCAGCCGCTGCCGGACCAGCTCCTGGTTGGCCTCCGCCCTCGGCGGACGTCCGAAATCCATGCTCACGTTCCGTTCTCCTGGCTCTCAACAATCACAGGGCACCCCAGCCGACGCGGCTAGCGGCCGCCCTCAAGGCCGAGCTGCTCGCGTACCTGCGCCCGCGAGTCCGCGGGCAGTGACCGGTAGTCGGCCCAGATCCGCTCCAGCTCGCTGAACTCACGGCGGTCCTTCTCCATCCAGCCGGCCAGGATCTTGCGCTCCATCGGACCGATCCGCTGCACGGCACCGACAACGCCCGAGAGGTCCGCCGAAAGTTCCCGGCCGCCCACCCGGCACCGGTTGCATTCAGTGACCAGCTGTACCTCGGCTGCTCCTCCTGCCCCCTGCACTGGCCGCCGGGCAATGTCCAGCTGCGCGGCCTCGTACGTGCCCGGGTACGTCTGGCCCGCGGAGATCCCGCACGACCGGCAGAAGTGCCCGTCCCGAGCAAGGATTTCGCGCCGCTGGGTAGCCGTGATGGCTGCCGCCTGCTTGGAACGGCCCTTGCCGGGTTCCCAGACCGCTTCGCCCCGGGTGACGAAGCGCTGCTCGTGCGGTTCGAGGCCGGCGTCCTCACGGTTTGTATCGATCCGCCAGCCGTGGTCCCGCAAGTCGCGCATGCGGCGGTCGATCTGCGATGTCTCAGGGAAGGCAGCCCTCAGTGCTCCCTTGGTGAAGACCTCTCCTTCACCGACTTCGGTGACAAGCCACAGGGCAGCACGCTTCATTGTGCCGAGCTTCTTGTCCTCCCAGGACGGCAGTGTCACAGACACAGAGGACCACCTTTCACTTTCCGCAAGCTCTGGTAACTGAACGGATTCACCGGCCACATTCTTCCCGCCGCCGGATTTACAGGTCCGCCAGCATCACCCGGAAGGCGGGCCACCCTCCCAAGGATCCACATCGGGCACCCAGATTCAACACGACAACACTCTCCCGTATTCGCAAAAATGCGAATACGAAGCTATTGACTCCGGGCTCCGCCGAGGGTAAGCGCAGGCCGGTTTTGACAAACTTCCTGTGGCGCGCATCACAAAGAACGTCCCTTGCGAAGCAATCTGTGTCGGCAAGCCGCCTCCGCCGCCCTGTCGTGCCCACTTGCCGGTCCCCCTGGATTAACCGACCGGCGGGAACTTTTCCGCCGGGATCGCCAGCAGGGGCCCGGCAATGCGAACAGGGCGCGAACACGCGAGAAGCCAACACACGCCCCTGACCTGCACTTACTCCAGCTCCCGTACTACCCGGCAGCGCCGACCCGCCGGACCGGCCAACGATGCCCGATGTTCGCGGCCAAACCGGATGCGAACATTCCGGTTTCCTCCGAGCGCCACCTTCAGGGAGTCGTCAAGTTTTCTTGCCCGGCGATGCCACACTCGACGGGCCCGATGCCCCGCTGGCACTTTCCGCTGGATGGGCTAAAGTCCTGTAACCCCGAAGATCTCGGAGTGCCAGGCCCCGCATAGTGACCAGGTCCGCAGCAAACCGCGCACCTGCACCAGCGACCCCCGGCGAATCAGCATTGACTTTCTGTAAGCTGCCGGTGCAAGAATTCTGCCCGCCGCAAAATCCCGTACGTATACGGAGACCGATAACCGCCCATGCCCCACCTCCCGTTAACCCGCCACACCCGCAGAAGGGAACCCGTGCCGTGCCGCCGAAAGGTCAGGTGAGCGCCCAGCCCCTCGCCGGTCTCACGCCTGAAGCGCGAGAACTGGCGCTTACCGTCGCGCACCTGAGCGCGCTGGGCCGGGGTGCATCGAGGAGCCAGGGAGCTGTCGCGCGGGCCGTCCACGTTGCCTCCTCAACGCTCACGGACTACACGACTGGGCGCCGCATGCCTCCGGAAGGCTTCGTGCGGAGGCTCTGGACCCTCGCGCAAGCCTCGCAGGCGGATACGGGACAGCCGCCTCCAGCGCTGGAAAAGGTCCTGGAGACGCACCGGAACGCCGTCCTCGCCCGGCAGGGCTATCCGCCGGGCGAAACCACCACACCGGTCCCGGCCCAGGCGCAGCGCCCCGCAACCCGCGCGTCCCAAAAATCAGCAACGGCTGCTCCCCTCGCGGACGACGAGGCCCTCAGCCACCTCCGTGCCGGGCGGGACGCAGACGCTGCTACCTACCTGTGGCACGCCGGCCGGGCGCACGCTCCTGCAGAAATCCGGGACGCGGTCACCACGTACCGGGCCGCGGGGCGGAAGGACGCAGCCGAAGCCATGCTGAACAGTGCTGCGGCCCGTGACCTCCGTGCCGTACTCCGCATCGTCGGCACGCTTCTGGAAGCCCAGCAGATCGAGGACGCTGCCACGCTCGTCAATGCCGCCCTCAGCCACCATCCCGCCTGACCACTGCCGTACGCGGCGGCTTCACCGAGAGGGAAGACCGTTATCCGGAACACCGTTCACACGTCGGCCAGCACGAGGCCCCGGGCGCCACCCGCTGAGAGCAGCGCCAGCCCGACAGGGCTGGCACGGACACAGCTCAGCCGTACTGGTTGGTCTGCGCGGCCCTTGCGCGGACAGAAGACGGCCCGCCGCTCCATCTTTAGCCGGAGGAAGCGACGGGCGTCACGTCACCACCAAGCCGTTGAACAAGGAAGTGAACGCATGAACCACGATCCCATGAACCTGCGGGCTGGCGCCTCCCCGGCGCTGCTGATCCTGTGCGTCTGCTCGAACCCGGTCGTCAGCCTGGTTTCGGGCTCGGGGCACGGGCCCCAGGACCCCGCGCACCTCTGGGCCCTGGTGGTCCTGGTCTCCGTAGCCATGATCTGCCAGACCTGGTACCAGGTGGCTGCAACCCGGCGGTCGTAGCGGCCGGACCGCGTTGTAATACCCCGCTATGAGCGGTCCTTCTCGTAGCGGTACGGCAGCGCGGCCGGCAGACACCCGTCTCCTGGCTGCGCTGCCCTTCTGTGCCACCCGTCGGCGTAGGGTCACGTTCATTGGTTCTCTGTAAGGGAGGTTTCGGAGATGGCGCAGGTGCCGACAGCGGTCATAGCGGCAGGTGGGCTCGTAGGCGGTTACGGAGTGGCTCGTTGGAGTAAGAAGAGGCCGCTGGGTGGGGTGGCGTTGGTTGCGGTGGGGGCTGTGGCGGCTCGGGAGTGGGAGAGGAAGGCGGGGAGGAAGGCTGCGGTGGCGTTGAGCGGGGCGTATGTGGCGGCGTTTGCCGGGTCGCATCCGTTGGCGAAGAAGGTGGGGGCCTGGCCGTCGGTGTTCGCGGTGGCGGGGGTTGTGGGGGCGGCTTCCTGGGTGGTTGCTGATCGGCGCCGTAAGTAGGGGAAGAAACGTCGAAGGGTGGGCGCGTACGGGTACGCGCCCACCCTTTTGCCGGGGGTGGTCAGGCGGAGGCCTCGTCGAGGAGGGTGAGGTCGTCTCGGGTGAGGTGGAGGTCGGCGGCGGCCAGTAGGGGTGGGAGCTGGTCGACCGTGCGGGCGCTGGCGATGGGGGCCGCGACGGTGGGCCGGCCGGCGAGCCAGGCGAGGGCGACGGTGGCGTGGGCGGCCTGGTGGGTGGCGGCGACCGTGTCGAGGGCGGCGAGGACCTTGCGGCCGCGGTCGGTGGCCAGGTACTGGGCGGCCTTCTCGGAGCGGGCGCTGGTCACGTCGCTGTCCGGGCGGTACTTGCCGGTGAGGAAGCCCGAGGCGAGGGAGTAGTACGGCATGGCGGCCAGCCCGTGGCGGGCGGCGGTGTCGGCCAGTTCGCCTTCGTACGTGTCGCGGGAGACCAGGTTGTAGTGGGGCTGGACGGCGACGTAGCGGGCCAGGTTCTCCTCGGCGGAGAAGGCCAGGGCGGCGTCCAGGCGCCGGGCCGAGATGTTGGAGGCGGCGATCTCGCGGACCTTGCCGGCCTTGACCAGTTCGTCGAGGGCCGGGAGGAAGTCGGAGACGTCGAGGGATTCGTCGTCGTAGTGGGTGTAGTAGAGGTCGATGTGATCGGTGCGCAGGCGGGTGAGGGAAGCGTCCACGGCGGCCTTGATGGTGGCCGGGGACAGGCCCTTGTGCTCCGGGTGGGCGCCGACCTTCGTGGCGATGACGACCTCGTCGCGGTTGCCGCGGGAGGCGAGCCAGTTGCCGATGACGGTCTCGGATTCACCGCCCTTGTTGCCCGGCGCCCAGGCCGAGTACACGTCCGCGGTGTCGATGAAGTTGCCGCCGCCTGCGACGTACGCGTCCAGGACGGCGAAGGACTGGGGCTCGTCCGCGGTCCAGCCGAAGACGTTGCCTCCGAGGGAGAGCGGTGAGACGGACAGGGAGCCGAGTGTCTTCTGTGCAGCGGTCATAATCTTTCCAACCTAGGGCGAACGCGACCAAGTCACGACTGGGCGCAAGGCAACAGGAGGCAAAAGAGACAGCGAGGTTCAGGCCGGCTCTTGGGCCTTGGGTTCCTCGGATCCCTTGGGTTCCTCGGATCCCTTGGGTTCCTCGGATCCCTTGGACTCCTTGGGCGTCGTGGACAGGGGGCTGGCGATGTCCTCCAGGGAGCGGCGTTCGGCGTGTACGGCCAGGAACGCGGCGGTCAGGCCGGCCAGGCTCATCAGCGCGGCGCCGATGCAGAAGGCGAGGGCCGTATCGGCGGTCACGCCGGACTCCGTCAGTTCGGCGAAGACCAAGGGCCCGCTGATGCCGCCCGCGGCCGTACCGACCGCGTAGAAGAAGGCGATGGCCATGGCTCGGGTCTCCATCGGGAAGACCTCCGAGACGGTCAGGTACGCGCTGCTCGCGCCGGCCGAGGCGAAGAAGAGGACCACGCACCAGCAGGCGGTGAGCGTGGTGGCCGTCAGCTGGCCGGCGGAGAAGAGCCAGGCGGTGGCGAAGAGCAGGACACCGGAGAGCAGATAGGTGCCGGAGATCATGATGCGGCGGCCGACGGTGTCGAAGAGTTTGCCGAGGAGGAGCGGGCCGAGGAAGTTGCCGGCCGCCATGACGGCGAAGAAGTAGCCGGTGCTGGACGTGGACACGTCGTAGAAGGAGGTCAGGATGGCGCCGAAGCCGAAGGTGACGGCGTTGTAGAGGAACGCCTGGCCGATGAAGAGGGCGAGGCCGAGGATGGCGCGGCGGCGGTAGCGGGAGAAGACGGTGCGGGCGATCTCCAGGAAACCGATGCTCTTACGGGGGTGAATGGTGATCTCACCCTCCGGTTCGGGGAGGGGCTCGCCCTTCTCGTCGCTGATCTGTTTCTCGATGGAGGCGACGAGTTCGTCCGCCTCGTCCCCCCGTCCGTGGATGAACAGCCACCGTGGGCTTTCGGGCACATGGCGGCGTACGAGGAGGATGACCAGGCCGAGGACGACGCCGAGCGCGAAGGTCAGCCGCCAGCCGACGTTCATCGGGAAGATGTCGGTGTCCAGCATCACGATGGACAGCAGGGAACCGCCGATCGCGCCGAGCCAGAAGCTGCCGTTGATGACGAGGTCGACGCGGCCCCGGTAGGCGGACGGGATCAGCTCGTCGACGGCCGAGTTGATCGCCGCGTACTCACCGCCGATCCCGAAACCGGTCAGAAAGCGGAAGAGGAAGAACCACCAGGAGGAGAAGGACACCGCGGTCAGGGCAGTGGCGGCCAGATAGACGGCCAAAGTGATCAGAAAGAGCTTCTTACGGCCGAAGAGGTCGGTGAGCCGGCCGAAGAACAGCGCACCGAGGCAGGCGCCGGCCACGTACAGGGCGGCGGCGATGCCGGTGACCTGGGCGGAGGAGATGGGCAGCCCGCTGCCGCGCTCGGACAGGCGTCCGGCGATGTTGCCGACGACGGTGACTTCCAGGCCGTCGAGGATCCACACCGTGCCCAGGCCGATGACCACCATCCAGTGCCAGCGCGACCAGGGGAGGCGGTCGAGGCGGGCGGGCACGTCGGTGGTGACGGGCGCGGCGCCGGGGCCGCTTCCGCTCCCGTACTCCGCTCTCGGCGTGTCCCCTGCCTTGTCCTTCGGACTCATCGCACCCTCCTGGACCGGGCCGGGGCCGGTCACCCCGGCGGCGCTTCCCTCCGAGTGCCCTGCGGACGGCGCGCGAAGCAAGGGAAATGCCCAGGTTGGGTGGGATTCCTCAGGGGGAGGGTTTGCTTCGGGGGGATTCCTCAGGGGGAGGGTTCGCTCTGAGGGGGGGGAGGGTTTGCTCTGGGGGAGGGGGAGGCATTCCTCGGGAGGGGAGAGGTTCGGGTCTCAGACGTCGATTCCGTGATCGCGTAGCCATGGCTTCGGGTCGACCGGGGTGCCGCCCGGCCGTACTTCGAGGTGGAGGTGCGGCGCGGTGACGTTGCCGGTGGCGCCGACCCGGCCGATGACGTCACCGGCGGTGACCTTGCCGGAGATCCGCACCAGGGAGGACAGGTGGCAGAACCACAGTTCCGTACCGTCGTCCAGGGTCAGGATGACGCGGTAGCCGTACGCGCCCGCCCAGCCCGCCTCGGTGATCGTGCCGTCGTGGATCGCCTTGACCGGGGTGCCGGCGGGGCTCGCGAAGTCCAGGCCCGTGTGGTTGGCCGCCCAGCGGTCGCCGGCCTGCCCGAAGCCGGTGGTGAGGGTGTAGGTGGTGAGCGGGGTGAGGTAGCTGCGGGCGAGCGGGGTGGCGTAGCTGCGGGCGGGTTCGTCGGCGCGGTGCGCCTCTTCCTCGGCGGCGTTCTGCTGCTGGCCGGTCTGCCTGCGGATACGTTCACTCAGTGAGTGGCCCGCGTCCGTGACCTGCTCGGTCTGGGCCACGGTTGCGGCCTGGGCCTCGGCCTGGGCCTGGTCCTGGGCGAGTCCGGTTCGGGAGAGGGAAGCGGAGGTTCCGGGGGCGGAGGTTCCGGGGGCGGAGGTTCCGGGAGCGGTCCCTCCGAAGGCCGAGTGGCCTGAGGAGGTTACCGAGGAGGCCGCGTCCGGTGCGTCGGGTATGAGGCCGCCGACATCGGGAACGGATATCGCAGGCTGGGGCATCTCATCGGCAGTGGCCACGCCGCCGGCGCCGACCGCCGCGATCACGCCGACGCCGAGGACAGTACCGCTGCGGGCGAGTCCGCTGCGCTGCTTGCCGGCCACCCGGTGCTTGCCGCGTACGGGCCGTGCGGAGTCTTCGGCGGGGTTCCACTCCTCCCACACGCCGTTGTCGAGCGCACCGGGCTCGACGGCGAACGCCTCGGGGCCGACGGGGGCAGCAGCCCCACCCGTACCCGCGCCGAACGCCTGGAACGGGACGGAAGCACTGGATACCCCGGATACCCCGGGTACTCCGGATGCCCCGGGTACTCCGGATGCCCCGGGAGCCCCGGATACCCCGAATGCATCGAAAGCGCCGGAAGGGCCAGGTGCACCGGTCGCGCCGGTCGCGGCGCCGAAAGGAACCTCGGGGACGGAGCCGGCAGGGCTGTTGGACGCCACGGGGGCGCACTCCTTTCCTTCCTCTCGCCTACCGGTCAGCGGTGGTGCCGCCCCGGACCGGTCCGGCACCTGGGGAGGGGAGGATCCTCCGGAGCCGTTCAGGCACTGGGACGTTCGGAGCAGGAAGGTCTGCCGCGACGGTGGCGGACCGCCCCCGCCGGATCGGTGGTGGCCGTCCGGTCCAGCGGTGCCCCAACGGTGATTCAGTTGTGAACCTGCTGACGGGATTAGGCGTCGGCGCACGGTGCCGCCTCTTGCGACGGCTGGGACGACCGCGCTGCGTTATCGGACTGTAATAGACGCGGCGGCTCTGCACCAAGCGTTCTGCCGAACTCATGGGCGCTTTGGGGTGGCTTTGGCCTGAGCTTAAACGCCCATGAAGGCATCAATCAGGGCAAGTTGCTGAGCGGCCTTCAAACCTGTGATGCGCGATTGTGCGGAGGTCGTTATGCGCAGGGGTGCCCGGCACTCACCCCCTGTGAGCGCAGTAACGTCTGATCATGGTCGTCAACAGCGCGCGGGCACTGGCGGATCGATATGTGGACTTTGCCTGGTACCAGGCGCGGGGGCAGTCCGACGCCCATGAGGAACTGGCCGCGCGGATCGGCCACGACCCCGAGTTCTGCGACCACCTCGCGCACTCCCTGCCCGCGGGCAACAAGCAGCAGCCCAAGCTCCTGTTCGCCGCGGTCCGCTACCTCGACGGCCCGTACGCCGAGCACGGGCCGCGCGGCGACGCGGCGTACCGGGGCTGGCGTGAATGGACCCTGCGCCATTGGGAGGAGGTCAGGGCCGTCGTCATGCGGCGCCTGACGCAGACCAACGAGCCGGCCCGCTGCGCGACCCTGCTGCCCCTCTTCGCCCGGCTCCCGCAGCCGCTGGCCCTCCTGGAGGTCGGCGCGTCGGCGGGCCTGTGCCTGCACCCGGACCGGTACCGCTACCGCTACGACGACCGGCCGGAGTTCGGCGCCCCGGGCAGCGCGCCGGTCTTCCCCTGCCGTACGGGCCCGGGCACCCCCGTACCCGACCGCGTACCGGACATCGCCTGGCGCGCGGGCATCGACCTCAACCCCCTCGACCCGGCCGACCCGGACGACGTCCGCTGGCTGGAGGCCCTGATCTGGCCGGGCGCCTCGGACGAGCGCGTACGGCGCCAGCGGGCCGCCGTCGAGGCCGTACGGTCCGCGCCGCGCCCCCGTGTCGTACGCGGCGACCTGATCGACGCGCTGCCCGCGCTGGCCGCCGAGGCCCCGCCCGAGGCGACGCTCGTCGTCTTCCACACCTCCGTGCTGACGTACCTCCCTCTGGAGCGCCGTGAGGAGTTCGCCCGGCTCGTGCGGTCCGTCCTACGGGAGCGCGACCGCCCCGGGCACTGGGTCTCCAACGAGCACCCCGCCGTCCTCCCGTGGATCACCACGCCCCGGCCGGCGCACCCCCTCCAGGTGACGGAACGGCTCCAGACCCTGGCCCTCGACGAGCGGCCGGTCGCCCTGGCCGGCCAGCACGGGCAGAGCCTCCAGTGGCTCTGACGGGGCCCACCCGTCAGCCCCCAGCCCCAGCTTCCGCCCCCCAGCCCCCGACCATCGCCATCGCCACCGGCACCGGCACCGGCACCGGCCACCGGCCACCGGCCACCAGCCACCAGCCACCAGCCACCAGCCCCACCTCACCCCCTAAAAGGCCGCTGCACCGCCAACAGCGCCATGTCGTCCGCCGTCTCCCCTCCCGTGTGCGCCGCCACGTCCGCCACCAACGCGTCCAGCAGCGCCTCCGGCCCCTCGCAGGCCCAGACCCGCCCGCGCAGCCGCTTCGCCGGCTCGTAGAAGACGTTGTCGGCGTCCCGGGCCTCGGTCACACCGTCCGTGAAGAGCAGCAGGATCGAACCCGCCGGGCAGGCCGTCTCGTCCGCCCGGTCCGGCCAGCCGGCCACCTCGCTCATGCCGAGCGGGAGTGCGGGGGACTTCGGGATGAGTTCGCACAGTTCGCCGTCGGGGGCGAGCAGCAGCGGTGCCGGGTGACCGCGGTTGAGTACGCGGAGCGCCGCGTGTTCGTCCGGGGGCAGTTCCGCCAGTACGGCCGTGGTGAACCCCTCGAACTGGTCCAGGCCCTCCCGCCGGCTGCCCTCGCGCTGCAACGCCCGTTCCAGCCGCCCCGCCACCGCCTCCAGGCTGGCCTCCTGCTCCGCGGCCTCACGGAAGGCGCCGATGACGATCACGGCGGCCTCCACCGCCTCCAGGCCCTTGCCCCGTACGTCGCCGACGATCAGCCGTACGCCGTACGGAGTGTCCTGGACCGCGTACAGGTCGCCGCCGATCCGGGCGTCCGCCTGCGCCGCCACGTAGCGCGCCGCGACCGCCAGCCCGCCGATGCGCTCGGCGGGCGTCGGCAGCACGGCCCGCTGGGCCGCCTCCGCGACGTCCCGTACGGAGGCGAGCCGGGCGTCACTCATCCGTACGACCCGGTTGATGCCCAGCGCGAGGACGGCGACGACCAGGACGGTCAGGCCCTCGGTGAAGGACTGGTTGGCGTCGCGGCCCCCGTGGTACGTCACGACCCAGGTCTCGGCGAAGACGGCGGCCGCCGCGATCACGGCCGTACTGCGCAGCGAGTACAGCGGCGCCGCCACCAAGGGCGCGGCGGAGAAGAAGGGCGCGGCCGTGTACCGGTCGGGCGTGCCGCTGTCGAAGACGAGCCCCGCCACGAGCAGGATCAGCGGCAGCCAGCAGACCAGCTTCCGGCCGAACGGGGACATGCCGGAATGGCGCCGCCGCCGCTCCTGATCCCCCGTACCGCCCGTTCCGCCCGTTCCGCCCGTACCCCTCGTACCGCCCGTACGGCCCCTGAGACCCCCACGGCCTCCGAGGCCCCCACGGCCCCTGCCGCCTCGACGCACCCGCACCGGCCTGCCTCCCACTCCCGCGCGCCCGTCCGTACGGCCACCGCCACCGTCCCAAGGTTTTCCGGTGCCGGGCCGGGCGGCGAATCGGATTGGGCCGGACGGGGCATACGAGGCCGGCGGGGGCGGCTCGCGGACCGTACCGGCGCGCGGAAGCGACGACTTCGTGATCTACGGCACGACGCCGCCGGCCCCCGCGTCCGTACGGCACGACGCCGCCGGCCCCCGCGTCCGTCCGGTATCCGGCGCGACGAGCGCCCGACCGTCCGCTCACGCATCATGCGCACGAGCCCGAAAACGCCGCAGCGCCCCGGTCGGACAAGGCCGACAGGGGCGCTGCGGAGCAGGTCGACGAGGGTTTCCCCGGACCTTCTGCGGTGGGCCATCAGGGGCTCGAACCCTGAACCAATGGATTAAAAGTCCACTGCTCTGCCAATTGAGCTAATGGCCCGCACCGAGCAGCATAGCCCGCGTTCCCGCCGCAGCCCGAAGGCATTAGCCATCGGGCCTGCGGAGGCACCGCGTCCGCTTCGGGGCGGACGGGGTGCGCGGAGCTGCCGCACGGTGGGGTGCGCGGTCAAGGGGCCGCGCGGGGTGCCAAGTTGAGACGCGGGGCCCGCGCCCACCCCGTACCGGAGTACGGAAGTGCGGCGCGGGCCCCGCGGTCGCGAAGGGCGACGCCGTCAGGCGTCACGGTCTCCGTCAGGTGACCCGATCGCCATCAGACGCCCGGCCTCCGTCAGGTGACCCGATCGCCATCAGGCGTCCGGCCTCCGTCAGGCGTCAGCCGTTGCGCTTCCAGCGCGGCTTGTCCTCGCGGCGGCCGAAGGAGCCGGTGCCGTGGCCACGGTGGTCGTCACGGCGGCCGTAGGGACGGTCGCCGCCGCCCGAGCGGTAACCGCCCGAGGAGGGACGGTCGTCGCGGCGGTCGCGGTTGTACGGACGGTCGCCGCCACCGGAGCGGTAGCCGCCGCCCGCACGGCCGCCGGAGCGGTCGTCACGGTTGAAGGAACGGTTCGGGCGGTCGCCACGGTCGCGGTTGAAGCCGCCACCGGAACGGTCGTCACGGCGGAAGCCGCCACCCGAGCGGTCGTCGCGACGGTCGCGGTTGAACCCGCCACCGGAGCGGTCGTCACGACGGTCACGGCTGAAGCCACCACGGTCGCCACGCTCGCCGCGGTC
>NZ_JBFAUH010000027.1:37082-138022 GCF_040679095.1 Streptomyces sp. NPDC052496
GTCGTCCCGGCGGTCGCGGTTGAAGCCACCACCGGAACGGTCGTCACGACGGTCACGGCTGAAGCCACCGCCCGAGCGGTCGTCACGACGGTCACGGCTGAAGCCACCACGGTCGCCACGCTCGCCGCGGTCGTCCCGGCGGTCGCGGTTGAAGCCACCACCGGAACGGTCGTCACGACGGTCACGGCTGAAGCCACCGCCCGAGCGGTCGTCACGACGGTCACGGCGCTCGAAGTTGCCCCGCTCGTCGCGGTACGTGGAGCGGCGCGGCGCCTCGTCGGCCTCGGGGGCGGCCTGGGCCGGTACGGCGGCCTCGGCGGCCTCCTCCACGGCGGCCTCGGCGGCGGCCACCGCCTCCTCCGGGTCCTCGCCCCGCTCCCGCGCGGCGCGCGCGGTCAGCCGGTTGGCCTCCTCGCGCAGCTCGGCGGCGCGGCGCTGCGCGCGCTCCAGCTCGCGGGAGAGCTCCTGGGCCTCGCGCTCGGCCTGCTTGGCGGAGTTGGTCGCCGAGTCGGCCTGCACCTCGGTGAGGGAGCGGGCACCGGTGATCCGGGCCACGTCCTCGTCGAAGGCGCCGGCGCCGCCGACGATGTGGCGCGAGGCGTCCACGCCCGCGTCCTCCATCAGGCGGAAGATCTGGCGGCGCTGGTGCGGCAGCGCCAGCGAGACGACCGTGCCGGACTGGCCCGCGCGGGCGGTACGGCCGGAACGGTGCAGGTAGTCCTTGTGGTCACCGGCCGGGTCCACGTTCAGGACCAGGTCGATGCCGTCGACGTGGATGCCGCGGGCGGCGACGTCGGTGGCGACGAGGACGTTGACGTAACCGTCCTTGAAGTCGGCCAGCGTGCGGGTCCGCGCGCCCTGCGTCATGCCGCCGTGCAGCGCGTCGGCGCGCACACCGGAGTCGCACAGCTGCTCGGCGACGCGGTCGGCGCCGAGCTGGGTGCGGACGAAGATGATGGTGCGGCCCTTGCGGGCGGCGATGGCGGCGGTGACCGGCGCCTTGTCCTTCGGCTTCACGACCAGCACGTGGTGGGTCATGGTGGTGACCGCGCCCTGGGCCGCGTCGACCTCGTGGGTCGCCGGGTTGGTCAGGTAGCGCTTGACCAGGGTGCCGATCTCGTTCTCCATCGTGGCGGAGAACAGCATGCGCTGGCCGCCGGACGGGATCAGGTCGAGCAGCTCGGTGACCTCGGGCAGGAAGCCCAGGTCGGCCATCTGGTCGGCCTCGTCCAGGACGGCGGTCTCGACGTCGTCCAGCGAGCAGGCGCCGCGGTTGATGATGTCGCGCAGGCGGCCGGGGGTGGCGACGAGGACGTCGACGCCGCGCTCCAGCGCGTAGATCTGGTTGCCCATGGACGTACCGCCGCAGACGACCTTGAGCTTGAGGCCCAGGACGTCGCCGTACGGCTGGAGCGCGTCGCTGACCTGCATGGCCAGCTCACGGGTCGGGGTGAGGATGACGCCGCGGGGGCGCTTCTTCTCGGTGTGGCCGCCGGCCAGGCGGCTCAGCAGCGGCAGACCGAAGGAGAGGGTCTTGCCGGAGCCGGTGCGGCCCCGGCCGAGGATGTCGCGGCCGGCGAGCGCGTCCGGGATGGTCGCGGCCTGGATGGGGAACGGGGTGGTGACACCGTTCTGGGCCAGCTTGCGGACGATCTTGTCGTCGAGGCCGAGGTCACCGAAGGTGATCTCGGGGGCCGCGTCCTCGGCGGCGTCCTCGGTCGCTTCTGCCGGCTCGGGGGCCTCGGTGGCCTCGGCCACGTCGGCAGGCGTCTCGGTGACGGCCTGGTCCTGCGGCTGGTCCTGCTGGGGAGCCGCCTGCTCATCGGCTGCGGGCAGGACGGACTGATCAGTGGAAACAGACATGCGAAATGCGAAACCTTCCGGAGTCTCGGCACAGGCACGCGCCCAAACTCCGTGAGACTTCACAAACGACCGCCTCAATGCGGTCAGCCACGGCAAGGGAGAGAACGCGCCACACGGCGCTGCATCATGCGCCGGGCAAATGGGATCAAACGATCTACCACCATACTCACTCGGACCCCCGGAAGGCAAATGCCCTCCCGAACCCCCGTTCCCCACTGCGACTCCCAGGGCCCGTGTCACGCTCCGTACACCCCTGTTCTCGCAGGTCACACGGGTCGCCCGAGGACCCCCTCCGCGTGCTCCTCAACATGCCCCTCCGAAGCTCCCCGGATGGCCCGGAGGGCTCGGACGGCTCGGACGGCTCGGACGGCCCGCCCCTACCCCGCGCTCTCCGGGTTCGACGGAGCGGGCGGTGCGGACGACTGGGTCGGTGCGGGGGAACTCGGCTGCGGGTCCGGGCTCGCGCTCGGGGTCGGCTTCACGGTCGGGGTCGTACGGGGCGGCTGGGCCGTCGACGAGGGCCGGCCGCCGGGGTGCGCCGGAACGGGCGCCGCGGGACCGCTGCCGGGCGGTCCGGGCTGCTCGGGACCGGGGGCGGCGCCCGACGCCGGTTCCGGTTCCGGCTCCGTTTCGCCCGCCGAGGGCGTGCGATCGCTCGCGGGCGCCCCCGCGTGCCCCTCCACACCGTGCCCGCCGCCCGCACGCCCCCTGCGGTCCGGGCTCCCGCCGCGACTGTCGACCGTTCCACCGTCCGGCGCGGGCCCGCCGTCGGGGCGCGCCGACGAGCCCGACGGCTTGGGCGGTTCCGCGTCGCTCACGCTCATGCAGCCGCTCAGCGACGCGGCCAGGGCGGAGGCGGCGGCCACGGCGGCGGCGAGCCGGTTCAGGGCCGGGCCGGAATGGGGAGAAGCGATCGGGCGCACGGGCGGGACCTCCGGATCCGGAGCGCGGAGACTGCGGAGATGAACGCCCTGCCCAACTCCCGCCGACCGCCCGAGGACACGCGCCGTACGCACGAGATCGCGTCCGTACGGGCCTGATCACCGCCCTGATCGCCCTGCGGACGCCCCCGGCGCCATCGCGAAGGCCGCGAAGACCACGAAAGCCGTGAACCGACCGCGAAGCGACCGGGAACCGACCACGAACCGGCCGGGAACCGACCGCAGCGCGGCCCGTCCGGCCACCGCCCGCTCCCGGCCGGCCGAGCCTGTCCCGCGCCCCCGCGCCTCCTTCGCCCTTCACCTCTGTGTCCACACCCCTGCGCCCCTGGGCCCCTGCGCCCCGCCTCAGCCGTATCCCAGCGCGTGCAGCCGCTCGTCATCGATCCCGAAGTGGTGCGCGATCTCGTGCACGACGGTCACCTCGGTCTCCGCGACCACGTCCTCCCGGGTGTCGCACATCCGCAGGGTCGGGTTGCGGTAGATGGTGATCCGGTCGGGCAGCACGCCCGCGTACCACTCCCCGCGGTCGGTCAGCGGCGTCCCCTCGTAGAGCCCCAGGAGATCGGGGTCCTCGGCCGGTGGTTCGTCCTCGACGAACACCGCCACGTTGTCCATCAGCCGTGTCAGCTCCGGCGGGATCCGGTCCAGCGCCTCGGCCACCAGTTCCTCGAACTCCTCGCGCGTCATCTCCAGCACACCGCCCATTGTCCGTCACGGCACCGCGCGGCAGCGGTGCAGCTCGGCGGCGGTACCGCGCGGCGTGGCAGCGTCGACGGGCCGGCCCCGTAGGCGCGACCGGAGCCCATTCCGGGGCATGGCGGGCGCGGCGCCCGGGAATATGCGCCCAATGGCCCGTGTCGCGCCGCCCGGGGGCTCCTCCCCAGGCCCTCCCGACTCACCCGGCTCCTCCGGCTCGTCCGGCACTCCCGGACCCTCCGGCTCTCCCGCCCCGCCCGACCCGTCCGGCTCCCTCGTGCTCCGACTGCTCCGTACCGCGCTCGCCCGGATACGGGGCGTTCCCGCCGCCGTCCTCCGCGACTACCGCTCCCACCACACCGCCCCCACCAGCACCCTCACCCACACCCCGCACCCGTACGCCCGCGCCCTCGGCCTGCTCGCCGTCACCTTGCTCGGCGCCTGGCTGGGCCTGCTGATCGTCGGCAGCGTCCACGCTCCCGTAGGGCCGGTGGACACGAACATGACACTGCGGCCGTCGCTCTCCGGCGGCACGAAGATCAACGTCTCGCCGCTGGGCGCCCTGGAGCTGCGCAGCCACTACGCGCCGATACGGCTCGATGTCGACGTCGACCGGCTGGATCCCGTACGGTCCCAGGCCCTGGTCGACCACCCGGAACGGTTCGCCGGCCTCCAGGAGCAGGTCACCCGTGACGTCGTCAGCGGCACCGGCACCCTCGCCTTCCGTTCCTGCGTCGCGGTGGTCTCCGGCGCCACCGCGCTGGGCCTGGCCGTCTACCGGCGGCCGCGCCGCGCGCTGGCGGCCGGCGGACTGGCGCTCGCCCTGCTGGCCTCGTCCGGCGCCGCCGCGTACGCCACCTGGAACCCCAAGTCCGTCCTGGAACCGAAGTTCTCCGGTCTGCTGTCCTCCGCGCCCTCGGTGGTCGGCAACGCCCGCAACATCGTCAGCGAGTTCGACGTGTACCAGCGGGAGTTGGCGCGCCTGGTGACGAACGTGACCAAGCTGTACGAAGCCACCTCCACCCTGCCCGCGTACACGCCCGATCCCACCACCATTCGGGTGCTGCACGTCTCCGACATCCACCTCAACCCGGCGGCCTGGCAGATCATCAAGTCGCTGGTGAAGCAGTACAAGATCGACGTGATCATCGACACCGGCGACACCATGGACCACGGCTCGGCCGCCGAGAACGCCTTCCTGGACCCCGTCGCCACGCTCGGCGCGCCGTACGTCTGGGTCCGCGGCAACCACGACTCCGCGACCACGCAGCAGTACCTCGCGTCCCGGAAGAACGCCACCGTCCTCGACGGTGGCCGGGCGGTCAGCGTCGGCGGGCTGCGGATCGCCGGGGTCGGCGACCCGCAGTTCACCCCGGACCGCTCGGTCGTCGCGGAGGGCGACTTCGCCGAGCGCACGGCGGGCGGCAAGCTGGCCGACTCGCTCCGTACGCAGCGGCTCGCGGGTACGCCCGTGGACATCGCGCTGGCGCACAACCCGGTCGCGGCGGCCGAGGCGGACGGTCTGGTTCCGCTGGCGCTGGCCGGTCATGTCCACCACCGCGAGAACAGTGTGCTCCCCCAGGGCACCCGGCTGATGATCGAGGGCTCCACGGGCGGCGGCGGGCTGCGCGCGGTGCAGGGCAAGAAGCCCGCTCCGGTGCAGGCGTCCGTCCTCTACCTGGACCGCCGGACCCGGCACCTCCAGGCGTGGGACGAGATCACGCTCGGCGGACTGGGCCTGTCGAGCGCCGAGGTCAGCCGCCACCTGCCACGGGAGAACCGGCCGGGGGCCACACCGTCCGCCGGCGCCACGCCGTCCCCGAGGACCACGCAGTCCCCCAGCGCCACGCCACACCCGAGGACCACGTAGTTCCCCAGCGCCACACCGCACCCGAGCGCCACGCAGTCCCCCAGCACCACCCCGTCCCCGAAGCCCACGACGCCCCCGGGAGGCCCGTCGCCCCCTAAGGCCACGCCCTCCCCGTAAGCCTCGCCGACCCCGTCCGAACGCCTCCGCCACCGGCCTCGAACAAACCGTTTTGGCGAACGGTCCCTGCATCCCATATGCTTCTCACGTCCCCGACGGCGCCCCACAAGGCACCAAGGCGGGCCATCAGCCCTCATCGTCTAGTGGCCCAGGACGCCGCCCTTTCAAGGCGGTAGCACGGGTTCGAATCCCGTTGGGGGCACGCATTACCGTGTGCGAGACCAGGTACGCTTGATCTCGCACAGTGCAAGGTCCTGTGGAGCAGTTTGGAGTGCTCGCCACCCTGTCAAGGTGGAGGCCGCGGGTTCAAATCCCGTCAGGACCGCTGTGGCTGGGTAGCTCAGTTGGTACGAGCGATCGCCTGAAAAGCGATAGGTCGCCGGTTCGACCCCGGCCCCAGCCACCAGCAGTGGGAAGAGGCCCCGATCTTCGGATCGGGGCCTCTTTCGTTCACCCCTACGGCGGAGTCCGGCCCCGGGAGCGGGGCCGGACTCCGCCGTACGTTCAGGCCCCCGGCGCCCCCGCCCGGTGCACCCCCGACGCGAGCGCGCCCACCTCGCGCCCGCCCGGGTGCCGGTGCCGCCAGATCCAGAAGACCGCGCAGGAGACCAGCGCCCAGCCGGCCAGCACCAGGAACGGGAAGAGGTGCTGCGACGCGCCGAAGTAGACGGCCGTGTGCTGCGCGTTGACCGAGGCGCCCGGGGGCAGCCAGCGGCCGATGTGCCCGAGGACGGACGGCAGCAGCGGCCAGGAGACCGCGCCGCCCGAGGACGGGTTGCCCAGCAGCACCATCAGGCCCCACGTCGGGATCATGGCCCAGCGCCCGATCAGGGTGTTGAACATCGTGAAGACCATGCCGGACGTGAACATCGTCAGCGCCAGGATCAGCCAGGACTCCACGAACGGCAGGTCCAGCGCGCCCAGCAGCCAGTCCACGACCGCGGCGATCGCGAAGGCGCCCAGCAGCGCGTACAGCATGGTGAAGGCGATCCGCTCCAGCGGATTGAGCCCGCGCGCGTGCACGCTCAGCTGGATGGCGCCGACGAAACCGATGATCACGGCGGCGAGCGAGATGTAGAAGAGGGCGAGCCCGCGCGGGTCACCCTCCTGGAGCGGCTTGAGGTCCTTGACCTCGACCGGCACGCCGACCGCCTGCCCCACCTTGGGCCCCGCCTGCTCCAGCACCTGCGCCACCTGGGCGCCCGCCGCCCCGGCCACGTCCAGCTCCATGCCCTTGTCCCGCACCCGCAGGATCGCGAAGACCTCCTGCTCCTCGATGCCCTTCTCGGCGGCGGCGTACGAGTCGTACGTGTGCAGCTGGAGGGAGGCGTTCAGGGCCTTCTCCATGCCGCCGACGAACGCCTTGCCGTGCGGGGAGTCCGCCGGGCCGACCACGGCGGTCGGGATGTGCCGCGGGGTCGGGTTGGCCATGGTGTACGTGTACGAGCCCGCGAAGAGGCCGGCGGCGACGGCGAGGATGAAGACCAGCACGGTGGCGGGCAGGAACGGTGACTTCTTGAACGCGGCCCATCTCTCGGCCTTGGTCGGAGGCCGCCCGTGGGCGCCGTGCGGTTGGGGAAAGTCACCGTGCTGATCAGCCATGAGGCCACGCTAAAGCACCTAACCCGGACATTCTCCTGGTGGTCGGCCCACCGTGCGCGAGCCCTGCCGGGGCGACCGGGCAGCGGCCGGGAACACTCCTAGGACTGCCCGGCACCCCGGCCGCGAGCACCCCGCATCCCCACCCGGACGCCCACCGGCGGCAATTCGTTCGCCACCGTATTCGCGGAGGTGAGATCCTGGGTGACGTATGTCCAGTCAGCCTGCCTCCGCCCGGCCCGACGGTGCCGCCCCCTCCCTGCCCGCTCTCCTGGAGCGGCTGCCCGAGCTGATGCTGCGCGACCAGCAGCGGCTGGGGCGCCGGCTCGACGGCGCGCGCCGGATCCGTAAGCCCGAGGCCCGCGCGGCCGTGCTCGCCGAGATCGCCGCCGGGGTCGAGGAGGCGGAGCTGCGGGTCGAGCAGCGGCGCGCCGCCGTGCCCGCGATCACGTATCCGGAGCAGCTGCCGGTCAGCCAGAAGAAGGACGAGATCCTCGAAGCGATCCGCGACCACCAGGTCGTGATCGTCGCGGGCGAGACCGGGTCCGGCAAGACGACCCAGATCCCCAAGATCTGCCTGGAGCTGGGCCGTGGCGTACGCGGCCTGATCGGGCACACCCAGCCGCGCCGGATCGCCGCCCGTACGGTCGCCGAGCGGGTCGCCGAGGAGCTGAAGACCCCGCTGGGCGAGGCGGTCGGCTGGAAGGTGCGCTTCACCGACCAGGTCGGTTCCGACACCCTCGTGAAGCTGATGACGGACGGCATCCTGCTCGCGGAGATCCAGACCGACCGCGAGCTGCGCCAGTACGACACGATCATCATCGACGAGGCGCACGAGCGCAGCCTCAACATCGACTTCATCCTCGGGTACCTGGCCCAGCTGCTGCCCCGGCGCCCGGACCTGAAGGTCGTGATCACCTCCGCGACCATCGACCCGGAGCGGTTCGCCCGGCACTTCGGTTCCTTCGCCGCCGTGGCAGCGCCCCAGGACGGGGACGGGGGGCAGGAGAAGGGCGGGGACCAGGCTCCGAGCGCGCCGATCGTCGAGGTGTCCGGCCGTACGTACCCGGTCGAGGTCCGCTACCGCCCGCTCCTGGAGGAGGGCGGCACCGACAGCGACCGCGACCAGATCACCGCGATCTGCGACGCGGTCGACGAGCTGCAGGCCGAGGGGCCCGGCGACATCCTGGTCTTCCTGTCCGGCGAGCGGGAGATCCGCGACACCGCCGACGCGCTCAACAAGAAGAACCTGCCGCAGACCGAGGTGCTGCCGCTGTACGCGCGCCTGTCGCACGCCGAGCAGCACCGTGTCTTCCAGCGCCACACCGGCCGCCGGATCGTGCTCGCGACCAACGTCGCGGAGACCTCGCTGACCGTGCCGGGCATCCGGTACGTCATCGACCCCGGCATGGCCCGGATCTCCCGCTACAGCTACCGCACCAAGGTCCAGCGGCTGCCGATCGAGCCGATTTCGCAGGCCAGCGCCAACCAGCGCAAGGGCCGCTGCGGCCGCACCAGCGACGGCATCTGCATCCGGCTGTACTCCGAGGACGACTTCCTCACCCGTCCGGAGTTCACCGACGCCGAGATCCTGCGCACGAACCTGGCCTCCGTCATCCTGCAGATGACCGCGGCCGGCCTCGGTGACATCGAGAAGTTCCCGTTCATCGACCCGCCGGACCGCCGCAACATCAAGGACGGCGTCGACCTGCTGAACGAGCTGGGCGCGCTCGACCCGAAGCAGAAGGACCCCAAGAAGCGGCTCACCCAGCTGGGGCGCAAGCTGTCCCAGCTGCCGGTCGACCCGCGGCTGGCCCGGATGGTGCTGGAGGCCGATCGCAACGGGTGCGTACGCGAAGTCATGGTGATCGCGGCGGCCCTGTCCATCCAGGATCCGCGGGAGCGGCCCGCCGACAAACAGCAGCAGGCCGACCAGCAGCACGCCCGCTTCAAGGACGAGACCAGCGACTTCCTGGCGTACCTGAACCTGTGGCGGTACGTCCGCGAGCAGCAGAAGGCGCTGTCGTCCTCGGCGTTCCGCCGGATGTGCCGCAACGAATACCTGAACTACCTGCGCATACGCGAGTGGCAGGACATCTACTCGCAGCTGCGGACGGTCGCCAAGACGATGGGGGTGCACCTCAGCGAGCAGGACGCGGCCCCCGACGCCATCCACACCTCCCTCCTGTCCGGTTTGCTTTCGCACATCGGGCTGAAGGACACGGACGCCAAGAACGAGTACCTGGGCGCCCGTAGCGCGAAGTTCGCGGTCTTCCCCGGCTCGGCGCTGTTCAAGAAGCCGCCGCGCTGGGTCATGTCGGCGGAGCTGGTCGAAACGTCCCGCCTGTGGGCGCGGGTGAACGCGAAGATCGAGCCCGAGTGGATCGAGCCGCTGGCCCAGCACCTGGTGAAGCGGACGTACAGCGAGCCGCACTGGGAACAGAAGATGGCCGCGGTGATGGCGTACGAGCGGGTGACGCTGTACGGCGTGCCGATCGTCGCCCAGCGGAAGGTGAACTACGGGCGGATCGACCCGGAGACCTCCCGGGACCTGTTCATCCGCAACGCCCTGGTCGAGGGGGACTGGCGTACCCACCACCAGTTCTTCCACGACAACCGCAAACTGCTCGGCGAGGTCGAGGAGTTGGAGCACCGTGCCCGGCGGCGCGACATCCTCGTGGACGACGAGACGCTCTTCGACTTCTACGATCAGCGCCTGCCCGAACATGTCGTATCGGGTGCGCACTTCGATTCCTGGTGGAAGAAGAAGCGCCATGACGAGCCGGAGTTGCTCAACTTCGAGCACTCCATGCTCATCAACGAGTCCGCCGAAGCCGTCACCAAGGACGATTACCCGGACTCCTGGCGGCAGGGGAAGCTGAAGTTCCGCGTCACGTACCAGTTCGAGCCGGGTGCGGACGCGGACGGCGTGACCGTCCACATCCCCCTCCAGGTGCTCAACCAGGTCACTTCCGAAGGCTTCGACTGGCAGATCCCGGGCCTGCGCGAACAGCTGGTGACCGAACTGATCCGGTCGCTGCCCAAACCGATCCGCCGCAACTACGTACCGGCACCGAACTTCGCCGCCCGCTTCCTGGACTCGACCGTGCCGCTCCAGGGCGCGCTGACCACCTCCCTGGCGGCCGGGCTGCAGCGGATGGTCGGCGTCCCGGTCGACCCGGCCGACTTCGACCTGGCCAAGGTCCCGGACCACCTGAAGATCACGTTCCGGGTGGTCGACGAGCGCCGCCGCAAGCTGGCCGAGGCCAAGGACCTCGAAGCGCTGCGCCTCAAGCTCAAGCCGAAGACGCAGGCGGCCCTCACCAAGGCCTTCGCGCAGGCCGCCGAGCGGCCCGCCAAGGGCGGCGGGGACGGCGCGCCCGCGGGGGCCGGCGCACCGGCCGGCCTGGAACAGCGCACCGGCCTGACGTCCTGGACGCTCGGCACGCTGCCCCGCACCTTCGAGACCCGGCGCGGGGGCCAGCCCCTGAAGGCGTACCCGGCGCTGGTCGACGAGGGCACGAGCGTGGCCGTCCGCCTCTTCGACACCGAGGCGGAACAGCAGACGGCGATGTGGACCGGCACCCGCCGTTTGATCTTGTTGAATATCCAGAGCAACCCAGCCAAGTTCGCGCAGGGCAAGCTCACCAATCAACAGAAGCTGGCGCTCTCGGCCAACCCCCACGGCTCCATACAGGCCCTCTTCGAGGACTGCGTGACCGCCGCGGCCGACCGGCTGATCGCCGCGCACGGCGGGCCGGCCTGGGACGAGGAGTCCTTCCGCAAGCTCTTCGACGCGGTCCGCGCCGACCTGGTGGACGCGACGTTGAAGACGGTCCAGCAGGTACGGGAGGTACTGGCCGCCTGGCAGGCGTGCGAGCGCCGCCTGAAGGCCACCACCTTCGCCTCGCTGCTGCCCTCCCTGACCGACATCAAGGAACAGCTCGCCGCCCTGATCAAGCCCGGCTTCGTGACCGCGCACGGCGCCAAGCGCCTGCCGGACCTGATGCGCTACCTGGTCGCCGTGGACCGCCGCCTCCAGCAGCTCCCCAACAACGCCGACCGGGACCGCGCCCGGATGGCGAAGGTCAAGGAGATGCAGGACGAGTACGCCTGGCTGCTGGAGCAGTACCCCCAGGGCCGTCCGGTACCGGCCGAGGCCCGGGAGATCCGCTGGATGATCGAGGAGCTGCGGGTCAGCTACTTCGCGCACGCGCTCGGTACGGCGTACCCGGTCTCCGACAAGCGGATCGTGAAGGCCGTGGACGCGGCGGTGCCCAAGGCGTGACCGGCCCCGGGCCCCTTCCGGACGGCCCGGCGGGACCGAGTTCGACCGCACCCCCTGACCTGCTGTAGAGTCTTGCTTCGCAGCACCGCGCAAGCGGAAGCGGCACCAAGGTCCTGTGGAGCAGTTTGGAGTGCTCGCCACCCTGTCAAGGTGGAGGCCGCGGGTTCAAATCCCGTCAGGACCGCATCGTTCGGCCCGCGTCCCTCTGGGATGCGGGCCGATTGCGTTGTGGCAGCCGACCGGTCAGGCCGCGCCCGCGGCGGAGCCGCCATCAGGCACAGCAGATCCCGTCAGGACCGCATCGTTCGGCCCGCGTCCCTTTGGGATGCGGGCCGTTTGCGTTGTCCGGGGAGGGCGGCGGCTGTTTGCTTCGCCTCCCGCGTGGGGAGGGTGGACGGGAACGGCGTTCCACCCCGTGGCCTGAAGGCCCGGGCCGTGCGGGCCTGGGCCGATGCGCGTATTGACTGGGGCACGTACCACCGGTAGTCACGAGGAAGGGCGCGGGGCCGGGAGGAGTGTGCGATGTCGTCAGCCGCCAGGCATGAGACGAGGGCGCTGCTGCGGGCTCACCTGTCGGCCGCCACGGGCTATCGCCATCTGACCCGCCACTGCCCCGTCTGCGCCCGCCTGTTGCGGCTCGCCATGGAGCCCCGCAGCCGCGCCGCCGGCGCCCCGGCCGCCGACTCCGGCGCCCCGACGCCCGAGAAGCCCTTCAGGGGGCCCTCCACGGCTTCTGGCGCCGCGCCGGACGCGGACCCGGCGTCCCGCGAAGCGGCGCGTGCGGCGGCGGCCGTGCCCGCCGTGGCGTCCGCGGAGGCGGGCGGGGACCAAAGTCCCCCGGCCCGGTGACCAACGGCGGCTTTCCCACCGGCCCTGCGGTGGGAGGCTGTTGAGGGAGGAAGGGCCTACGGGCCCCAATATCGCAGCGGCGTCGGCGCCACAACCTTCCCGGGCTGTGACGGGTGTCACCGGCCGGGTTTCAGGAACCGGGAATCTTACGGCCGCCCTACACCCGGTCAATTTAATATGTGCAATTGCACTGCTCACCCGGCAGCCCTTGGACTGGACCGGAGAACAGCGAGGCCCCGGCCCCGGTAGCCCCCGCGGGCGGTGCCCAGCAGGCCGGGCCGGCCGCCCGTACGGGCCGTGGCGCGCACAAAAAAGATCGCGCTGGACCCGGCGGAGTCCAGCGCGATCGATGACGTACCCAGATGGTGCGGGTGTGGGGCCTGTTGGGGCAGGCTCCGCGTCGTATGGAGCTGTGTGGTGCTAGGTGGTGCTGAGTGGAGCCGGGTGGGGCTCCATGGGCCGAGGTCGGGTTGGGGGGCCCGAAAACAGCCCGGTCATGCGGTTGTTCAGCTTTCGCTGCGCTGCTGCGGAATGCCCGCGAGCAGAGCGCGAACCTCGGCTTCGCGGTAGCGCCGGCGTCCTCCGAGCGTGCGGATGGACGTGAGCTTGCCTGCCTTGGCCCAGCGGGTCACCGTCTTCGGGTCCACGCGGAACATCGTGGCGACCTCGGCGGGGGTAAGCAGCGGCTCGGCGTCAGGGGTGCGAGCGGTCATGAGCGGCCTCCTCGGGAGAACCGAACCATCACGGTTCTTTCCTCTAAATTCTGCACCTTGACCCGCGTTGCCCGAAATGGCGGACGCGGGCCGAGTCGGTTATAGGACGAACGGCTTGTCCTCGGCACTACAACTACACCATCTGTCCAGCCACGTCGGCCAAACCGATGGAATTGCCCTCTCAGGTGTTCAACCTCGGCGGAAGCCGATGGACCATGCCATAGCGGACAGTCACACCACCGTGACGATCAGTCACACGGTGATCAGCCGCCATCAGACCCACCAAGGAGCGCAATACCGAACTATCCGCCCTTAGTAGGGCGGAAGGGGCCCTTGTCAGGCTCCTTGTCCTATTTTGGCACGAGGGTATGGCTTGGCCGCAAGGCCCGAAGTCAGTGCTTTAGGTCACGCTTGAGGCAATCGCCCGGATCGGGACCTACGTCCTGCACCTCCGCACCAGTAGTGTGCACGAGCCTCGACGGCCGCAGATCATTTTGTCGTCCCGGAGAGGGGGACGAGCCCCGTCTCAGCTGGCGAACTGCCGCTCACGTACCTCTCGCCACCGGTCCGACAGCTTCTCGTACGCCTCGCCGGCCCGGTCGCTGTCCCCCTCGCGCAGCGCCGCCAGCCCCTCCGCCACCTCGGCGGCCGACCGGTCCTCGGCGAGCTGCCCCTCGGGCACCGCGTGCACCAGCCCGCCGTAGTCCAGCTCCACCAGCGCCCGCGGATGGAACTCCTCCAGCCAGCGCCCCACGTCCACCAGGCCGTCGATCAGCGGTCCCTCTTCCAGGGAGTCGCGCAGCGTACGCAGTCCCCTGGCCACGCGGCGCCGCGCCTGCACCATGGGCGTGCGGTACCGCAGTACCGGGCCGTGCTCGCTCTTGGTGTACTCCCGCTCGCCGTCACCGAAGAGGGCGAACCAGCGCACCGGTACGTGCCAGGTGGCGGTGCGGATCCAGGGCCGGGCGTCCGGATTGCGCTCCAGCCACTCCTCGTAGTCCGCGGCCGCCTGGCGCCGCACCACCGGTGGCAGCGCCGCGTCCAGCACGGGCGCCGGGAGCAGCTCGGTCAGCTCCTCCAGGGCCTGCCAGCCGCGCAGCCGCGTCCGCCAGGGGCAGACGCAGGTCACGCCGTCCACGACCGTGACGAAGGCGTCGCTGCTCTCATGGACCGGCACCGGCACCGGCGGGGTCGGCAGCAAATCGGCCAGAGACCGCCGAAGTTCGTCCTGAACCGTGGGGGTCTCCGCGCGTCGGGCATAGCGCGCCCAGTAGGAGCGCTCCGGTTCGGGGAACGCCGCGAGCGGCTCGTAGACCCGTAGATATGCCGCGTACGGGACCATCACCGATGACGCCAAGGCCACGCCCGCTCCTTTGTCTCCTACAACGTGACGTCCGCAGAACTACCGCAAAGATTGGCAAACAGGTGCAAAGCACCGGGAGTTGACTCACGCCACCCGGCTCGGGATACGGCAAATCGTCCCACGCCCGTCCCCCAGGAGAGGGTGATCCTCCGCACTGCACCGATCAGCGCGCCTCTCAGGTCTTACTCTCTTCCCGACCGGCCCTCCCGCCCTCCCCCTGCCACAAGCAATAGGGAGCCACCGGAGGGCGTACTCCGCGACTTATGGGAGTCACCACCGTGACCGACGTACGTCCCTCCTCCCCCCGGCATTCCGCGCAGGGGGCACCCGCAGCCGACGGCGGCGTCCTGCACACGCTGTTCCGTTCCGAGCAGGGCGGCCACGAGCAAGTGGTCCTCTGCCAGGACCGCGCCAGCGGCCTGCGGGCCGTGATCGCCATCCACGACACCGCCCTGGGCCCGGCCCTCGGCGGCACCCGCTTCCACGCGTACGCCTCCGAGGAGGAGGCGGTGCTGGACGCCCTGAACCTCTCCCGTGGCATGTCGTACAAGAACGCCCTCGCCGGTCTCGACCACGGTGGCGGCAAGGCTGTGATCATCGGTGACCCCGAACTGATCAAGACCGAAGAACTCCTGCTCGCGTACGGCCGGTTCGTGGCTTCCCTCGGCGGCCGCTATGTGACCGCCTGCGATGTCGGTACGTACGTCGCGGACATGGACGTCGTCGCCCGTACGAACCGGTGGACCACCGGCCGCTCCCCCGAGAACGGCGGCGCCGGCGACTCCTCCGTACTGACCGCCTTCGGTGTCTTCCAGGGGATGCGCGCCTCGGCGCAGCACCTGTGGGGCGACCCGACGCTGCGCGGCCGCACGGTCGGCGTCGCCGGCGTCGGCAAGGTGGGCCACCACCTCGTCGAGCACCTTCTCCAGGACGGCGCGGAGGTCGTGATCACGGACGTGCGCGCCGAATCGGTCGAGCGCGTCCGCAGCCGGCACCCGCAGGTGAGCGTGGCCCCGGACACCGGGTCGCTGATCCGTACGCCGGGCCTGGACGTGTACGCGCCGTGCGCCCTCGGCGGTGCGCTGAACGACGAGACGGTGCCGGTGCTGACCGCGAAGGTGGTCTGCGGCGCGGCCAACAACCAGCTGGCGCACCCCGGCGTCGAGAAGGACCTCTCCGACCGCGGCATCCTCTACGCGCCGGACTACGTGGTGAACGCCGGTGGTGTCATCCAGGTGGCGGACGAGCTGCACGGCTTCGACTTCGACCGCTGCAGGACCAAGGCGGCGAAGATCTTCGACACCACGCTGGCGATATTCGCTCGTGCGAAGGAGGACGGCATTCCGCCTGCCGCGGCGGCGGACCGGCTGGCCGAGCAGCGCATGGCGGACGCCCGGCGGGCCTGACATGTCCGGCGCCACCGCTCGCCGGTGGCGCCGACCCGGACGGTACCGCTCGATTCAGGCCAATTTTTCAGCCGGTCGCGGCCCAGATTGCGACCGATTCCGCCCATCAATGTCCGACAATGCTCGGGACCGACCGAAGCTGATCGCGATCCGATCATGCTCACGGACAGCTCCGAGCGAGCCCCTATCGCCCTGTTGACACCGCGTTAATCACCATCCGTATCGAGCGGCGTCACGGTGCGTACGGAAAACCGCCGCGGGGCGCTCGCGTGACGATCTCCGAGCGCTCCGTAAGGGATCACGTGTGGTGAAGGAGACATCCCTCACCACCCGTCGGCGGGTCGCCCGGGCGGACAGGTTAAAATCGCAGCTGACCAGCGGGGACGGGGCGTCCTGCCGGTCATGCCGAGCGGTCGGTGATGCGGGCGACGTACCGTATGGCCGCGGAAGCAGGTACCGTTGAAGCCCTACGGGCCGGTCTCTCCGTCGAGAGTCCGCTCTGAATCATGAACGCGTGTCAAGACTCTGGGGCCGTCGAGCCCCGTCGTTGAGGGGGTCGAGCCATGGGGCGCGGCCGGGCCAAGGCCAAGCAGACGAAGGTCGCCCGCCAGCTGAAGTACAACAGCGGTGGGACTGATCTCTCACGCCTGGCCGAAGAGCTGGGTGCATCGCCGCAACAGCCGGCACAGCAGCAGCCGCCGAACGGCGAGCCGTTCGAGGATGAAGAGGACGACGACCCGTACGCGCGGTACGCCGACCTTTACAACCGAGACGACGATGACGAGGACGAGGGCAACTCGTCCCAGCAGCGTCGTCGCGCCTGACGTACGACGTCTCCACTGTCGTACGTGCACGGTGTGCACAGCATTTCCACGGACCCGGTCCGGGGTAGTCACCTCGGACCGGGTTCTGTGCTGCCCTGCGGGCCGGGTCAGGCAGCGTAGTCACCGGTCAGGGTCACTGCCTCGGTGTGGTCACCACGCTCGACGATCTCGCCGCTGACCCAGGCGTCCACGCCGCGGTCCGCGAGGGTGGCCAGCGCCACGTCGACCGACTCCTGCGGGACGACGGCCATCATGCCGACGCCCATGTTCAGGGTCTTCTCCAGTTCCAGCCGCTCGACGTCACCGGCCTTGCCGACCAGGTCGAAGATCGGGTCCGGGGTCCAGGTGGACCGGTCGACCGTCGCGTGCAGGCCGTCCGGGATCACCCGGGCCAGGTTGTTGGCCAGGCCGCCGCCGGTGATGTGCGAGAAGGCGTGCACCTCGGCCGTACGGGTCAGGGCCAGGCAGTCCAGCGAGTAGATCTTCGTGGGCTCCAGCAGTTCCTCGCCCAGCGTCCGGCCGAGCTCCTCGACCCGCTGGTCCAGGGACATCCCGGCCCGGTCGAACAGCACGTGGCGGACGAGTGAGTACCCGTTCGAGTGAAGGCCGGAGGACTCCATGGCGATGACGACGTCACCCGTACGGATACGATCCGCGCCCAGCACCCGATCCGCCTCGACCACGCCCGTACCGGCGCCCGCGACGTCGAAGTCGTCGGCCCCGAGCAGCCCCGGGTGCTCCGCGGTCTCGCCGCCGACCAGCGCGCAGCCGGCCAGCACACAGCCCTCGGCGATGCCCTTGACGATCGCCGCGACCCGCTCCGGGTAGACCTTGCCGACGCAGATGTAATCGGTCATGAACAGCGGCTCGGCACCGCAGACGACCAGGTCGTCGACGACCATCCCGACCAGGTCGTGACCGATGGTGTCGTACACCCCCATCCGGCGGGCGATGTCGACCTTGGTACCGACGCCGTCGGTGGCCGAGGCGAGCAGCGGCCGCTCGTACCGCTTGAGGGCGGAGGCGTCGAAGAGGCCGGCGAACCCGCCGAGGCCGCCGACGACCTCGGGGCGGGTGGCCTTCTTGACCCACTGCTTCATCAGGTCGACGGCGCGGTCGCCCGCTTCGATGTCCACGCCCGCTGCTGCGTAGCTGGCGCTGGTGCCCGCGTGCTGGGCATGCTCAAAAGACTCGGCAGACATGGCGTTGAAATCTTCCTGTCGGTGTGAACGAGCTCTACGGGCGGCGCAGCGCGTCGGCGCCGCCGACCCCGGCCGTCAGCGTCTCGACGCCGTCCAGGTCCGGCTTGGCCTGGCCCGCGGTCTCCGCCTCCAGGAGGTGCTTGCCCAGCAGCTCCGGGTCGGGCAGGTCGACCGGGTACTGGCCGTCGAAGCACGCGCGGCACAGGTCCGGCTTGGCGATCGTCGTCGACTCGATCATGCCGTCGATCGAGATGTACGCCAGCGAGTCGGCGCCCAGCGACGTACCGATCTCATCCACGGTCAGACCGTTGGCGATCAGCTCGGCGCGGGTGGCGAAGTCGATGCCGTAGAAGCACGGCCACTTGATCGGCGGCGAGGAGATCCGGATGTGGACCTCGGCCGCGCCGGCCTCCCGGAGCATCCGGACCAGGGCGCGCTGGGTGTTGCCGCGGACGATCGAGTCGTCGACGACCACCAGGCGCTTGCCGCGGATGACTTCCTTGAGCGGGTTGAGCTTGAGGCGGATGCCGAGCTGGCGGATGGTCTGCGAGGGCTGGATGAAGGTCCGGCCGACGTAGGAGTTCTTGACCAGGCCGACGCCGTACGGGATGCCGCTGGCCTCGGCGTAGCCGACCGCGGCCGGCGTGCCGGACTCCGGGGTCGCTATGACGAGGTCGGCCTCGGCGGGCGCCTCGGCGGCCAGCTTGCGGCCCATCTCCACCCGGGAGAGGTACACGTTGCGGCCCGCGATGTCGGTGTCGGGACGCGCCAGGTAGACGTACTCGAAGACGCAGCCCTTGGGCTTGGCCTCGGCGAAGCGGGAGCTGCGCAGGCCGTTCTCGTCCACGGCGATCAGCTCGCCCGGCTCGATCTCGCGGATGAAGCTGGCGCCGCAGATGTCCAGGGCGGCCGTCTCGGAGGCCACCACCCAGCCGCGCTCCAGGCGGCCGAGGACCAGCGGGCGGATGCCCTGCGGGTCACGGGCCGCGTACAGGGTGTGCTCGTCCATGAAGCACAGCGAGAAGGCGCCGGAGACCTTGGGCAGGACGCGCGGGGCGGCCTCCTCGACGGTCAGCGGCTTGCCGTCCTCGTCGACCTGGCCGGCCAGCAGGGCCGTCACGAGGTCGGTGTCGTTGGTCGCGGCCACCTGGGTCGCGCGGCCGCCCTCACGGGGCAGTGCGGCGACCATCTCGGCCAGCTCGGCGGTGTTGACCAGGTTGCCGTTGTGACCCAGGGCGATCGAGCCGTGCGCGGTGGCACGGAACGTCGGCTGGGCGTTCTCCCACACCGAGGCACCGGTGGTGGAGTAACGGGCGTGACCCACGGCGATGTGGCCCTGAAGGGAGCCGAGGGATGTCTCGTCGAAGACCTGGGAAACCAGGCCCATGTCCTTGAATACGAGGATTTGGGAGCCGTTGCTCACTGCGATGCCCGCGGACTCCTGTCCGCGGTGCTGCAGGGCATACAGCCCGAAATAGGTGAGTTTGGCGACCTCTTCACCCGGAGCCCAGACACCGAAGACGCCACATGCGTCCTGGGGGCCCTTCTCGCCGGGGAGCAGGTCGTGGCTGAGTCGTCCGTCACCACGTGGCACATCACTGAGTCTAGGGCAGGACCGCGATTCATCCGAACCGGGGATCGAACCGGGGCGGGGTCCGGGGGGCCTGCTCCAGGTGGCCGAGTGCTTGCCGTGAGCGTGTGCTCACGGACAGGATCACGCCCCACGCAGAGTCCGCAGCCCTTGGTGCAGCGCCGCCGCGTCGGCCTCGGTCGCGTCGCCGGCACCACCTGCCGCTGCCCGCGACGCGGCTGACCGCCGCTTTCCCCTGCGTTTCCTTCCACGTTCACTTCACGCGAGGCCCGGCCGGTTCCAGTACGGGGCCGACGTGCTCCGCAGCGCCTTCCTGGCGGCCCGCACCGGGCCCGAGGTGAGATGCGCCACTCCCGCGCCCGAGAGGGGTGTCGCGGTGAGCGTTCCGGTGATTTCCGGGTTATTTCACCCATGGCCCCTGGCGTTTCCCGCCCGCGTTCCTCCGGGGCGCTCGCCGCCTTCGCCCCTTACGGAAGGGCCTGTTCCGCGAGGCGTTGCGACTCTGTCCGCGCTTCTTCGCGCTCCTTCGCACTTCTTCGCGCTCCTTCGCGCTCCTTCTCCCCGGCCCGGTTCCGGCTGGGAACGGCGGGTTTCTGCCGCGGGTGGCGCCTCCGTAGATCGCCTTTCCTCGGGTGGCCTCTTTTCGGGTGGGTTCTCCTTGGGTGGCTTCTTCTCGGGTGGCCTCTCCGCGGGTCGATCCTCCTCGGGTGGCTACTCCCGCCGCGCCTTCAGCGGTCTGGGAGGCGGTGAACGCGGACATTGCTGCCGTATGAGGCGGTGAAAGCGGACATTGCTGCCGTATCCGGGGGGGGGTGAGGCCGGCCGCCCCGGGGCGGCTCGTCGCGTAGCTGCTCTGGGCGGACCGGCGCCGGACTCAGCCCATGAGGGGCAGGTACGGCGCGAGGTCCGCCCGTTCGCCGCTGGCCCGTACGGCGGCCGCTTCCAGCGCGTGAGGCCAGGCCGTACGGCCGGTGGCCAGCCGCAGCCAGGTCAGCGGGTCGGTCTCGACGACGTTCGGCGGCGTGCCCCGGGTGTGCCGGGGGCCCTCGACGCACTGGACGACGGCGAACGGCGGCACCCGGACCTCGACGGAACCGCCGGGTGCCTTGGCGGCCAGCTCGTCGGCGAGCAGCCGGGCGGCGGTGGCCAGGGCCTGGCGGTCGAACGGGATCTCCAGGCCGGTGGCGGCCGCCAGGTCGTCCGTGTGCACGACCAGTTCGACGCAGCGGACCACCAGGAAGTCGTCCAGGCGCATGGCGCCGATACGGGCCGCCAGCAGCCGGTCGTCGGGCGCCATCGGGACGGCCTCGGCGTACCGGGCGGCAGCGTGGTCCAGGAGGGCGGACGGCTCGCCGCCGGCCGCCGTGTCGCGGGCGATCTCGTCGACCTTCGCGGCCAGTGCGCGGGTCGCGGACGGCCAGTCGGCGAGGGTGACTTCCTGGGCGGGCGGCGCGGGCTGCGCGAGCGCCGCGGGGACCTGTTCGACCGCCATGGCCAGGTGGGCGACCAGTTCGCGGACCGTCCAGTCACCCAGGCGGGTGGGCAGCGCGAACTGCTCGGCAGCCAGGCGTTCCACGGCGGCGCGTACGTGTCCGAACTGGGCGACGACGGCGGCGCGGGTCTTCGCCGAGTCGTACCTGCGGGCGCGGGATCTACCGGACGGCTTGCGGGCACTTGGCATGGCGTCGAGGCTACTCGGCGGGGCGCGTGGCGTGGTCCCCCAGTGGTGCGGCCCTCTTCGGGACGGTGCTGGCCCGCGTCTACGCCGCCCACCGAGGGCGCCCGCGCCGGGAGGCCCGTACGGCCGCCCAACGGCGCGGTGGCCCGCCCCGAGAAGGGACGGGCCACCGTACGGGCGGACGGGCCGACGGCTCGGGCGGCAGCTGCCCGAACGCGGCGGCTGCCGGAGCCGGCCGGACTCAACCGGGCTCAACCGGACGGAGCCCGCCTCAGCCGAAGAGGCCGGGGAGCGTGGCCTCGTGGGCGTCGCGCAGGTCGTTCAGCGACAGGGTGAACTGGCCCTGGACATCGAGGGCATCACCGTCCACGACGCCGATACGGGTGGCCGGCAGCCCCCGCGCCGCGCACATGTCACTGAAACGCAGCTCCTCGCTGCGCGGCACCGCCACCACCGCGCGGCCCGCCGACTCCGAGAAGAGCAGGACGAAGGTATCCAGCCCATCGGGGACGACGATCCGGGCGCCCTTGCCGCCGCGCAGGCACGACTCGACCAGCGCCTGGACCAGTCCGCCGTCGGAGAGGTCGTGCGCCGCATCCACCATGCCGTCCCGCGACGCCGAGATCAGGATCTCGGCCAGCAGCTTCTCGCGGCCCAGGTCCACCCGCGGGGGCAGGCCGCCCAAGTGGCCGTGGACCACCTGCGACCAGGCCGAACCCCCCAGCTCGTCCCGCGTGTCCCCCAGGAGGTAGAGCAGCTGCCCCTCTTCGGCGAACGCCATCGGCGTACGACGGCTGACGTCGTCGATGACGCCGAGCACCGCCACCACCGGCGTCGGGTGGATGGCGGCCTCGCCGGTCTGGTTGTACAGCGAGACGTTGCCGCCGGTGACCGGCGTGCCCAGTTCCAGGCAGCCGTCGGCCAGCCCGCGCACGGCCTCGGCGAACTGCCACATCACCGCCGGGTCCTCCGGCGAGCCGAAGTTCAGGCAGTCCGAGACCGCCAGCGGCCGGGCGCCGGTGGCCGCGACATTGCGGTAGGACTCCGCCAGCGCCAACTGCGCCCCGTGGTACGGGTCGAGCTTGGCGTAGCGGCCGTTGCCGTCGGTGGCGATGGCGACCCCGAGGCCGGTCGCCTCATCGATGCGGATCATGCCGGCGTCCTCCGGCTGCGCCAGCACGGTGCCGCCCTGCACGAAACGGTCGTACTGGCTGGTGATCCACTTTTTGGAGGCCTGGTTGGGCGAGGCGACCAGCTTCAGGACCTGCGCGCGCAGTTCCTCGCCGGTCTGCGGGCGCGGCAGCTTGCCCGCGTGGTCGGCCTGGAGCGCGTCCTGCCAGTCGGGGCGCGCGTAGGGACGCTCGTAGACCGGGCCCTCGTGGGCGACGGTCTTCGGGTCGACGTCGACGATCTTCTCGCCGTGCCAGTAGATCTCCAGCCGGTCGCCGTCGGTGACCTCACCGATGACGGTGGCGGTCACGTCCCACTTCTCGCAGATCGCCAGGAACCGCTCGACCTTCTCCGGCTCCACGACGGCGCACATGCGCTCCTGCGACTCGCTCATGAGGATTTCCTCGGGCGAGAGCGTGGAGTCGCGCAGCGGCACGTCGTCCAGCTCGACGCGCATGCCGCCGGAGCCGTTGGAGGCCAGCTCGCTGGTGGCGCAGGACAGGCCGGCCGCGCCGAGGTCCTGGATGCCGACGACCAGCTTCTCGGCGAACGCCTCCAGGGTGCACTCGATGAGCAGCTTCTCCTGGAAGGGGTCGCCGACCTGGACGGCGGGCCGCTTGGAGGGCTTGGCATCGTCGAAGGTCTCGGAGGCCAGGATGGAGGCGCCGCCGATGCCGTCGCCGCCGGTGCGGGCGCCGTAGAGGATGACCTTGTTGCCGGCGCCGGACGCCTTGGCCAGGTGGATGTCCTCGTGCCGCATCACGCCGATGGCACCGGCGTTGACCAGGGGGTTGCCCTGGTAACAGGCGTCGAAGACGACCTCGCCGCCGATGTTGGGCAGGCCCAGGCAGTTGCCGTAACCACCGATGCCCGCCACGACACCCGGCAGGACACGCTTGGTGTCGGGGTGGTCGGCAGCACCGAAACGCAGCGGGTCCACGACCGCGACCGGCCGGGCGCCCATGGCGATGATGTCGCGCACGATGCCGCCGACGCCGGTGGCCGCGCCCTGGTACGGCTCCACATAAGAGGGGTGGTTGTGCGATTCGACCTTGAAGGTGACCGCATAGCCCTGGCCGACGTCGACGACGCCGGCGTTCTCGCCGATGCCGACGAGCATCGCGTCGTTCTCGGGGACCTTCTGGCCGAACTGCTTCAGGTGGACCTTGCTGCTCTTGTAGGAGCAGTGCTCGGACCACATGACGGAGTACATGGCCAGTTCCGCGCCGGTGGGGCGGCGGCCGAGGATCTCGCGGACGCGCTCGTACTCGTCCTGCTTCAGGCCGAGTTCGGCCCACGGCTGATCGGTGTCCGGCGTCTCGGCTGCGTGCTTGACCGTATCGAGCGTCATGCGTTGACCAACTTCTTCAGGATCGAGGTGAAGAATCCGAGACCGTCCGTACGGCCCGTGCCGATCAGCGGCTCGACGGCGTGCTCCGGGTGCGGCATCAGGCCGACGACATTGCCCGCCTCGTTGGTGACACCGGCGATGTCACGCAGCGAACCGTTCGGGTTGCCGTATCCGTCGGCGGCGTCGCCCTGGGTCTGGTAGCGGAAGGCGACCCGGCCCTCGGCCTCCAGCATGTCGAGCGTGCGCTCGTCGGCGACGTACCGGCCGTCGATGTTCTTCAGCGGTACGGAGATCTCCTGACCGGCCGTGTAGTCGGTGGTCCAGGCGGTGTCCGCGTTCTCCACCCGCAGCTTCTGGTCGCGGCAGATGAAGTGCAGGCTGTCGTTGCGCAGCATGGCACCGGGCAGCAGGTGCGTCTCGGTCAGGACCTGGAAGCCGTTGCAGATGCCCAGGACCGGCAGGCCGTCCCTGGCCTGTTCGATCACGGTGTCCATGACCGGGGAGAAGCGGGAGATGGCGCCGGCCCGCAGGTAGTCACCGTAGGAGAAGCCGCCGGGCAGCACCACGGCGTCGACCTGCTTGAGGTCCTTGTCGCGGTGCCACAGCGGCACCGCCTCGGCCCCGGCGAGCCGCACGGCCCGCTGGGTGTCACGGTCGTCCAGCGTGCCCGGGAAGGTCACGACTCCGATGCGTGCCGTCATGACCCGGCGGTCCCGTCCTCGACGTGCACGGTGAAGTCTTCGATGACGGTGTTGGCCAGGAAGGTCTCGGCCATCTCGTGGATACGGGCGAGGGCGGCGTCGTCGACCGGGCCCTCCACCTCAAGTTCGAATCGCTTGCCCTGACGGACGTCGCCGATCCCCTCGAATCCCAGGCGTGGCAGTGCGCGCTGCACCGCCTGCCCCTGCGGGTCGAGGATCTCCGGCTTGAGCATGACGTCGACTACGACGCGTGCCACTGGCACTCCCGATGGTGTGGTGCGTAAGGCGGTGCCATCACAGTACCGTGTTCGAAAATCTACGCGCATAGATATCGTGACGGCCCGGTCACGGTACGGCGTCGGCCGCGGTAAGCGGTGGGGAAAATCTCAGAAAAGACCTAGGGTCCGCATTGCGGAAGGACACGCTGAGGAAATTAACTGGGCTTCACCATGCAATGCCCGCCGCTGTACAAATGAAAATGCATTGATCCCAATCAGCCGGATCTGCAGCATCCCCCCATGTCAAGGCGGGGTCGCTGCTCGAAAGGACCGATATCCGTGGCGCAGCGCGTAGTAGTCACGCTCTCCGATGACATCGAAGGCGGAGAAGCCGCAGAGACGGTCACCTTCGGCTTGGACGGGAAGTGGTACGAGATCGACCTCAATCCCGCCAATGCGAAGAAACTGCGCGGCACCCTCGCCCCGTTCGTGGAGGCCGGCCGCAAGCGGTCGAAGTCCGGCAAGGCGTACCACCACACCTCCGTGACGGCCGACCCGGCCGCCGTACGCGCCTGGGCCCGTTCCCACCACATGGACGTGCCCCCGCGCGGCCGGATCCCGAAGAAGGTCTACGAGGCTTTCGACGCGGCCAACAGCTGACCCTGACCGGCCGCCGCCCCGCCCACCCCCTCCCCGGGGACGCCGGACGGACACCGCACGGGCACCGGGCGTGCGGCGGCCGGGCCGGAGCCGGGCGGCGGCCGGTTCCGGCTGTTCCGCAGCGGAGTTGCGCGGCACCCCTGTTGATCAGCTAGAGTCTGGAGCACGCCGAGGGGCGAGGCCGAAAGGCCGGATCCCGAGGAGTCACGCGGGTGTAGCTCAGTAGTAGAGCGCCCTCTTTCCAAGAGGGAGGCGCAGTGTGCGATCCCTGTCACCCGCTCTGACAGCATCAACCGGTTCTCACGGACCGATTGATGGTGGTCATGCGGGTGTAGCTCAGTAGTAGAGCGCCCCCTTTCCAAGGGGGAGGCGCAGTGTGCAATCCCTGTCACCCGCTCCGACAGTACCGACCACTCCGGTGGATCAGGTAGAGTAGCTGTCGCGCCGCCCGGTGAAAGCCGGTCGGATGCCTGCGGACGTAGCTCAGTTGGTAGAGCGCAACCTTGCCAAGGTTGAGGTCGCGAGTTCGAGCCTCGTCGTCCGCTCAGGAAAAAGACCCCGGTCCTCGTGACCGGGGTTTTTTGTCTGCCCCGGGCGTCCCCGGCGCCGGCCCCGCTCCGGCCCCCGACCTCCACTCGCCCCGCGCCCCGCCCCTCCTGACATTTGTCATCTGCGGTGATGACAAGCCGCACTGCCCCGGGCCGGATTCCGGCGGGAGCCTTGAAGCATGAACATCGGGGACACGAACGGGCACGTGATTGACGTCACAGGCCTGCGCAGGCGGTACGGACCGGCCGGGGGCGGCCGGAAGCGCAAGAGCGGCAAGCAGAGCACCGCGGCCTTCGAAGCGGTGCGCGGCATCGACTTCTCCGTGGCCCGCGGCGAGCTGTTCGCCCTGCTGGGGACGAACGGGGCGGGCAAGACCTCCACCCTCGAACTCCTGGAGGGGCTGGCGGAGCCGACCGGCGGCACGGTGCGGGTGCTGGGCCACAACCCGTACACGGAGCGGACGAAGGTCCGGCCGCGGGTCGGCGCGATGCTCCAGGCGGGCGGCTTCCCCGCGGAGTTGACCGTCGAGGAGACCGTACGGATGTGGGCCGGCGCCACCACCGGCGCCCGGCCGGTCGCCGAGGCGCTGGCCACGGTCGGTATGACCAAGCGCAAGGACGTACGCGTCAAACAGCTCTCCGGCGGCGAGCGCCGGCGGCTGGACCTGGCCACCGCGACGCTCGGCCGGCCCGAGGTGCTCTTCCTGGACGAGCCGACCACCGGTCTGGACACCGAAGCCCGCCACACGACCTGGGAGTTGATCCGCGAGCTGCGGGCGGGCGGCACGACGGTGGTGCTGACCACCCACTACCTGGAAGAGGCCGAGGAGCTGGCCGACCGCCTGGCGATCATGCACCGGGGCCGGATCGCGACGACCGGCACCGTCGCGGACGTGGTGGCCACCCACCCCGCGCAGATCTCCTTCGAACTGCCCCCCGGCCACACGGTCGGCGACCTGCCGCCGCTGCCGCAACTGGGCGTCGACGGACACCAGACGGTGGGCCGGACCCTGCGGCTGCACACGTCCGACCTGCAACGGGCCGCGACCGGCGTACTGCTCTGGGCGCGGGACGAGGGAATCGAGCTGCGGGGGCTGGACGCCCGTTCGGCATCGCTGGAAGAGGCGTTCCTGCGGATCGCCAAGGGTTTGGAGGACAAGTGAGCGTCACCGACGTCGAGACCGTCGAGGAACGGCCCGGCCCGGGTGCCGCGCCGGCCGCCCGAAAGGGAGCGCGGGAGCGGCTGGCCGCGCTGGCCCGCGCGGAGCTGATCCTGCTGGGCCGCAACAAGACCACGCTGTTCATGGCGCTGCTGATGCCCGTGATCATGGCAGGCGCCCTGCGGCAGGCGGTCGCCGAGCTGCCGCTGCAGAAGAACGGCCTGTCGGTCGGCACCGTGCTGCTGCCGGGCACCCTCGGCTTCGTCCTGATCTTCGCGGTGTATTCGACCGTCACCGGCGCGCTGGTGACGCGGCGCGAGGAACTGGTGCTCAAGCGGCTGCGCTGCGGTGAGCTGACGGACCGGGAAGTGCTGGCCGGCACGGCGCTGCCGACCGTGCTCATCGGGCTGGCGCAGTGCCTCCTGCTCACGGTCGGCGGCAGTCTGGTGCTGAAGGCGGACCTGCCCCGGGCCCCGCACCTGGTCGTACTGGGACTGCTCCTCGGCATGGTGATCGTGGTGGCGATGGCCGCGGTCTCCACCATCGTCACCAAGACCACCGAGGCGGCCTCGCTGACCACGCTGCCCTTCGTCTTCCTCTCGATGGCCGGGTCCGGGCTGTTCATACCGCTGGACATCTTCCCCGACCGGGTCGCCGCCGTACTGGAGCTGCTGCCGCTGTCCCCGGTCATGGGCCTGATACGGGACGGCTGGCTGGGTGAGGGCGACCTCATGGACACGCTGAAGCGGCTGGTCATCGCGTTGGTCTGGGCCGGTCTCGCAGTGTTTGCTGTACGTCGGTGGTTCCGCTGGGAGCCACGGCACTGACGATGTACGGCGATGGGGACGACGGGGGTGCGGGGCCGGTGTTCCACGGGCAGCTGCGCAAGTTGCGGGGGCGCGGCAGGGTCGCGCAGGTCTATCTGTGGGCGCGGTGGACGCTGTACGTCACACCGTGGCTGATGTTCATCGGCTGGCTCGCGGCGCCCCTGACCGCCGCGGCGGCCGAGGTGCACCGGGTGCCGCCGCTGGTCATGGCGGTCGCGGTGCTGGGACTGGTGCAGTGCGGTGTCTACGTTCCCGGTGTCCGGCGCGGACTGTCGCACTACGTGTACGGCACCCCCGCTCCGTGGCGGCTGATCGCCGTGTCCGGGGTGCTGTCGGCCGTGTCGGTGGGTCTGCTGACAGCGGTCGCCGTCACCCTGCCGTTGCGGGCCGCGGTCTACGCCACGGCGATGCTGTTCCCCACCCTGCCCGCCGGATCCCTCCTCTCCCTGGTCGTCAAGAAGCGCTGGCAGGCCCTGGTGTGCGTCGCGGTCTCGGTGGTCAGCGTGGCGGCGCTGGCCCTCGCGGGCGTCCCGCTGAAGTACGCAGGGGGGTTGCCGCCCACCTTCGCCTTCTCCGCGGCCTTCGCCGCGCTGACGTGCCGCAGCTGGGCCTGGATCCTCGCCGCGATGCGGGAGCTGGACGAGGCCAAGGGTGATCAGGCCCGGCTGGCCGTCACCGAGGAGCGGCTGCGGTTCGCGCGCGACATGCACGACGTGGTCGGCCGGAACCTGGCCGTGATCGCGCTCAAGAGCGAGCTGGCGGAACGGCTCGCGCGCAAGGGGCGCCCGGAGGCCGCCGACCAGATGGCGGAGGTGCAGCAGCTGGCCCAGGACTCCCAGCGGGAGGTACGGGACGTGGTGCGCGCCTACCGGGAGGCCGACCTGGAGGTGGAGCTGGCGGGGGCACGGGCCGTGCTCCAGGCGGCCGGGGTGGAGTGCCTCATCGACCAGGAGGACAGCGCCGGGGTGCCGCAGCAGACGCAGTCGGTGCTGGCCTGGGTCGTACGAGAGGGCACCACCAATGTGCTGCGGCACGCCAACGCGGCCACCTGCTGGCTGACGCTGCGGGTGACGGGCGACGGCCCGCACGGCGCCGGGCGGACGGCCCCGGCGGTACCGTCCGGGCCTGCGGTGGTGTTCACGATGGAGAACGACGGCGTGGTGCAGGATGCCGTGCGGCGCGACGGCGGGAGCGGCATCGCCGGGCTGCGGGAACGGCTCGCCGCCCTCGGCGGCACCCTGACCGTCGGCCCCCGGCCGGACGGACGCTTCTGGCTGCGGGCCCAGGTACCGCTGGAGAAGGACGAACCGCAGAGGTACGGGCCGGAGGCCGCCGTGGACGGGCGGGCCGCCGCCGGGACGCGGAAGTAGGCACGAGGACGGCCGGGCGTGGTGCCACAGGCCACCGGAAGCCGCCGGATGCCACCGGAAGCCCCGGCGCAGGACGGAACGACGTGAGAGAAGCGGAGAGCATGGTGGAGGCGCAGCGGGCCGAGGGGCGGGGACCTGAGGGACGGGGGCCGGAAAGGGTTCCGGGCGCGGAGGGGGCTCCAGGCGTGGAGGGGGCTCCAGGGGCTGCAGGCGTGGAGAGGGCTCCGGATGCCATCGGGGCTTCGGCTGGGGCTCCGGAGGCCGGCGAGGGTCCGGCGCCGCTGCGGGTGCTGCTCGCCGACGACGAGCATCTGATCCGGGGCGCGCTGGCGGCGCTGCTGGCGCTGGAGGACGATCTCCAGGTGGTGGCGGAGGCCGCTTCCGGGCCGGAGGCCCTGGCGATGGCGCTGGCCCACCGTCCCGACATCGCCGTACTGGATCTTCAGATGCCGGGGCTGGACGGTGTGGCGGTGGCCACATCCCTGCGCAGCCGGCTGCCCGGCTGCCGGACCATGATCGTGACCAGTCACGGGCGTCCCGGCCATCTGAAGCGGGCCCTGGAGGCGGGGGTGCGGGGGTTCGTCCCGAAGACCGTGTCGGCCCAGCGGCTGGCCGAGATCATCCGTACGGTGCACGCCGGAAACCGTTACGTGGACCCGGAGTTGGCGGCCGACGCGATCAGCGCCGGGGACTCGCCGCTGACCGTACGGGAGGCGGAGGTGCTGGAGTACGCGGAGAACGGCGCGCCCATCGCGGAGATCGCGGAGCGGGCCGCGCTGTCGCCGGGAACGGTGCGCAACTACCTCTCCTCGGCCGCCGCGAAACTGTGCGCGGAGAACCGTCACGCGGCAGCGCGCATCGCCCGCGCCCGAGGTTGGCTATAGTGGAGCCCGCACCGCGCCGCAGAGCGCGGGGCAGGCGGACGTAGCTCAGTTGGTAGAGCGCAACCTTGCCAAGGTTGAGGTCGCGAGTTCGAGCCTCGTCGTCCGCTCAGGGAAAAGGCCCCGGTCATCGCGACCGGGGCCTTTTTGCGTACAGGCGGTGTGGGTGGTGCGGACGGTACGGGTGGGGAGTGACGGCACCCCCCACCCCGTACGTCACGACCAGGCCAGCCCGGTGAGCCGCTCGTACGCCTCGATGTACTTGGCGCGGGTGCGCTCGACCGTCTCCTGGGGCAGGGCCGGGGGCGGCTGCTCACTCCTGCGGTCCCAGCCGGAGGCGGGCGAGGTGAGCCAGTCGCGGACGAACTGCTTGTCGAAGGACGGCTGGGACCGGCCCGGCTGCCACGCGTCCGCCGGCCAGAAGCGCGAGGAGTCCGGCGTGAGCACCTCGTCCGCCAGCGTCAGCTGCTGCTTCCCGTCGAAGCCGAACTCGAACTTGGTGTCCGCCAGGACGATGCCGCGTTCGCGGGCGATGTCGCGGGCGCGCCCGTACACGGCGAGGGTGGTCTGCCGGAGCTGGGCGGCGACCTCCGCGCCGACCTGGCGGGCGACCTCCTCGTACGGGACGTTCTCGTCGTGCTCGCCGACGGCGGCCTTGGTGGCGGGGGTGAAGATCGGCCCGGGCAGCTCCGAACCGTCGGTCAGTCCCTCCGGCAGCGCCAGCCCGCAGACGGTACGGGTCTGCTGGTACTCGGCGAGGCCGGAGCCGGTGAGGTAGCCGCGGGCGACGCACTCCACCGGGACCATGGCCAGCGAGGTGCAGACCGTCGTACGGCCTTCCCAGTCCGCCGGGGCGCCGGGGGGCAGGTCCGTGGACAGCACGTGATTCGGGACGAGGTCGGCCAGCTGGTCGAACCACCACAGGGAGAGCTGGGTCAGCACGCGCCCCTTGTCGGGGATCTCGGTGGGCAGCACCCAGTCGTAGGCGGACATCCGGTCGCTGGCGACCATGATCAGCTCGCCGTCGGCGTTCTGGTAGAGGTCGCGCACCTTGCCGGTGTGCAGGTGGGTGAGACCCGGCACCTCCACGGCCTCGGGCTTTTCTACAAAACCGGTCACGCTGCCTCCGCGTAGGTTGATCCAGGCCCCGCGGCCCGATTCTCCCGCATGCAGGGTGACAACGGCGCCGCAGGGTCGGGGGTGACCGGCCCGGAGCGGCCGTTCGGGGCGGGGCTACGGGTGGGGGCGGGGCGGGAGCGCTCTGGGCCAGGGCCCTCAAGGCCGTTCGTGGCGAGCCGCCCGGGTGACCGCGCCCAGGGTGAGGACGGCCAGGACGGCGACACCCGTGAGGACGGCGGGCGGCGGGACCAGTGCGCCGAGCAGGGTGATCACGTACGGGGCGAAGAAGCCCAGGTAGGCGAGGGTCCAGAAGCGGGCGGTGAGGCGGGCCAGACGGTGCGGCGGCGCCAGGGCGGCGACCTCGGTGAGCCCGTACGCCACGCAGAGCCCGTAACCACCGCCCAGCACCATCGCGGCGACCAGCGCCACGACGGGCTGGGTGGCCGCGACGGCGACGGCGGCGACGAGCAGGCCGAGAGCGACGGCCGCCAGTCCGGCCGCGGCGGTGGCGAAGCGGTGCCGGGCGGCGAGCCGGCGGGCGACGGGCGCCACGAGGAGCCCGGCGCCGGGGGTCACGGCGGTCGCGACGCCCGCGTACACGGTCTGCCAGCCGTCCAGGCGGTCGCCGACGAGCCCGGGGAGGGTCACGAACGCGATGGTGGGGGCCGCGAACACCCAGGGGGCCACCGGGACGACCAGCCGCCGGAAGGAGGCACGGGCCGGGCGGTGGGCTGCGGAGCGCGGCTCGTCGGTGGCGTTCCGCGCCACATCGGTGGCGACCCGCGCCACATCGGTGGCGACCCGCTCCGCATCGGCGACGGCCCGTTCCGCATCGGCGACGGTCCGCGCCTCGTCGGCAGCCGGCCTGGGCGCTGCCCCGGTACGGGCCGTTTCCGGCGCCCGGGCGGCCGCCACCGCGGCCACCGCCGAGAGCACCAGGTGCGGGACGTACGCGGTGACCATCGGGTGCGGCGCCCACTGGGCGATCAGCGCGGCGGCCAGCCCGCCGGAGGCGAAGCCCGCGGAGAGGAAGAGCCCGGAGCGGCGGGCCGCCGTGCCGGGCGGGGTGCCCCGGTCGTACGGGGCGGACGAGAGCTCCTTGATCCAGACGCTGCCCGCGGTCAGCAGGGCGCCCGCGCCGAGGCCGGTCAGGAAGCGGCCCGGCCACAGCAGCCAGGTGGCGGCCGGGCCCGCCATCAGCAGGCACGTCGCGACGGCGGCGGTGGCGAGCGCGGTGAAGACGACCGGGCGGCGGCCGCGCCGGTCGGCCAGCGGACCGCCCAGCAGCAGGCCGGGAATCAGGCCGAGGACGTACACCGCGAAAAGGGCGGTGGTGGTGGCCGTGGTCAGCCCCAGGTCGTCGCGGTAGGCGCCGAGCAGGGCGGAGAACTGGTTGGCGCTCCAGCCGGAAGCGGTCATCATCCAGCCGGCGCGCAGCCAGTGGCGGCGGGGGCGGCAGCGGGCGCGGGCTTCGGTGGGGGCCTCGGCGCGGGCTTCGGTGTGGGGGCGGGTGTGGGGGCGGGTGCGGGGATCGGTGCGGGGGTCGGCGGCGGGCGTGCTCATGAGAGCCGTTGTACGAGGCCGGAGGCCTCCGGCGCCGCCCCCGTTCAGGAATCGTGAACGGCCCACGGGGCCGGGCGCCCGCGCGATTTATCGTGGCACGCATGGACCTGCGACGGCTGTCTTCCTTCCTGGCGGTGGTCGAGGAAGGACACTTCGGGCGGGCCGCGTCGCGGCTCTACCTGTCGCCGGCCGCGGTCACCCAGCACGTCCAGCAGCTGGAGCGCGAGCTGGGCGCCCGGCTGCTGGACCGCGGCAACGGCCCCGTACGCCCGACCGCCGCCGGGCAGCGGCTGGCCTCGCACGCCCGGACGCTGCTGGCCGCCGCGAACGCCGCCGTGGAGGACGTGACCGAGGCGGCGCAGCGCACCTCGGCGGCGTCGGCCCTGGCGGCGCGCGGCCTGCGGGTGGGGGTGATGGGGCACGGTTCGGCCGAGGTGACGCCGGCGGCCGTCAACGCCTTCCGCCGGGCCCGCCCGGAGATCCCGCTGAAGCTGGTCCAGCTGAACTTCACGGAGCACTGCAGCGCGCTGCGCGAGGACCGGGTGGACGTCGCCTTCGTACGGCCCGCCGTGCAGAGCGAGGACATCGAGGTGGACATCCTCACCACCGAGCAGCGCATCGTCGCCGTCCCGGCCGCCTCGCAGCTCGCGGACGCGGCGGCGACGGGCGTACGGGTCGCGGACATCATCGACCTGCCGTACCTGCGGCTGCCCCGGCACACCCCGCGGCCCTTCACCGACTACCTGTACTTCGACGAGGGCGAGCGCCGCGCCCCGGACTGCGCGCTGACCCCGCACGACGTGCTGACGAGCGTCGCGGCGGGCCGCGGGGCGGGCTCCGGACTGAAGTCCTTCGCCCGCTACTACCCGTGGCCCGGGACGGTGTACGTGCCGGTGCTGGACGCGCCCTGCGCGCACAGCGTGCTCGCGACGCGGGCGGGCGACCCCAACCCCGAGGTGCGGATCTTCCGGGCCCTGACGGTGGCGCTGGCACGGGAGCTGGGGCCGTTCGCAGCGCGGTGACCTCCTGGCGCGTCAGTCGCGTTTGCAGATCCGGTCGAGCAGGTTGGCCGTGGCGCGCTGGACGCGCTCGTCGACGTGTCCCGGGCGGTCCAGCGCCGGTGACCAGGCAAAGGTGCCGGACGCGAAGACCAGGGCGCCGCTCAGGGCGCGGTACAGGGACGTCTCCTGGTGACGGCGGGTGCCCTCGCTGTCCTCGTACGGGGAGTGCGCCAGCAGGATGCGGTGGCTGTGCTCGGGCAGCGGCGTGCGGGGGAAGTAGCGGTCGGCCTCGCCGGCGACCAGGCCCGGCAGTTCGTCGCCCTCATGGGCGCCGGTGGCCTCCCACATCCAGTGGTCGGCGTTGCGGACGACCAGGGGCGCGGGCTCCGGAACCCGGCCGGCGTACTGGATGCCCATCAGCTGCTGCTCCGGGTCTCCGGCCTCGCGCCACAGGGCCGGACGGCCGGGCCCCTGCCGTTTTCGGCAGCTGAGCAGCGAATCCGGGCCGGCGGGCGAGGGGGCCAGTTCGACCTGCCAGTACATGGTGTTGGCGGACAGGAAGACGAGCGAGGTGCCGCTGTCGCGGGCCAGTTCGGCGGTCCGGCGCATGGGCTGGGACCAGTACTCGTCGTGGCCGGGGAAGACCAGGCCGCGGTAGCGGGACGGGTCGACCAGCCCGGCGTGCAGGTCACGGGCGTCGGCGTACGCGAGGTCGTAGCCGTAGCGCTCGGCCCAGCGGATGAAGTCGTAGGCATGGCCCACGTGCAGCGGCAGGCCGGCGCCCGCGTACGGGCGGTCGAAGGAGACGGTGGTGGCGGCGTCCGACTCGCCCAGCAGCGAACCGTCCGCGTCCCAGGCGTGGTACAGGCTGGCGCCGGTGCGGCCGTCCTCCGGGTAGAGGTTGTAGGCCTGCCAGGTGATGTCGGGCAGGAGCAGCAGGAGGTCGGCGGGGTGGGCGTCGCGGACCGTGAAGGGGACGTGGCTGCGGTGGCCGTCGGCGGTGGTCAGGACGGCGACGTAGGCGCCCAGCTTCCAGTACGTGGGGACCTGGAGGCGCCAGGACAGCCACCAGTGGTGGCAGGAGACCGTGCGGTCGGCGGTGAGCGGCGCGGGCTGCACGATGCCGGCCAGCCGGGGGCTGGTGGTGATCTTGGCGGCGCCGGTGCCCGCGTAGTGGCCGATGCGGTAGATGTCGATGCTGAAGGGCTGCGGCGGGTCGACCGAGACGCGGAAGTCGATGGCCTCGCCGGGGGCCACCGCGCCGGTGCTCACGAAGCCCTTGATCTGCCGCCGTACGTCGTCGGCCGTACGGGGGCCTGCGCTGGAGCGGGGCGAGGGCAGGCGCTTCTCACCGGGGGCCACCGCCGGGTCGACGTACCAGGGGACCACCTGACCGGAGTCGAAGTAGTTCTCACTGCCGCGCAGCCAGGGCAGCGGGCCCTGTCCGAACGGGTCCGTGACCGCGTGCGCAAGCGCTCCCGACTCCCAGCGCCGGATCTGCTCCGTCCCCACCTCGTACTCCCCTCCCTGCGTCCCCCCGCCGACTGAGCAGGCCGCCGCGGCACTCAGATTTCGTGCTCGATTGAACGACTGGGGCCTCCCCCAGCACATCACATTACGCACTTGCACCGTCACCCTTCGTCGTGAATTCGCGCGGGTTCCGGCCATGAACGACGAACTGGAGGGGAACATTCAGCCCGGTCGTGCGGGTGATGCTCAGCGGGTGCCGACAACAGGCGCACTCGGCTCCTTCATGCCCCCGAATGCGCCCCCGTACGCTCCCAACGCGCCCTTGGCGCCCCTCATACGAGCCGGACCGGCTTCTCGGGACGCACCCCGACCTCACCGAGCCACTCCCCCAGCGGACCGGCGTCGCCGTCGTCGACGAGCCGGAGCACCGGGTGGCCCAGATCCGACCGGCGCACCCCGTCGACCAGCAGGACAGGACCGTCGAGCCAGTCCAGGCCGGGGGCGGCGCCGGCGGTGTCCACGGCGGCGCAGCACACCATCGCGGTCACATGGTCGGCGAGCAGTTCACGGCCCGTGCGCGGGGGCTGCATCGGGAACAGCGGAAGCCCGTCGGCGAGGCCGTCACCCCAGGTGACACCCGGCCCGCCCGAGACGCCCGGCGTACCCGGTACGCCCGCGTCCGGGCCGCCGTCGGCCGCGGGCTCACGGGCCGCCTGGCGCTCCGCCTCCGCGCGCTCCTCGCGAGCCACCTCGGCACCGAGCCGGGCCGCGACGAGGTCGCCCGCGCGCTCGTCCCCCATCAGACGCTCGATGACCCGTATCAGCGTCGGCCCGGAGCTGCCCGGGCCGGGATCGACGGAGCGGGCGGGGGGCTGGGGCTCGGGGCGCGGCTGGGGCTCGGGGTACGGCTGAGGTTCGAGACGCGGCTCGGCCTGGGCGCGCGGTTCGGGCTCGGGGCGCGGCTCCGGCTCGGTGACAGCCTGCGGCTCAGGCTGCTCCACCGCCGGATTCCGCGGTTCCGCCACCGGACCCTGTGTTTCCACCGCCGGATTCCGCGGTTCCGCCACCGGATCCCGTGGTTCCGGGCGGGGTATGGGGAACTCGGGCCGGGCGGACCGGTCATGCGCCGCCGGGGGGCGCGCAGGCCGTGCGCCGTCACCCGGGGCGGGCGGGAGCGCGTCCAGAACCCGGTGCAGCCGGGCCGCTTCCTGACGCCACTTGCGGTCCACGACCTCTTCCGGATACTGCTGCCAGCCGACCGGGGACCAGTCCGGTCCCGGCTCGGCCGGGCCGCCGTGGAAGAGCCGGGCGGCGAGGAGGGACGCGGCGCGGTCCACGGCGCCGGGCTCCTCCAGCAGATCGCACGCCGGGCGCTCGCCCAGGCGGGAGGCGAAACCTTCGGCCAGACGGTCGCGGCGGGACAGTTCGGTGAGCGCGGAGACCACCCCGGCGTCCAGCCGGGAGGGCCAGCGGCCCATCCGCCAGGCGGGCAGCGCGACGCGGGTCAGCAGCCGGTCCCAGCCCGCGTACGCCAGGCCGACCTGCTCCTGGGCGACGACCCGCAGGCCGTAGTCCACGCTCTGGGCGCGCTCGGAGGCGGCGGCGGCCACGCACCGCTCCATCTCCAGGGCGTGCTCACGGCAGGCCCGCAGCAGCAGCCGCGCGACCCAGCCCACGAACGCCGGCGCCGGTGCGGCGAGCGGACTCCTGGCACGCGCGGAGACCGCCACCGCGGCGTCCAGGCCCCGTACGAAGCGGCGGGCCGCGGCTATGTCCGGGTTGGCGGAGGGGCCGGTGCCGGCCACGACGGGCGCCAGCAGCGCCCGCAGCTCGGCGACCCGCATCCACCACATGAACGGCGACCCGATCACCAGGACCGGCGCCTGCACGGCACGCACGCCGTCACGCACTCCCGCGCCCGCCGCCTCACCCGCGCCCCGGCGCGCCGCCCGGCCGCGCGGCGGAGCGTGCGCCCGGTGCGTACGGTCCTCCAGCCAGCTGTCGCAGTCGGGCGTCAGGGCTATCGCGGACGGCGCGGGCACCTCCAGACGGTCGGCCAGGTCCCGTACCAGGCGGTAGAGATCGGGGGCCGAGGACTCCGCTATCGGGACCGACGGGCTCAGCGCGGGCCGGGCCCGGACGATGACGGCCGTGACCAGCGCCGCCAGCAGCAGCACGACCAGCGCGAGGCCCGCCACGGCCCAGCGCGCCGCGTCCCAGCCGCTGGAACTCGTGACCGGGTCGGCGCGCCCGATCCTGCCGGTGAGGCCGCCGACGAGCAGCACCACGGCCACCGCTGCGGGCACCAGGGCCACGCCCAGCGCCGCGCCGCGGATCCGCAGCACCGCGAGCGCGCGGGCGCGCGCCGCCTCTGCTCCTGCTTCCGGACCTGCCACCAGCCTGTACACCCCCTGCTGCCCTGGACCAACGGGACGGAGAGAACACGGGACGACCAGAGCGGGACAACGGCGCCGGGGCCGCTGACGGCTCCCGGCGGCGCTGCTCACTCCCCACCACTGTGGCACCGGCCACTGACATCGCAATGCCGGTGAGCCACTTGCCGGACGCCGCCGCGGCAGCCGGGCCGCGGGCGGCACGGGCGCCGGACGACGCTTGCGGGGAACCCTAGTTGGGGCTCCCCGCCCCGTCAGCCGGATGGCGGTGTGGTCACTCGATGGAATGGCTTTGGGTAAAGCCGGGAGCCCCATCCCGGCCAAAATCATCCGGGTCAGCCGGGCCGGCCGAGGGCAGACCGTCGGCAGGTCAGCGGCAGATCAGCGGCAGAGCGACGGCCGGCCGGAGCAGCTCAGTGGCAGAGCGACGGCCGGCCGGAGCAGCCCAGTGGCAGAGCGACGGCCGGCCGGAGCAGCCCAGCATCAGGCCAGGGAGACCCACCAGCGCACCGGCAGCCGGCCCGGGAGCGTGCCTACCGCCCCCTCGCCGCCCCCTAGCCGTCGCTCTCAGCTCTCCCCCGCCGCCCGCGCCGCGATGTCCGTACGGTGGTGCGAACCGTCCAGCGTGATCCGGCCGAGCGCCCGGTAGGCACGCTCCCGGGCCGCGGCCAGGTCGGCGCCGGTGGCCGTCACGGACAGCACCCGGCCGCCCGCGCTGACCACCTCGCCGGTGGCGGCGTCCTTCTTCGTACCGGCGTGCAGGACGTACGCGCCGGGCGCGTCCTTCTCCGCGACCTCGGTCAGGCCGCCGATCGGGTCACCCGTGCGCGGCGTACCGGGGTAGTTGTGCGAGGCCACCACGACCGTCACCGCGGCGTCGTCGCTCCAGCGCAGCGGCGGCAGCGCGGCGAGCGTGCCGGTCGCGGCGGCGCGCAGCAGCGCGGACAGCGGGGTGCGCAGCCGGGCCAGCACGACCTGGGTCTCGGGGTCGCCGAAGCGCGCGTTGAACTCGATGACGCGCACGCCGCGCAAGGTGATCGCCAGGCCCGCGTACAGGAGTCCGGAGAAGGGCGTGCCGCGGCGGCGCAGTTCGTCGACGGTGGGCTGCAGCACGCTCCGCTGCACCTCGTCGACCAGCTTGGGGTCGGCCCAGGGGAGCGGGCTGTAGGCGCCCATGCCACCGGTGTTCGGGCCCTGATCGGCGTCGTGCGCGCGCTTGAAGTCCTGGGCGGGCTGCAGCGGTACGACGGTCTCGCCGTCGGTGACGGCGAACAGGGAGACCTCGGGGCCGTCCAGGAACTCCTCGATGACGACCCGGTCGCAGGCCAGCGCGTGCGCGCGGGCGGCCTCGACGTCCTCGGTGACCACGACGCCCTTGCCGGCCGCCAGGCCGTCGTCCTTGACGACGTACGGGGCGCCGAACGCGTCCAGTGCCGCGTCGATCTCTTCCGGGGTGGTGCACAGGTAACTGCGGGCGGTGGGCACCCCGGCGGCGGCCATCACGTCCTTGGCGAACGCCTTGGAGCCCTCCAGCTCGGCCGCCCGGGCGGACGGCCCGAAGACCGGGATGCCGCGCTCGCGGACGGCGTCGGCGACCCCGGCGACCAGTGGCGCCTCGGGGCCGACCACCACCAGGTCCGCTTCCAGGCGCTGCGCCAGGTCTGCCACGGCCGCGCCGTCGACGGCGTCGACGGCGTGCAGCTCGGCCACTTCCGCGATGCCGGCGTTGCCGGGGGCGCAGTGCAGCGCGGTGACGTCGGGGTCGAGGGACAGTGAGCGGCACAGGGCGTGTTCGCGGGCGCCGCCGCCGATGACGAGGACCTTCACGTGTGCAGCCTAGTCGCCGTCGGCGCCGGTGCGGGGCGGCGCCCCCGCGGGCCCCGTAGGGCGGGGCGGGGTCTGCGGGGACGAGACGGGCGGAAGGCGGGGAAACCGTACGACGCCGGGCAGTGGCCACTCTTTCGAGTGAGAGCGGGCATGGTCCTATACCTGATTCCGCACCACTTCCGGGCGGAAATAAAGCGATCTTGGGGGCGAGGCCCACCGTTCGGCGGTAGGAAGGTGGATGCGCACCGGCCGTCTCGTACGTACCGCGCGCACCGCACGTATCTGCATGAGGGAGTGCACGGGTGAGTCAGCCGGAGATGCAGCCCGAGGGGCTCCCTCGGGAGGAGCGCGGGCCCGGGGGCGGCCGCGGCGATCTGGGGAGCCGCCCCTTCCCGCTGGGGGACTGGGGCGAGCCGGCTGAGCGCCTCGACGAGCTGTACCACTGGGTCGAGGAGGGCGCCTTGCGGGCCGCCTCCTGGTACCTGCACGACCGGGTGGCCAAGCGGCGCGGTGCGCGGGCGCTGCGCCTGGGGGCCGCGATCGGGGTGGCGGCGGGCGGCCTGATGCCGCTGCTCGATCTGACCGGGGTGGCGCCCGGGGGCGCGAAGTGGGGGTACCTGGCGCTGCTGGTGGCGGCGGCGTGCGTGGCCGGTGACCGGTTCTTCGGGGTGACCGCGGGCTGGATGCGGGACATGGCGACGGCGCAGGCGGTGCAACGGCGGCTGGAGGCCCTCCAGTTCGACTGGGCCTCGGAGAATGTCCGCGAGGTCCTCGGCCCGACGGAGGGCACCGCGGGCGAGGCGGCGGAGCGCTGTCTGGGCGTACTGCGCCGGTTCAACGAGGACATCGCGGAGCTGGTGCGGGCCGAGACCGCCGACTGGATGGCCCAGTTCCGTCCAGGCCCGCTGCCGCCGGCCGCGCGGGCGACCGCGCAGTGGGGCCAGCGCCCGGAGCCCGGCGGTCCGCAGCCCGGCCGGATCACGCTTCCTCCGGGCACCCGCCCCAACATGCCGCGGCAGCGGCCGCCGGAGTCCCCTCGCTGAGGCGAACACCCGCTGGCACACGTACCCGCTTGCCCACGTACGCCTGCTTGCCCACGTACGTTCGCCCGCGCACCGAGCGGACCTACGCGGCGCGCGGGCGAACGTACGCGGCGCGCAAGCGGGCGGACGCCTCGGCCCGCACACGGCGTACAAGCGGGCGTACGCCCCGGCCCGCACACCGCCCGCGCACGGCCCACACGCGGGCGTACACCTCGATCCGCACACGGCGCGCAAACAGGCGTACTCCCCAGCCCACAGACGCCGCACCGCCCCCGTCAGCTGAAGACGATCATCGACCCCTGCCCCAGACTGCGGGTCGCGGCGGCGTGCAGCCCCAGCCAGACGTGCCGCTCCCGCGCGAACGGGCTGTCGTCGAGCGGCAGCCCCTCCACCCGTTCCTCCAGCGTGGTGGGGCGCGACGGCGGCTGCGGCGCGGCCGGCGGATTGGCCGGATCGATACCGATGGTTGGCGCGACCAGTTCGAGATCGCGCAGCAGACCGTGTGCCGAACCCAGCGGCCCGCCGCCCGCCAGCAGTTCGTCGGTGGCCAGCGGATGCGGGAAGTCGACCGGGACGTACGCACCCGCGTGGTCGTAGTGCCAGACCAGGTGGGACTCCTGGGCCGTGGTCTCGAACATCTCCAGCAACTGCTCGTAGTCCCCGCCCAGTTCGTCCACCGGGGTCACTTCGAGCCCGCAGATCCGCAGCAGGTACGCACGCCGCAGGAAGTGCAGCGCGTCGTAGTCGAAGCCCGCCACGGGGGCGACGTCCCCGGAGAGGCCGGGCATGTAGCTGAAGACGGGGACGGGCGGCAGTCCCGCCTCCGTGAGGGCCTGGTCGTAGACGGCGATCTCTTCGGAGAAGGGGTTGTCGGGGCTGTGGCACAGCACATCGACAAGGGGGACCAGCCACAGGTCACATGCCACGAGATGAGGCTCGCTTCCGGTCGGGTGGGGGGCGGTCGGGACAGCGTAGTGCTACCCGGGGCCACCGACGAGAGCGAGGGAGTGCTCGTTGTACTCGCGCACCAGCCGCTGCGCCTCGGGCAGGTCGTGCCGCGCGACGGCGCTGACCAGATCGCGGTGGCCGCACCACAGGCGGCCGCGCAGATCCGCCTCGCGCCGCAGCAGCGGCACGGCGAAGACCCAGCTCTGGACCCGTACCCGGTCCAGGAAGTCACTGATGTACGGGTTTCCCACCAGACTGCCCAGTTCGCGCCAGAAGCGCAGGTCGTACCCGATCAGTACGTCCAGGTCCCCGGCCCGCGCGGCCCGTTCGGCCTCCTCCGCGCGGCGCCTGACGGACATCATCACCGCGGGGGACGCGGTGCTCAGCGCCCGTTCCGCGCGGGTGCGGAAGATGCCCTCGACGATCAGGGTGCGGGCCTCGACCATGGCCCGGTAGTCCGCGGCCGTGAAGGCGTGCACCCGGAAGCCGCGGTGCTGTTCGACGTCGAGGAGCCCCTGGGCGCACAGGTCGAGCAGCGCCTCGCGTACGGGCGTCGCGGAGACGCCGTACTGCTCGGCGATCTCCTTGACCGTGAACTGGTCTCCGCAGGGCAGCCGTCCGGCCAGCACCTCGTCGCGCAGCGCGTCGGCGATCTGCTGGCGCAGGGTGTTGCGCCGTATGACTGCGCTGCCTGGGCCGGCGGGCATCGTGTCCGTCTCCTTCGGCGGCCGCGTGGGCCCGGGGGCCCGTGCGACCGCATGGTCCGTAGACCGCGCAAGGAGAGCGGCCCTCGCCCTCACGATAGGCGAGGGGGACGGGCGGGGCGACGGTGGCGCAGGGGCCGGGCCGGGACGGCCGGTGCCGCCGGGCCGGTCCGGCGGGAGCTCCGGGCCGGCCCGGCAGGGGCTCCGGGCCGGCCCGGCGGGGGTTTCCGGCCCCGCGCCCCCGCTCAGCGGGTGTGCGCGTCCGCCGCCGACAGGGCCGCGTCCAGGATCGCCAGGCCTTCCTTCGCCTCGGCCTCCGTGACGGTGCAGGCCGGCACGGCGTGCGTACGGTTCATGTTCACGAAGGGCCACAGGCCGCCCCGCTTGCAGGCCGCCGCGAACTCGGCCATCGGCGCGTTGGCCGCGCCCGACGCGTTGTACGGGACGAGCGGCTCGCGCGTCTCCTTGTCCTTGACCAGCTCCAGCGCCCAGAAGACGCCCAGGCCGCGCACCTCGCCGACCGAGGGGTGCCGCTCCGCGAGGGCCCGCAGTCCGGGCCCGAGGACCTGCTCGCCGATCTCCGCGGCGTTCTCCACGATCTTCTCCTCGGCCATCGCGTTGATCGTGGCGACGGCGGAGGCGCAGGCCAGCGGGTGCCCGGAGTAGGTCAGGCCGCCCGGGTAAGGACGCTGGTCGAAGGTGGCGGCGATCTCGGCGGAGATCGCGACGCCGCCCAGCGGTACGTAGCCGGAGTTGACGCCCTTGGCGAAGGTCAGCAGGTCCGGGATGACGTCGAAGTGGTCGGCGGCGAACCAGCGGCCCGTACGGCCGAAGCCCGCCATGACCTCGTCCAGGATGAAGACGATGCCGTACCGGTCGCAGATCTCGCGGACACCGGCCAGGTAGCCGGGCGGAGGGACCATGATCCCGGCGGTGCCGGGGACGGTCTCCAGGATGACCGCGGCGACCGACTGCGGACCCTCGAAGGCGATCGTGTCCTCCAGGTGCGCGAGGGCGCGCTCGCACTCCTGGGCCTCGGTCTCCGCGTGGAAGGGCGAGCGGTACCGGAACGGGCCCCAGAAGTGCACGACACCGGCCGAGGCGGTGTCGGAGGGCCAGCGGCGCGGGTCGCCGGTCAGGTTGATCGCGGCGGCGGTGGCGCCGTGGTACGAGCGGTAGGCGGACAGCACCTTCGTCCGGCCGGTGTGCAGCCGGGCCATGCGGACCGCGTTCTCCACGGCCTCCGCGCCGCCGTTGGTGAAGAAGATCTTGTCGAGGTCGCCGGGGGTGCGCTCGGCGACCAGCCGGGCGGCCTCGGACCGGACGTCCACGGCGAAGCCCGGTGCGATCGTGCACAGCTTGCCGGCCTGCTCCTGGACCGCGGCGACGACCTTCGGGTGCTGGTGGCCGATGTTGGTGTTGACCAGCTGGGAGGAGAAGTCGAGGTAGCGGTTGCCGTCGTAGTCCCAGAAGTACGAGCCCTCGGCACCGGCCACCGGCAGCGGGTCGATCAGGCCCTGCGCGGACCAGGAGTGGAAGACGTGCGCGCGGTCGGCGGCCTTGACCGCCGCGCCTGCTGCCGGGTCGGGTTGCGTCGTGGTCACGGTCACTACCTCGGATCGCTCGGGCCCGCCAGGGGGCACGGTACGGCGGACGCCCTCAGCCTAGGGAGCGCCGTGCGACGCCAGGCACCGACACTGTGTAAGGCGCTCCGCGCGGGCGCGGACAGTCTGTCGGTGGGGCTGTAGGAAGCTCCAGGGCGGTCCCGGCAGCTGCTGGGACGGCTCAGTCGTCATCGTCGTCCGGGGCCTGGGCGGCCTGCGGGCGGCCGTCCGCCGCGCAGCGGAGCGTGTACGCGTGGTCGTCGCCGGAGTGGTCGTCGAGCGGCTCGAACTCGATCGCCGCGGTGGCGGCCGGGCCGCGCCGTACGTCGTCCGCGCGGTAACCGGTGGCCGGGCTCCAGGCCGTCAGGTAGACGCGGCCGTCCGTACGGCACTCCGCGGTGGCGGTGCCGCCGGCCAGGCGGACCGTTCCGCCACCGGCGGGGCGGGCCGTCGGGGAGCCGGAGGCGGTACGGGACGGGGACGCGGCCGGACCGGACGGCGACCCCGGCCCTCCTGACTGCGCGGAGGACGGGCCTTCGGAGGACGGCCCTTCGGAGGACGGACTCGGGGCGCCCGGTTCCGGCGAGGCGGCGCGGGCCGCGGCGAGCTTGTCCCGTACGCCTCCGTCGTCCAGTGGTACGGCCCGCTCGTGGCGACCGCCGGTGTCGGCACTCGCCAGCGACCAGGCACCGAGACCGCCCGCCGCGGCCACCGCACACACCCAGGCAGCCGTCGCCGCCACACTGCGCCACGCCATCACGCCGTCCTTCCCGCCGTCCGTCGTACGGCCCCGGCGCCCGTACGGCCCGCGTCACCGTCCCGGTCACCCTCCCGCACCCTTTCCTAACGTCCGGTTAAGGCGCGGACAAACCCCTGGCCCGGCGCGCACCGGCCGGCCCCGGCACCTCCCGCCCCGGCGGCGCGCCTGGTTACGGTGACGGGCATGTCCCACCTCCTCGTCGTCGAGGACGACCCCCAGCTGCGCGGCGCGTTGCTGCGCGCCCTGCGCGACCGCGGCCACGCCGTGGCCACCGCGGCGACCGGCATGGCCGGCCTGGACGCCGCTGTGACGGACCGCCCGGACCTCGTCGTCCTGGACCTCGGGCTGCCGGACGTGGACGGTGCGCAGGTGCTGCGGATGCTGCGGGCCGTCAGCGACGTACCGGTGATCGTCGCCACCGCGCGCGACGAGGAGCCGGACATGGTCGCGATCCTCGGGGACGGCGCCGACGATTACCTCGTCAAGCCCTTCGGCGCTGCGCAGTTGGACGCCCGTATCAAGGCGGTGCTGCGCCGCCTCACCACCACCGGACCGGAACCCGCGCTGCGGGTCGGTGGCCTGCGCGTGGACCCGGCCGCGCGCGAGGTGTCCCTGGACGGCACGCCGCTCGACCTGACGCCACGCGAGTTCGACCTGCTCGCCTACCTGGCGCGCCGCGCGGGGCAGGTGATCTCGCGGCGGGAGCTGCTGGCGGAGGTGTGGCAGCAGCCGCTGGGTGGCGCCGACAAGACGGTGGACGTGCATCTGTCGTGGCTGCGGCGGAAACTGGGCGAGACGGCGCAGCGGCCGCGCTACCTGCACACGGTCCGGACGGTGGGGGTCAAGCTGGCGGCCCCGGACGCGGCGGACGGCGCGGACCCGGCAGGCACCCCGCCCGCATCCACGTCCACCCCGCGCCGCACGCCGTAACCATGCGCCGCAGCCTGCTCCTCCTGACCGCCGCGACCACCGCGCTGGTCCTCGCCGCCCTGCTGGTCCCGCTCGCCCTGCTCACCCGCAGCCACGCCGCCGACCGGGCCACCGCCGACGCCACCTCGCGCGCCCACTCGCTGGCCGCCGGGGTCGGTCAGGCGCTGGCCGGCGCGCCGGGCGGCGGATCCGGCGGGGCCGCGGACGCGCGCCGGGCCGCCGCGGGCATCGTCGGCTCCGCCAACGGCCCCGGTCTGCCCCGTACCTCGGTCGTACTGGCCGACGGCGCCGTGCTCGGGCCCGCCACGCCCGTCACCGACGCGGTGCGGCTGGCCCGCTACGGGCGGGCGTTCACGTACGAGCCGCCCTCCGGGGGCCGTACCGTCCTGGTGCCGGTACAGGGGGTGGCGGGCGGCACCGCGGTCGTCCTCGTCGCCCTGTCGGAGAGCCGGCTGTACGCGGGCACGCTGGCCTCGTCGCTGGAGCTCGCCGGGATCGGTGTGGCGCTGGTGCTGCTCGGGCTGCTGGTCGCCGACCGGCTCGGTGCCCGCCTGGTCGGCTCCGCGCGCCGCCTGTCCCGGGTCGCCGACCGGCTGGCCGCAGGCGACCTGGCGGCCCGCGCCGAACCGTCCGGGCCGCCCGAACTGCACGCGGTGGCCCGGCAGGTGAACCACCTCGCGGACCGTATCGAGGGCTTCCTGACCGCCGAACGGGAGAACGCGGCCGACCTCGCACACCGGCTGCGCACCCCCGTCGCCGCGCTGCGTCTGGACGCGGAGGGGCTGCGCGACCCGGCGGAGGCGGAGCGGATCGCGGCGGGCGTGGCGGCGCTGGAGCGCAGCGTCGACGACATCATCCGTACGGCACGCGAGCCGCTGCGCGCGGCCCGGCGGGACGCGGAGGGCCCGCGGACGGACACGCCGCCGGCCCGTACCGCACAGCACCCGCCCCGGGCCGACCTGGCCGCCGTGGCCCGCGAACGCGCGGACTTCTGGCGGCCGCTGGCGGAGGACCAGGGCCGCGAGCCGGCCTTCCAGGCCCCTGACGGGCCGGTCGTCGTACGGGCCGACGCGGCCGGGCTCGCCGCGGCCGTGGACGCCCTGATCGGCAACGTCTTCGACCACACCCCGGACGGCGCCGGGCTGCGCGTCACGGTCGCCCGCGAGGACGACGGCCGGGGCCGGCTGACCGTCGAGGACGACGGCCCCGGCTTCCCGGCCGGGCACGTCCCGGAACGCGGCCGCAGCGGCGGCGGGTCGACGGGGCTGGGTCTGGACATCGTGCGCCGGGCGGCGGAGGAGTCGGGCGGCTCACTGGAGTGCGGCACGTCGGCCGGGGGCGGCGCACGCGTCACGGCCCGCTTCGGCCCGGGCCTACGCGCCTGACGGCGTCCCGGCCTCCCAACCGTGGGCCGCCGCCCGCGGGAACGCCGCCCGCACCGCCCGCCGCCACTGGTTGGCCGTCAGGCCGGGCCGGAGCGCCGCCATCGCCCCGCAGTACTTGGTGAACTCCGCGGCGCGCAGCCCGTAGGTGTGCAGCAGCCGGTCCGCATCCGTCAGGTGGCCGGTGACCGGGGTCTTGGTCTCGACCAGGACCAGGCCGCCGTCGGCCCGTACGCTGCGGCCGGTGCTGGCGTCCCGGCAGACCAGGTCGGCGTCGCAGGTGATGCGCTGCCCGTCGGCGACGAACGTGGTGCGCCGGTAATCGGTCACCAGCGACGGCACCAGCTCCTCGGGGGCGGCGATGCCGTACGTACCGTGCAGGACGGCGGCCAGGAAGCCGCGCGGGCCGCGCCCGAGCGTCGCCTCCCCGGGCAGCAGCGGCTGCCGCCGTTTGAGCGTCTCGCCGCGCCGCCCCTTGAGCTTGATCTCGAACTGCCGCTCCCCGGAGTCCTCGTACAGCCGCTCGCGGATCTTGTAGCGGTAGCGCCGGCCCTGCCGGTGGTCGTGGAAGGTCTGAAGGTCAGGGGTGTCGTAATAGACCGAGTGGTACCCGAACCAGCGGCGGCCGTTGATGCACAGCGCGTGGAAGGGGCCGCCCGGCCGCCGCGGGTCGGTCAGCCGGGCGGCGAAGTCCGCGAAGACCTCGACCGGTACCAGGTAGCTGTGGTCGATGCGGGCCATCAGCTCCGCGCGGGCCTGGAGTTCGGAGAGGGTTATCGGGCGCGCGGCCATGGCGGCGCGGGCGATCGCCCGTACGGCGGGAATCACACGGTCTCCTCGGAAAGGGGACGGGGCTGCGGGTGCGCGGGGGGACGGGTGATCGTGCGGGGCCGGTTGCGGTGGGAGCGTTGTGAGGTCGTACGAGCGGGCCTGCCGAAAGGTTCCGGCAGGCGGAAGCGGACGTCCACCACCATCAGGTCCCGGACAAAGTCGACTTCCTTGACCGTCCAGTTGAAGGGCTCACCGCCGAGGCGGCGGGCCAGGTCGTCGCGGAGCGCCTGCTGCCCGGTGTGGACGGCGTCGAGGGTGACGACGGTGCGGCAGGTGCGGGCCATCAGCCGTGGGTGGTCGGCGCCGTACATGACCAGGAGCAGCAGCCCGGCGAGCGACGCCGCCATGGGGAATCCGAGGTGCGGCAGGCCGCACAGCAGGCCGAGGACCAGGGTCGTGAAGTAGTACGCGACCTCCTCGTGCTGGATCGAGTCGGACCGCAGCCGGATGATCGACAGCACTCCGAACAGGCCGAAACCGAGCGCCGTGCCGCCCTCGCCGACCTGGGCCAGCGCGGAGACGACCGCGAACAGCGCGACGTTCAGCGCGAGGTAGGCGGGCACCAGGTCGCGGCGCCGGTGGCGCGGGTAGTAGATGGCGAACGTCAGCACGCTCACCGCGGCGAGGTCGAGCACGAGGTGGGCGGCGAGCTGCCCCGGCGTCTCCATGGCGCTTCTCCTGTCGGTCGCTGATCGGTACGCGTCAGACGCTAGGAACGGACGGGTTAACTCCACCCCTCCCCGCGGGTTAACGCGCGCGGCCCACCCGGACGGCCGACATCCGGCCCGCCTATTGACAGCCTGCTGTCATAGCGACAGGATGCTGTCACAGGGTCCGCGCGGCACCGTGCGGCGCGGCCCGCTCACCAGGGGGAGCCACCGTGGCCCGTACGACCGAACAGTCCCGTACGACCGAGCAGCCCAGCACCGCCGGGCAACCCAGCACCACCGTCCAGCCCAGCACCACCACCCAGCCCCGCACCGCCGCCCAGATCCGCACCACCGACGCGCCCCGAACCACCGTCCACCTGGCCGTCTACGACACGCTCGCCGACTGGGAGCCCGGCTTCGCCACCGCCCACCTGCGCGCGGGCACCGCCTTCCGCGCCGGCCGTACCGGCTTCGACGTCGTGACCGTCGGCCTCGGGGACGACCGCCCGGTGACCACCATGGGCGGACTGCGGATCACGCCCGACACGACGCTCGACGCCCTCGCCCCCGGGGACAGCGCGTTGCTGATCCTCCCCGGCGCCGGCCTGTGGGACGCCGGAGACACCCTCGCCCCGTTCGCCCGGACGGCCCGTACGTTCCTGGAGGCGGGCGTTCCGGTCGCCGCCATCTGCGGCGCGACCGCCGGCCTGGCCCGCGAGGGGCTGCTCGACAGCCGTACGCACACCAGCGGCGCGGCCGGCTACCTCGCCGCGCAGGACGGGTACGCGGGCGGCGGGCACTACCGGGAGACGGACGCGGTGCGCGACCGCGGGCTGATCACGGCCGGGCCGACCGAACCGGTCGCCTTCGCCCGGGAGATCCTCGCCGAGCTGGACGTACTGGAGCCGCACGTGCTCGACGCCTGGTTCCGGCTCTTCCGGCACTCGGACGCGAGCGCCTTCCCGGTACTGGCGGCCGCGGGCCAGGAAGGGGAAGCGGCGTGAGCACGCCGGACGCCGGCACCGGTGACGCCCCGCGCACCGACCCCGCCCCCGAACTCCTCAGCCGTACCGCCCTCGGCGTCTTCCGCCTCAACGGCCAGTTCCTCGCGGTGTCGGAGAAGCTGGCGCGCCCGGCCGGCCTGACCACCGCCCGCTGGCAGGTGCTCGGCGCCGTGGCGGGCGGGCCGCTGCCCGTGGCCGGGATCGCGCGGGCGATGGGCATCACCCGGCAGAGCGTGCAGCGGGTCGCGGACCTGGTGGTGGCGGAGGGGCTGGCCGAGTACCGGCCCAACCCCGCGCACCGGCGGGCCAAGTTGCTCGCCCTCACGGACGACGGTCTGACCGCTTTGCGCCGGATCACCCCGGATCACGGCGCGTTCGCCGCCGAGCTGGCCGAACAGCTCGGCGGGGCACCTGAGTTCCGTGCGGTCATGGAGGCGGTGGAGACGCTGTCGCGCGCGCTCGATAACCTCGGCTACTGAGTTCACCGGAGTGTGGGCTCGTGCCCGCGTCCTGACGACCGTTCCGAAGCCCGCGCCCGGCCCGGCCGGCCCGACCGCACCGCCTCGCACCACGTACCACTCGGCCCGGCCACGGCCCGTACGGACACCGGGGAACCGAAACGAAACCGGCGGCGTCGTCCAGAACGTTCGCGTCTGCGGCGCCGTCCCCGCAGGGCACGTCCGGGAGCACAGGGCGAACAAGGTGAAAGGGCAAGCGGAACGTGAATGAGCGCGCAGAGCGCGGCCGCCTCGGGCAGCTCGGCCCCCAGGACCCGCCGCGGATCGGGGCGTACCGGCTGCTGGGGCGGCTGGGCGAGGGCGGTATGGGCCGGGTCTACCTCGCCCGTTCCGACCGCGGCCGCACGGTCGCCGTCAAACTGGTCAAGACCGAACTGTCGGGCCAGGACGACTTCCGGGCCCGCTTCCGGCAGGAGGTGCAGGCCGCGCGGCGGGTCGGCGGCGAGTGGACCGCGCCCGTCCTGGACGCCGACACCGAGGCCGCCACACCGTGGGTCGCCACCGGTTACATCGCGGGCCCCTCGCTCCGGCAGGTGATCACCGAGGGCCGCACGCCGCTGCCCGAGCGCTCCGTACGGATCCTCGCCGGCGGGCTGGCGGGCGCGCTGCGCAGCATCCACGCCGCCGGCATCGTGCACCGCGACCTCAAGCCGTCCAACATCCTGCTCACCATCGACGGTCCGAAGGTCATCGACTTCGGCATCGCGCGGGCGCTGGAGGCGGTGACCGTCGGCGGCGGTCTGACCCGCACCAACCAGGCGGTCGGCTCGCCCGGCTTCATGTCGCCCGAGCAGGTGCGCGGCAGGCCCGTCACGCCCGCCAGCGACGTGTTCTGCCTCGGCTCGGTGCTGATGTTCGCGGCCACCGGGCGGCTGCCCTTCGGTACGTCCGACAGCGGTGTGCACGCCCTGATGTACCGCATCGCCCAGGAGGACCCGGACCTGACCGGGCTGCCGTACGGGCTGCACAGCCTGGTCGCCGCCTGCCTCGCCAAGGACCCGGCGCAGCGCCCGACGCCGGACCAGCTCATCGCGTACACCAGGTCCGACGACGACGGCCACGAGCCCTGGCTGCCGGGCGCGCTCATCGCCGAGCTGGGGCGGCACGCCGTCCAGCTGCTCGACGCGGAGAACCCCAACGGCGCCGGGGACGAGCCCGGCGGCCCGCCCTGGGAGTCCGCCGACCGCCACGCCGACCGCTCCTGGAGCCACTCCGAAGCGGCCCGGGAGCAGACCCCCGCACCCGCTCCGCCGCCCGCGTCGGTCCCGATGCCGCCGCCGGCCTCCGGGTCCGCGACCCCGCCGCCGTACGCGGCGGCCGGCGCCCCGGCGCCCGTGACGGCCGGTCCGGAGGCCCCGGACGCCACCGTGGCCCCGCCCGCGTCCGCCACCACGCACGGGCGGCGACGCAAGAGCCCCACCGGCCGCACCGGTCACGGCGGCAGCTCCGGCCACAGCAACAGCGGTCACGGCAGTCACAACAGCCACAGCGGCGGGCGTTCCGGGCCCGTCGGCCGCGGCCGCTCCACCGGCGCTGCCGGCCGCGGCCGCAAGCGCACCGCCAGCCTGGCCGCCGCCGTCGGCATCGGCCTCGCCACCGCCGGCATCGGCATCGCCTACGTCCTGTTCAGCCCCGAGGACGACGGGGCCCCCGCGAAGGCCGACGGCTCCACCGTGACCGCGGCGGACGGCAAGGTCGGCAAGGCGGCCGGCAAGGAGCCCGGCGTCATCCCGCAGAAGTTCCTCGGCGTCTGGGAGACCAAGCGCGGCAAGGGCGGCAGCGACACGTACCGCTTCACGATCTCCCAGGGCGCGGTCGGCGACACCGTCCTGGCCATGGAGGTGCGCGGCCCCACCTTCCGCTGCGAGTTCAAGGCCATCCTCATGAACGGCGGACCGCCGCTGCGCCTCGGCCCCACCACCGTCGTGGCGGGCCCGGCGACCAGCTGCAGCCCGGGCGCCCCCAGCACGCTGCGCATCCAGCCCGACGGCAAGCTCCGCCGCGCCTTCGACGACGGCAAGCCGACGTTCACGTACACGAAGAAGGGGTGAGGCCGGGCGGCCCGCCCCGGGACGGCCGCGACACGCGAAAGCCGTGTCCCCGCTCCGGAGCGGAGCGGGGACACGGCTCGCGTACGGTCACCGCCTCACGGGCGGCCCGGTACCCGTCAGTCCAGGAACGAGTTGATCTCGATCGTCTCGTCCCGGCCCGGGCCGACGCCGATGGCGGAGATCGGCGCGCCCGACATCTCCTCCAGCGCCTTGACGTACGCCTGGGCGTTCTTCGGCAGCTCGGCGAAGGTCTTGGCCTTGGTGATGTCCTCGGACCAGCCCGGCAGGGTCTCGTAGATCGGCTTCGCGTGGTGGAAGTCGGTCTGCGAGTAGGGCAGCTCCTCGACGCGCTTGCCGTCGATCTCGTACGCGACACAGACCGGGATCTGCTCCCAGCCGGTGAGCACGTCCAGCTTGGTCAGGAAGAAGTCGGTCAGGCCGTTGACGCGGGTCGCGTAACGGGCGATGACCGCGTCGAACCAGCCGCAGCGCCGGTCGCGGCCGGTGGTCACACCGCGCTCGCCGCCGATGGTGCGCAGCGCCTCGCCGTCCGCGTCGAACAGCTCGGTCGGGAACGGACCGGCGCCCACGCGGGTGGTGTACGCCTTGAGGATGCCGATGACCCGGTTGATCTTCGTGGGGCCGACCCCCGCGCCGGTGCAGGCGCCGCCCGCGGTCGGGTTGGAGGAGGTCACGAACGGGTAGGTCCCGTGGTCCACGTCGAGCAGCGTGCCCTGGCCGCCCTCGAAGAGGACGACCTTGCCGTCGTCGATCGCGTTGTTCAGCAGGAGGGTGGTGTCGGCCACGTAACCCTTGATCTGGTCCGAGTAGCTGAGCATCTCCTCGACGACCTGCTCGGCGACCACCGCACGGTGGTTGTAGAGCTTGGCCAGCACCTGGTTCTTGAAGTCGAGGGCCGCCTCGACCTTCTGGTGCAGGATCGACTCGTCGAAGAGGTCCTGCACGCGGATGCCGGTGCGGTTGATCTTGTCGGCGTAGGTCGGGCCGATGCCGCGGCCCGTCGTACCGATCTTCCGCTTGCCGAGGAAACGTTCCGTGACCTTGTCGACCGTGATGTTGTACGGCGTGATCAGGTGCGCGTTTCCGCTGATCAGCAGCTTGGACGTGTCGACACCACGCTCGTTGAGTCCGCTCAGCTCGGAGAGCAGGACCGCGGGGTCGACGACGACACCGTTGCCGATGACCGGGGTGCACCCCGGCGAGAGGATTCCGGAAGGGAGAAGGTGCAGCGCGTATTTCTGGTCGCCTACGACAACCGTGTGACCGGCGTTGTTGCCGCCCTGGTAACGCACCACATAGTCGACGGACCCACCGAGCAGATCGGTGGCCTTTCCCTTGCCCTCATCACCCCACTGAGCACCGAGCAGCACAAGTGCGGGCACAGGCGTACACCCCTTCCGGGCGGGGCATGTCCAACGTGCGCGAGGCCGTGTGCGCGCGGACGCACGCGTACGGCAACGCTGAAGCCGTCGAACCGGTGCCCCGGAATAGACGAAGCCCCTGGCGCAATAGCGCAAGGGGCTCTTGCACCGAGATGCTACCTGAGGAAGGACCGAGGTGTCGGCGCAGCCTTCTGGGCACTCTCTCCCGGACGGGGTCCGGGGGCACCCCCTGCTCGTGGTCATCGACCCGGCCGCCCGCAGTACGGACGGGGAATCCGTACGGATCGCCAAGGACGTCCTGTGCGCGGGCGCGGCCGCGAAGATCTGCCTCCCGGACGGACCCGAGGAGTACGCGCGGGCGCTCGCCCGCCGCGGCCATCGCCGCCCCGTGGTGATCGGCGACGACCGCGCCCTGCTGCGCGCCGTGGCGCTGCTGCACAAGGAGCGCGATCTGGCGGGCGTGGCGCTCGCGGTGGTGCCGGTGGGCGCGCCGGGCACGGTGGAGCTCACCCGCGCGCTGGGCGTGCCGACGGACACCGTCGCCGCCGCGCGGGCGGTCCTGGACGGCACGGACCACAGCCTGCACCTGCTCACCGACGACAGTGACGGCATCGTGCTGGGCGGCCTGGACATCCCCTCCGGCACGGAACCGGAACCGCGGGCCGAGCCGGGCCGCCGGCAGCGGCGGCGGCACCGGGGGCCGGTGCCCGAAGGCCGGCAGGGGCGGCCGGGCGGCTCCGAGCGGCGCCTGCCGGGCCCGCGCGCCGGCGCGGAAGCGGGCTCCCGGCCGGACCCGCGCGCGCCCTGGTGGGCCCGGCTCACCCGTGGAGCCCGTACGGCTCTGTCGCGGCTCACGGCCGCCGCCGGCACCTCGCGCCCGCCCGGCAGCCGGCGCTCCCGTCCGGCGGGCCACCGGCTGCGGGTCGAGGCGGACGGCGTGGTGCTGGCCGACCTGGACCGCCCGGTGCGGTGGGTCTCGGTGACGCCCGGCGACGGCGACGGCACCGGGCTGGCCGAGGTCGTCGTGCACTGGCTGGAGTCCGGGCCGCCGGTACGGGCCCGGGCGCGGGCGGTGACCGTCTCGGGCGCGGACTTCCGCTACCGGGCGGACGTGGTCGTCGGCGGCCCGGTCCGGACCCGTACGTGGACGGTGCACCCGGACGCGTGGCGGCTGACGCTGCCGCACGACTGAGCCGGCGCCGGGCGGCGGCCGTGCCTCAGCTGTCCTCCGCGAGCCGCTGCGCCCGGTGCTCGCGCCAGCGTTCCAGCAGCACCTCCAGCTCGCCCTGCATGAACTCGAAGAACTCGACGGTCTCGGCGACCCTGGCGCCGGCGGGCGTGTCCGGTCCGAGGGTCTTCGCGCCCTCCCGCAGCACTTCCTCCCAGCGGGTCAGCACCTTGTCGCGGTTGCCCAGCGTCTCGTACCAGAGCTCGTTGTAGAGCCGGTAGCGGTCCCGTCTGGTGCCCGGTTCGCGCTCGCGGCGGACCATGCTGACCTGCACCAGGTAACGGACCGCGCCGGAGACGGCGGCGGGGCTGATCTGCAGCTGCTCGGCCAGTTCGGCCGAGGTGAGAGTGCCGGAGTCGGAGGCGAGCAGGGCCGCGAAGACCCGGGAGGCCATCCGCTGCATGCCCGCCTCGGCCAGTTCCGCCGCGAAGCGTTCCACGAAGCGGGAGACCGCCTCCTCGTCCCGCCCGGTGGTCCGGTCCTGGTGCTGCTCCGCCTGCTCGCTCACCGTCTCATCCTCTCCCCTGTGCCCCCGGCCCGGAACGTTCCCTCAACTTTATACGCTTTCTTAACTTCACAAATTTGTGAAAGAAGCGTACGTTCAAAAACATGACGAAGGCAATCTCGGTGTCCGGCCTCCGCAAGACCTTCGGCCGGACCCAGGCGTTGGACGGTCTCGACCTCGGCGTCGAGACCGGTGAGGTGCACGGCTTCCTCGGCCCCAACGGGGCGGGCAAGTCCACCACCATCCGTGTCCTGCTCGGCCTGCTGCGCGCCGACGGGGGCGGCGCTCAGCTGCTGGGCCAGGACCCGTGGCGCGACGCGGTCGCCCTGCACCGCCGGATCGCCTACGTCCCCGGGGACGTCACCCTGTGGCGCAACCTCTCCGGCGGCGAGGTCATCGACCTGTACGGGCGGCTGCGCGGCGGCCTCGACCGGGCCCGCCGGGACAGCCTCCTGGAGCGCTTCGAGCTGGACCCCACCAAGAAGGGCCGGACGTACTCCAAGGGCAACCGCCAGAAGGTCGCCCTGGTCGCCGCGTTCGCCTCCGACGTGGACCTGCTCATCCTGGACGAGCCGACCTCCGGGCTGGACCCGCTGATGGAGGAGGTGTTCCAGGACTGCGTCGAGGAGGAGCGCGACCGCGGCCGTACGGTGCTGCTCTCCAGCCATGTGCTGTCCGAGGTCGAGGCGCTGTGCGACCGGGTCAGCATCATCCGCAGGGGCCGTACCGTCGAGTCCGGCTCGCTCGCCGACCTGCGGCACCTGACCCGTACGAGCGTGACCGCCGAACTGGCCGGCGCGCCGAACGGCCTCTCCGCCCTGCCCGGCGTGCACGACCTCGACATCCAGGGCCACCGGGTCCGGCTCCAGGTGGACACCGACAAGCTGGACGCGGTGCTGCGGTCGCTCAGCGGGTCCGGCGTACGCAGCCTGACCAGTACGCCGCCCACGTTGGAAGAGCTGTTCCTGCGCCACTACCAGGACGACACCCCGGCCGCCCGAGGAACGGCAGCCGCCGCCTCCGCTGCCCAGAAGGCGGCCCTGCGATGACTGCCGTGACGCTCCCCGCCGCCACCCGCACCGGCGGCTCCCGCGGCCTGGCCGGCACCGGCACCCTGCTGCGCCTGGCACTGCGCCGCGACCGGCTGATGATCCCGGCCTGGGTAGTGCTGCTGGGACTGACCGTCGTCAGCATGAGCAGCGCTCTGGAAAAGTTCTACGACACACCCGCCAAGCGCGCGGAAGTGGCGGGCTCGATGACCGCCAACGGATCACTGCGCGCCGTCTACGGCCCGGTGTTCAGCGACTCCCTGGGCGGCCTGACCGCCTGGCGCATCGGCGGCATCGCCGCGCTGCTGGCCGGCGTGCTGAGCCTGCTCATCGTCGTACGCCACACCCGCGAGGAGGAGGAGACCGGCCGCCAGGAACTCCTCTCCGCCGCCATGGTCGGCCGGCGCGCACCGCTCACCGCCGCCCTGCTCACCGCGCTCGTCGCCGACGCGGCGCTGGCCCTGTTCGTCACCGCCGGGCTGGCCGCCTCCGGCCGGCCGGCGGACGGGGCGCTGGCCCTCGGCCTCGCCGTCGGCGGCACCGGCCTGGTCTTCGCCGGGCTGGGGGCGGTCACCGCGCAGCTCACCGAGAGCGCGCGGGCCGCCAAGGGGCTGGCCGGGGCGGTGCTCGGCGCGGCCTTCGTGCTGCGGGCCGCGGGCGACGCCGTCACCGAGGACGCCTCCTCCCCGCTCACCTGGGCCTCCCCCGTCGGCTGGGCCGAGAACCTGCGCGCGTTCGCCGACGAGCGCTGGTGGGTGCTGCTGCTCTTCCTCGCCGGCACGGCCGTCACGGCCGTCACCGCGTACTCCCTCACCGCGCGCCGCGACCTCGGCGCGAGCTTCCTGCCCGCCCGCCCGGGACCGGCCCGCGCACCCGCCTCCCTCAGCGGCCCCTTCGGGCTGGCCTGGCGCCTCCAGCGGACCACCCTGCTCGGCTGGTCGGCCGGCTTCCTCGCCGCCGGCGCCGTCTTCGGCGGCATCATCGACGGCGCGTCCGGCCTGGTCGGCGACAACGAGCAGACCCGCGAGATCTTCCAGCGGATGGGCGGGCAGCAGGGCCTGACCGACGCGTTCGTGTCCGCGCTGACCGGCATACTCGGCATGGTCGCGGCCCTCTACGCCACGGGCGCGGTGCTGCGGCTGCGCGGCGAGGAGACCGGCGACCGGGCCGAGCCGGTGCTGGCCGGCGCCGTCGGACGGCTGCGCTGGGCCACCGGGCACCTGGCGATCGCCTTCGCCGGCACGGCCCTCGTCCTCCTCCTGGGCGGCCTGGGCCTCGGCCTCACGTACGGCCTGACGGCCGGCGACGTCGGCGGACAGCTCGGCCCCGCGGTGGGCGCGGCGCTGGCCCAGACCCCGGCCGTCTGGACGCTCACCGGCCTCGCGGTGCTGCTCGTCGGCGCCCTGCCCAAGGCGTCGGCCGCCGCCTGGGCCGTGGTCGGCGGCTGCCTCGGCATCGGCTGGGTGGGCCCGGCCGTCCGGCTCCCCCAGTGGGTGATGAACCTGTCACCCTTCAGCCACCTCCCGAAGCTCCCGGGCGCCGAGACCACCGCGGCCCCGTTCCTGTGGCTGCTCGGCCTCACCGCGGTCCTGGTGGCCGCGGGCCTGGCAGGACTGCGGCGCCGCGACATCGGCTGAGCGCCGGGACGGCACGCCTCCCGGACGTGCGGCGCCGGAGCTGTAGCGGACTCCGGCGCCGCACTTCCCCGTACGCCACCGCTGCGTCGTACGGCGGGAGCGACCCCCGCCCGGGGGCGTGCGCCGGTCCGGCGTCCGCGCTCCCCACCGCTCCAACTGGTCGAGACCTCCTGCCGCCACCGGTGCTCCGTGAGCGCCCGGAAAAGACCAGTGGAGCGGGAGTGAGGCATTCCGCGCCGGTGTGCCGCGGGCCACGCCGTGGGCCGCGGTTGTCCGCCTTTACGGCTGGGCACACATCCGGCGAGCGGCGATGACGGCGCGCACAGGCCGGCACGCCGCGGTTTCACGCCTGAGGGCGGGCGGAGGTGTCCGTGAACGGAATGGGACCACGCACAGCGATCTCGGTACTGCGGAATCTGGGAGTCGTCCTGGCGGCCGGAGCAGCCTGTGTGCTGTTCAGCCTGATCATGACGATGGTGCCCGGTCTGCGCACCCCCGGCAGCGGAAATGCGGGCCAGGCTTATGGCGCCGCGGCTTCTTCCACCGCCGTACTGGTGCTGTTCTACATGGCGAGGACGCTGCGCCTGCAGCGCGACGAGACCTCGCTGCAACGCCAGGAACTGGAACTGCAACGCGCGGAAATGCGGCTGCAACGCACCGAACTGGAGCTGCAGCGGGACGAGCTGCGCCGGTCGGCCGGTGAACTGCACCGCAGCGCCGAGGCCGATATGCGGCGCCTGCACATGGAACTGCTCAAGATGAGCATCGGCGACCCGGAACTGGCCGAGGTCTGGCCCGCGTACGCACCGGGCCTGTCACCGAAGGAGAACCGCCAGTACCTGTACGCCAACCTGATCTACTCCCATTCCATGCTCGTCCACAAGCTGGGGATGGCGAACGACCGCGAGATGCTCGGCCATCTGCGCTACATCACCGACACTCCGGTCTTCCGCGGCTACTGGGAATCCGCGCGCTTCATGCGCGCCGAAATGGATCACGCATCGCACGAACACCAATTCGCCGTTCTCGTGGACGAGGCACTGACCCAGACGAACGCCCAGCCACCGGCACCCCCCGTGCCGAATCTGCGTTTGATCGACGGGCAAAACACCGAGCAGTGACCCACTCACAGGTGTAGTGCTTTTCCCCCGAAGGGAAAACCTCTGCAATTCGGCTCGCACTGCCGCGCGCCACCGGGGTAGTCCAGGGCCGGTGACAGCACCCGACATCTCCCGGCGCCTGGGCGCCACCCCCCAGGAGCGCGGCAGCGTGGGCAACGGCAGCTGCCCCGATCTGTTCGAACTCAGCGACGGCCGTATCGCCGTGATCGGCACCGACATGACGGCCGACCTGGACGGCAAACTGCCGGACGACGCCAGCCGCGCCGAGTACGAAAAGATCGTGGTGATCACCCGCGACACCCTGCTGCGGGCCAGACCCGACATCGCGCACCTGTGAGCCGCCCGGCGCGCCGGGCGGCCGTCACCCGCCCGGCGTGACCAGCCGCGCCTCGTACGCGAAGACCGCCGCCTGGGTGCGGTCGCGCAGTCCCAGCTTCACCAGAATCCGGCTGACGTGCGTCTTCACCGTCGACTCGGCCACGACCAGATGCTCGGCGATCTCACCGTTGGACAGTCCCTGGGCCACCAGCACCAGGACCTCGGTCTCCCGCTCGGTGAGGTCGCCGACGCGTTCCTGGGTGGGTGCCCTGGGCGTGTCCAGCTTGGAGAACTCCGAGATCAGCCGCTTGGTGACGGCCGGCGCGAGCAGCGCCTCGCCGTTCGCCACGATCCGTACGCCCTCCGCGAGCTGGCCCGCCGAGGCGTCCTTGAGCAGGAAGCCGCTCGCCCCGGACCGCAGCGCCTGGTAGACGTACTCGTCCAGGTCGAAGGTGGTCAGCACCAGCACCTTGGCGTCCGCGTCGGCCGCGACGATCTCGCGGGTCGCCTCCAGCCCGTTCATGTGCGGCATCCGGATGTCCATCAGCACCACGTCCGGCCGCAGCTCGGCGACCTTGGCCACCGCCTGCCGGCCGTCCACGGCGGCGCCCACCACCTCGATGTCCGGCATCGCGCCCAGCAGCACCGAGAAGCCCTCCCGGACCATCTCCTGGTCGTCCACGATCAGTACCCGGATCACGCCGTCTTCCCCTCCGCCGCACCCGGCGTCGCCGACACCGGGATGAAGGCCGCGACCTCGAAGCCGCCGTCCTCGGTGTGGTCCGCGGTCATCTCCCCGCCCAGCATCTGCACCCGTTCCCGCATTCCCAGTACGCCGTGCCCGGCCCCCGGTGACGGTTTGGCCAGGCGGCTCGCCTTGCCGTTGACGATACGCAGTCCGAGACCGCCGAGCACGTACGAGATCTCCACCCGCGCCTCGGCACCCGGCGCGTGCCGCAGCGTGTTGCTCAGCGCCTCCTGGACGATGCGGTACGCGGACAGCTCGACGCCCTGCGGCAGCGGCCGCGGCGAGCCGGTGATCACCGCTTCGACGACCAGCCCCGCACTGCGCACGCTCTCCAGCAGCGAGTCGAGACTGGCCAGCGTCGGCTGCGGCGCCTCGGGGTCGGCGTCGGCGAAGGCGTCCGGGTCCTCGGACCGTACGACACCGAGGATGCGGCGCAGCTCGGTCAGCGCGGCCACCGCGTTCTCCCGGATGGTCGAGAAGGAGGTGGCCAGCTCGGGCGGGGTGTCCTTGACCCGGTACGGGGCGGCCTCGGCCTGGATGGCGATGACGGACATGTGGTGCGCGACCACGTCGTGCAGCTCGCGGGCGATCAGGGCGCGCTCCTCCAGGAGAGTGCGCCGTGAGCGTTCCTCGGCGGTGGCGGTCCGGGTCTCGACGACGTTCTGCCGCTCCTCGCGCCAGGCGCGGATGGCGGCGGCGGGAACCAGCACGAACACCGTGAACACCGCGAACGCCACCACGTCCGAGAGCCGCCGCGGCAGGAACACCACCATGAGACCGCCCGCGGCCATGGTGGTCAGCCACATCTCGGCGGCCAGCCGGGGCCGGGTGCGGAGCACGACCAGGGCCATCACCGCGATGTGGAGGACGGCGCCGATCTCGTACCCGGCGGAATCGGACCCGGTGACGGCGTACACCGCCATCGTGAAGAACAGCGCCGCGCCCGACAGCCAGAACGCGCCGACCGGCCGGAAGAGCGTGAGCACGATCGGCGCGGCGAGCAGGAAGCTCTGGACCACCGTGAAGAGCAAGGACAGCGGGCCGGAGCGGGCCAGCACGCTCGTCGCCCCGAGGAAGACGACGGCCGCGACGCCCGCGAGCACGAAATGCGGGGCCCAGCGCACATGGCGGCGCAGCCGCTGGGGCGCCCACGACCAGCCGGACACGCGCGCGTCGTCCAGGGGCAGCATCGGGCGGAAGGCGAAGGCGTCCACGATCAGGTCCTGGCGCAGCCGGTCGAGCGCGCCGCGGACGAGCCGGGCTTCCGAGCGCAGGTCGTCGCGCTGCGAGTGGGTCGTCTGGTTCACGCACACCACGGTATGCAGCGCGCGGCCTGCGGTCGTCCCCTGCTGAGCGGATCTGCGGCCGTCCTCCTCAAGTACTACGCAGGGTGTCGAGGAGGACGCGGAAGGCGGCGGTGCCGGGCGTGACGTGCGCGTAGTGGCCGGTGCCGGCCTGTTCGCGCAGCAGCGGCACGGGGCCGCCGGCGGCCGCCGCCGCCCGTACGTAGCGGCGGGACAGCTCGACGGGCACGTCGGGGTCGGCGGTGCCGTGCAGGATCGTCACGGGCACCGTCGCCGGCAGCCGCCGTACCGGGTCTGCAGCGGCGAGCCGGTCCGCCCGCCCGGGGCCGTCGCCCAGGAACTCCGCCACCGCGCCGCCGCTCAGCCCCAGCTCGTGGGCGTGCGCGAGGTCGGCGACGGGCGCCACGGCGACGACCCGCAGCGGGGCGTCCGGCCCGGGACGGTGCGCGCGCGCCGCCGCGAGCAGCAGTGCGAGGTGCCCGCCCGCCGAGTGCCCCACGGCCACCACGGGCCGCGCGAGCGCGGCCGCCGCGGCCGGCACGTCCTCGTACGTACGCGGCCAGCCCCCGCCCGCGCCCACCCGGCGGTACTCGGCGAGGGCGACCGGCAGCCCGTGCCGGGCCAGCTCCGCGGCGAGCGGCGACAGGTGCGTACGGTCGTACGCGGCGCGCCAGAAGCCGCCGTGCAACAGCAGCACCACCGGTCCGTCGTTCCGCGGCCCGTACAGGTCGATCACCTGGTCCGGATGCGGCCCGTACGCCGTCGTCGCGTCCGGCGGCACCGGCGCGAGGCCGAGCAGCGCCGCCTCCTCGGCCGCGGCGCCCGCGGCGTTCACCCCACGACCTCGCCCAGTACCCGCGCGGCCCGCGCCACGTCCGCGAAGGACGTGTAGAGCGGGGTCAGGCCGAAGCGCAGCACGTCGGGGTGGCGGAAGTCGCCGACCACCCCGCGCCGGATCAGCTCCGTCATCACCTTCCCGGCGTCCGCACAGGCCAGCGCGATCTGGCTGCCCCGCAGCGGGTGCTCCCGCGGGGTGACACAGCGCACCCGGCCCTCCGGGACGTACGCGTCCACGCACTCCAGGAAGAAGTCGCCGAGCGCGAGGCTCTTGGACCGTACGGTCTCGACGCTGATGCCGTCCCAGACGTCCAGGGCCGCCTCCAGAGCGAGCATGGACAGGATGTCGGGGGTGCCGACGCGGCCGCGGGTGATGCCGTCGGCCGGGGCGTACGCGGTGTCCATGCCGAAGGGCACGGCGTGCGAGTTCCAGCCGGGCAGCGGCGAGTCGAAGCGGGCCTGGAGCTCCTCGCGGACGTACAGGTACGCGGGCGCGCCCGGCCCGCCGTTGAGGTACTTGTACGTGCATCCCACCGCGAGATCCACGCCGTGCGCGTCCAGCCGGACCGGCAGCGCGCCCGCGCTGTGGCACAGGTCCCAGAGCGCCAGGGCCCCGGCCTCGTGCAGCGCGGCGGTGATGCCGGGCAGGTCGTTGAGCCGGCCGGTGCGGTAATCGACGTGGTTGACCAGCGCGAGCGCGGTACGGGGGCCGGCCTCGCCGGCCATCCGCTCGGCGGGCAGGGCCCGCAGCGTGCAGCCCGTCATCCGGGCCGCGGACTCCGCGATGTACCCGTCGGTCGGGAAGGACGCCTCGTCGGCCAGGATCTCGTCCCGGCCCGCACCCGCCATCCGTACCGCGCCGACCACCGCCTTGAACACGTTGACGCTGGTCGAGTCGCCGGCCACCACCTGCCCCGGCGCGGCGCCCAGCAGCGGGGCGATCCGGTCGCCGACGCGTTCCGGGGCGCTCCACCAGCCCGACTCCTCCCAGGAGCGGATGCGCAGTTCGCCCCACTGGCGGGTGATGACGTCCGCGACCCGGCCGGGTACGTGGCCGGGCAGCGCGCCGAGCGAATTGCCGTCCAGGTACACGCAGTCGTCCAGGACGAACCTGTCCCGGACGGGTGCCAGTTCGTCCTTCGCGTCCAGCGCCGCGGCGCGCTCGTCCTGCTCAGACATGGCTGCGCGCCGTCCACAGCTCCGGAAAAACGTTCTTGCTGGCGCGCTTCTCCAGCCACGCCACGCCTGCCGAACCGCCGGTGCCCATCTTGGCTCCCATCGCCCGCCGCGTCGCCACCAGATGATCGTTTCGCCAGCGCCACACCAGCTCCGCGACGTCCGTCAACGTCTCGCCGAGCCGCACCAGTTCGCTGTCCCGCGGCCCCGCGTACACCTCGGCCCACACCGCCTCGACCCGCGCGTCCGGCTCGTACCGCGCCGTCACCTCGCGCTCCAGCACCTCGCGGGGGATCCCGTACCCGCGGCGGGCCAGCAGCCGCAGCGTCTCGTCCCACAGACTCGGCTCCTGCAGCGCCTTCTCCAGCTCCGCGTACTCCCGCGGCGCCCCGCGGTGCGGTACGAGCATCGACGCCGACTTCTCGCCCAGCAGGAACTCCAGGCGCCGGTACATCGCCGACTGGAACCCCGAGCCCTCGCCCAGCGCGCCCCGGAACGCGTTGAACTGCGCGGGCGTCAGCCGCGCCAGCGGCTTCCACGCCGCGTTCAGCGCCTCCAGCTGGTACGTCGAACGCTCCAGCGCCTCCAGCGCGGCCGGCAGGTCGTCCCGGCGCAACGCCTGCGCCGCGGTGTGCCACTCATGCACGACGACCGTGAACCACAGCTCCATCACCTGGGTCGTGACCAGGAAGGCCATCTCGCCCGGATCGTCGGACAGCGGATGCTGAAGGTGGGTGAGCACGTCCGCGTGGACGTAATCCTCGTACGGGGTCGTCCCCGTGCTGCCGATGCTCAGATCGGGCCGCCGGGCCTCGGCGGCCTCCGGCTGATCCTGTGGGGCGGACTGCTGCGACATGAGGAACTCCTCGATGCTGCCGGCTTCCGGGTAGCGGTCCGCTCCTTCCCGTCGGCAAACGGAGCCCCGGTCCCCTCGGGCACGGAATCTTCCGGCCCACTGGCATCATCCGTGCTGCGCCGGGGGCGCGCAAGGGGCCGCCGCCGGGTGTGCCGAGGGCCGGTCGCGCTCGCGCGACCGGCCCTCGGTTCACTGCGTCCCGCAGCCGGGGCGCGGCTCTACGCCGGGCCTACGCGGGGCCGACGCGGGCTCGACGCGGGGTTCGCACGCCTTACGAGAGGGTGTCCGCCGCGGTGGGCGACGAGTCCCGCAGGAACGTCGTGCAGCGCTCGTACTCCTCCTGCTCGCCGATCGCCTGCGCGGCGCGGGCGAGCGCGTGCAGGGCGCGCAGGAAGCCCCGGTTCGGCTCGTGCTCGAACGGCACCGGCCCGTGCCCCTTCCAGCCGGCCCGGCGCAGCGCGTCCAGCCCACGGTGGTAACCGGTACGCGCGTACGCGTACGACTCGACCGTCCGCCCCGCCTGGAACGCGTCGTCCGCCAGCTGCGCCCAGGCCAGCGAGGAGGTCGGATACTTCGCCGCGACGTCCGTCGGCGCGGCACCCGAGGCGAGGAGCTCGCGGGGTTCGGGATCGTCGGGCAGTTCGGTCGGGGGCGGGCCCCCGAGCAGGTTTTCGTGAATGGCCATAGCTCCATCTTCCCGGAGGGACCGACTGGTCTCGCGCTTCGCGCGAGGTTTTGCGCTGTCGCGCGGCTCGCATAGGTAGGTGCCGGGGCGGGGGCGCGCAGGGGGCCAACTCCTCGGCACCGTGTACGTCGCCCGGGACGTGAGGTGAACCCGGGCTCCCGGCTGACCTGCGGGGATGGCCCCCTACGCACCCCCTCAGGCCGGTTCGGCGAGGCCGAGACAGCAGGGGGGAATCTGTCGATCACCCCGGTGTGCCCCCACCACATGGTGAGGCTCACGTGGGGGTAGGGGGTGGCCCCACTGCACGCGCCCTGAATCGCGGCCCGGATGTCGGCCTGCCTCCTCGCGCTGCGCGCGAGGGGGCGGGATTTTCGCCACGATGGCGGGATAGCCGCAAACGGCGCGGGCTCGGGGACATACAGGGGTCTCCCCGCAGGTCAGCCGGGAGCCCGGGTTCACCTCACGCCCCGGGCGACGTACACGGTGCCGAGGAGTGACCCCTGTGTGGCCCCGAGCCCCCCACCACCGGACCCATCGCGCACAACGCATACCCCCACCAGGCCCCACACCCCCACACCAGGCCGGCGCACCCACAAGCCCGTCCGGCGATTGAGGACAACAGGAACCCCAGCCACAACAGACCGACAACGCAACGGCCCCGCTCCCCCAAGGGGCAAACGCGGGGCCGCAGCACCAAAGGCGTTACTTGATCTTGGTCCCGGTGGACCGCAGATTCGCACAGGCCTCGGTGACCCGCTTGGCCATGCCCGCCTCCGCGAGCTTGCCCCAGCTGCGCGGGTCGTACGTCTTCTTGTTGCCGACGTCGCCGTCGACCTTCAGGACGCCGTCGTAGTTGCGGAACATGTGGTCCGCGATCGGCCGCGTGAACGCGTACTGCGTGTCCGTGTCCAGGTTCATCTTCACGACGCCGTTCTCCAGCGCCGTGGCGATCTCCTCCGCCGTGGAGCCCGAGCCGCCGTGGAAGACGAAGTCGAACGGCGAGGACTTGCCGTACTTGGAGCTCACGCCCTCCTGGAGGTCCTTCAGGAGCTCGGGACGGAGCACGACGTTGCCCGGCTTGTACACGCCGTGCACGTTGCCGAACGAGGCCGCGAGCAGGTAGCGGCCCTTCTCGCCCAGGCCCAGCGCCTCAGCGGTCCGCAGCGCGTCGTCGACGGTGGTGTACAGCTCGTCGTTGATCTCGTGGGTGACGCCGTCCTCCTCGCCACCGGTCGGGGTGATCTCGACCTCAAGGATGATCTTCGCGGCGGCAGCCTGGGCCAGCAGCTCCTGGGCGATGGACAGGTTGTCGGCCAGGGTCTCGGCCGAGCCGTCCCACATGTGGGACTGGAACAGCGGGTTCTGGCCCTTGGCCACCCGCTGCTCGGAGACGGCCAGCAGCGGACGGACGTAGCCGTCCAGCTTGTCCTTGGGGCAGTGGTCGGTGTGCAGCGCGACGTTGATGTCGTACTTCTCGGCGACGATGTGCGCGAACTCCGCCAGCGCGACGGCGCCGGTCACCATGTCCTTGTTGTGCTGACCGCCCAGGAACTCCGCACCACCGGTGGAGATCTGGACGATGCCGTCGCTCTCGGCCTCGGCGAAACCACGCAGCGCTGCGTGCAGAGTCTGCGTCGAGGTCACGTTGATGGCCGGGTAGGCGAACTTGCCTGCCTTCGCCCGGTCCAGCATCTCGTTGTAGACCTCGGGAGTTGCGATGGGCATCTGTCCGCTCCTTGTGATGTGCGGGTGTGCGTTCTTGGCCCTGACCAGGGGGCGACGACATCGCCGTAGCTCATCTTCCCAGACGCGGCGGTTTGCTCCACATCCCCTACACGCCACCCGCGCGCAAAGGGGTGGCCGGTTTCACGTGAAACCGACCACCCGTTTGCGATAAGCGCTGGTCAGCGCCAGGACGGCCGTACGGGGCTCAGGCCAGGCCGAGGTCCCCGAGCTGGTAACCGGTGATGTACGGCAGACCCGCGTCGGCGATCGCCGCCTCCGCCCCGCGGTCCACGATCGTGGCGACCGCGACCACCTCCGCACCCGCCTCGCGCGCCGCCTCGACCGCGGTCAGCGGCGAGCCGCCGGTGGTGGAGGTGTCCTCGACCACCAGGACCCGGCGGCCCTTGATGTCCGGGCCCTCGATCCGCCGCTGCATCCCGTGCGTCTTCTGCGCCTTGCGTACGACGAACGCGTCCAGCCGCCGCCCGCGCGCCGCGGCGGCGTGCAGCATCGAGGCCGCGACCGGGTCGGCGCCGAGCGTGAGCCCGCCGACCGCGTCGTAGTCCAGGTCGGCGGTGATGTCCAGCATCAGCTGCCCGACGAGGGGCGCGGCCGCACCGTCGAGGGTGATCCGGCGCAGGTCGATGTAGTAATCGGCCTCCTTGCCGGAGGAGAGCGTCACCTTGCCGTGCACCACGGCCTTGTCCTTGATCTGCTGCAGCAGATCGCCGCGTACGTCGTCAGTCATGTGCATGAGCTTAGAAGGTGGCCGGGGCCCCGGCCCGACACCGGTCGCCGGGGCCGGGCGGTCACGACAGCGTGCGCCAGCTCCACGTGGTGGAGATTTCCAGCGGTTCGATGGGCGTGACCAGGCGCGGCGCCGTGTTGAGGCCGTTCGGCGGACCGGACTGCGGCTCCACGCAGACCGCTTCGTCCTGCTCGTCGTAGACCACCACCCACTCGGCACCGCTGGTGACCGTCAGCTCCAGCCGGCCCGGCCAGGTGAGGGTGACGTCCACGCCGTCCGGCATGCCGAAGCAGTCGTCCCAGGGCCCGGGCTTCGGGTCGATCCGCCGGCCGGTGGGCAGGTGGTCGTCGCCCCGCTCCTCCTGCCACGCGGCGCTGAAGTCGATCCGTACGTCGTCGCCGCCCCGGCCGTCCCCACCCAAACTGCGCAGGAACCACGGGTGCCAGCCGGCCTGGGCCGGGAAGGAGTCGCCGCTCGCCTCGACGCCCATGGTCAGGGTGAGCGAGCCGCCGTCCTCGGCCAGCTCGACCAGTTGGGTGACGCGGCCCGGGTACGGCCAGGGGGCGGCGCCCGGGTCGAGGAGGTCGTAGGTGAACGCGGCGCTGGCCGCGTCCGCGCGCGCCGTCGTCCAGGCGACGTTGCGGCCGGTGCCGTGAATCGCGTGCGGCGGGGAGTTGACCGGCATCTGGTGCAGCTCGCCGCCGTTGCGGAAGCGCCCGTTCTCGATCCGGCCGCACCACGGCACCATCGGGAAGGAGCCGTACTTGGCGCCCTGCCGCAGCAGTTCCGTGCCGCCGATGCGCAGGCTCGCGAGCCGGCAGCCGTTGGCCGGGTCGACGGTCACTTCGGCGTCGCCGGCGGTCAGCCGCACCTGCCCCGGCGTGGCGTTTCGCGTGTCGTTGTCACTCACGGTCCGACCCTAACGGGGAGCCGGCGCGGTACGGCGGCGCGCCAGGCGCGATGTCGCGCGCGGCGCGGACCGGCCCCGCGCCCGCACCGACCGGAGCACCTGCACCGGTCAGCCTCGCACCCGCCCGACCGGCCGGAGCGCCCGCACCGACCGGCCCCGCGCCCGCACCGACCGGCCGGAGCACCCGCACCGACCGGCCCCGCGCCCGCTCCGTCCGGCTCAGCGGCGGCGCCGCAGTACGCGGCCCACGACCACCGCCGACGCGAGCGCGAGGGCCGCCGCCGGGGCCGCCCACCGCAGGGTGGCGGAAGTGGTCGCCGACTGCGGGGCGGGCACGGGGGCGTACCGGCCACGCGGTGGTGCGTGGTCGACCTCCTCCGCGCTGCGCCCGATCATCGTGCGCCGCGCGTGCGCGGCCTCGGCGGGCGGAGTGCCGTCCTGGTCGTCGGCGTCGGCGAGCGGGTCGAGCGACGGCGGCGGGACGTCGGTGTCGAAGACGGACGCGGCGGCAGGGGAGGCTGCCGGCGGGCCGCTGTCCGCGGGGGCCGGCGGGTTGTCGGTGAGGTCGGCGGCGAGGTTCGCGGCGAAGCGGTCCAGGACGCGGCGTCCGGCGGACCCGGCCGCCTGGTCGCCGGCCTCCGCGAGGCGGCCCGTGCTGGTGACCGTGCCGGCGCACCGCAGGACCGTGGCGGCGGAGTCGTCGGGCGCGGTGGCGAGCCGTACGGTCAGGGACAGCTCGGCGGAGCCGTCACCGCGCGACTCCATGCCGCTCGCCTCGACCAGGACCGTGTCGGCGCCGCGGCCGGTGACGGTCAGGGTGCCGCGGTAGGTGATGGTGGAACTGCCGATGCGCAGCCGCAGCCGCCCACCGGGGGTGCCGGGGTCCGCGTCGGCGTCGAGTTGGCATCCGGGGATGCAGCGCGCCACGCGCTCCGGCTCGGTCAGCGCCTGCCGTACGGTCTCGACGGGAAACGGAACGTACACCTCGTGCTCCATGGCATGGGAGCCTACCCAGCCGCCCCGGCCCACGTGCCCGCTCCGGCACCATTTTCTCCCGCGGCCGAACGGGGGAGCGAGAGCGGAGCGCCGCCGACGGGCGCCGGTCCGGCGGCCCGGGCCGGTGTCAGTTCAGGTACCGCGGATGCATCAGCGTCGACGGCGGGCCGGGGATGCGCGCGCCGGCGAGGGCGCGGGCGGCGGCCTGGAGGGAGGCGGGCGTCAGGGAGCGGAGGGTGGGGGTGTCCGGGGAGAGGGTCAGGCGAGGCGGCTGGCGGGCGGCCAGCAGGAAGCCCCAGCCGCAGGCGGGGCGGTGAGCGGCCGGCCGGCCGGTTCCGCAGGAGCGTTCCGGCGCGCTGTCGCGGGGCGGGGTCCGGGGCACGGTGCGCCCGGGAACGCGGTACGGGACGGTGCGCAGACCGGCTGCCCGTACGGTCGCGTCGACCGTCCAGAACGTACGGGGCCGGGACACGGGCTCTCCGGCGTGCACCGCCAGCCGCCCGCCCGCGGCCAGGGCGCGGACCACGAGGCCGTAGAACTCCTGTGAGTAGAACTTGGTGCCGGCCGTGCTCCCCGGGTCGGGCAGGTCGGCGATCACGACGTCGTACGGTCCGCCGTTGCGGTCCGCGGCGCCGCCCCGCCGCAGCCACTCGAACCCGTCACCCGCGACCACCCGGACCCGCGGGTCGTCCAGCGCGTGCCCGTTGAGCGCGGACAGCCCCGGGTCCGTGCGGGCCAGACGGGCCACGCCGGGGTCGAGTTCGACGATCGTCACGTCCGTGACGCCGGGGTGGCGCAGCACCTCGCGGGCGGCGAGGCCGTCGCCGCCGCCGAGCACCAGGACCCGGCGGTGCGGGCCGCCGGCCATCGCGGGGTGCACCAGCCCTTCGTGGTACCCGCGCTCGTCGGCCGCACCGGCCCGCAGCCGGCCGTCCAGGTAGAGCCCGAGCGGCCCGCCGGCTCCGGCGCCGCCCTTCCCGTCGTGCGGTACGGGCCGCCCGCGCCGGTCCGCGACCCGGCCCGACCGGTCCGGGTGGTCCGCAGCGGCCCCGGTGCCGCCGGTGCCGACCGGGCCCATGGCGTCCGGCCCCGTACCGCCCGTGATCACGACTTCCTGGACGCCGGTACGGACCGCGACCCGCGCCGCCGACCCGTACACCGCGTCCCGTGCGGCCCGTTCGAAGGGAGCCACCAGCACCGTCCCGGCGGCGAGCAGCGTCAGTACCAGCACATTGCCGGCGATCAGTGCCCAGCGGGCCCGTACGGACAGGTCGCCGCGGAAGAGCCAGAGCACCAGCCCGCCGCCCGCCACCGCGTTGACCGACCCGGTGAGCAGCGCGCCGGAGAGCTGGCCCAGCACCGGCAGCAGCAGGAAGGGAAAGGCCAGGCCGCCGACCAGGGCGCCCACGTAGTCGGCCGCGAACAGGTCCGCCACCGCGCCGCCCGCGTCCTGACGGCGGACCCGCTGGATGAGCGTCATCAGCAGCGGCACCTCGGCGCCGATGAGCATGCCTATGGCCAGTGAGAAGGCGACCAGGACGGAGCGGGACTGGCCGAACCAGGCGTAGCAGGCGTAGAGCGCCATCGCGGAGAAGCCGCCGACGAGCGCGAGGACCGCCTCCAGCGCGCCGAAGCCGGCGGCCGCCCGGCAGCGCAGCCGTTTGGCGAGCAGTGATCCGATGCCCATCGCGAAGACCATGACGGACAGCACGACGGAGGCCTGGGTGACCGAGTCGCCGGTCAGGTAGGAGGCGAGCGCGACCAGTTCGAGTTCGTAGACGAGGCCGCAGGCGGCGCAGACGAAGGTGGTGGCCAGGACGAGCAGCCGGCCGAGCCCGGCGGCCACGGGCAGCCGCGCCGGACGCTCCGCCTCGGGCGGCACGGGCGAACCGCGGTGGACTGGATCAGGCGGATCGATCATGTCGTGCAACGCTACGTGACGGCCGGATGGCCCTATGTCACCCACACGAGCGTAGTACGCGTCCCACACGGGCGACTTGGAGCATGACGGGCACGCGGGCGGCCCCGCGAGCCGGTAGGAGCGCCCACGGGAAGCGCCGTCGCAGGCAGGGCAGCCGATGGCGCCGGGCGGGCGGTCACCGGTGCAGGCCGGGCGGCCATCGGTGCAGGCCGAACGGTCGCCGGTACAGGCCGGGCGGTCGCCGGCGCCCGTCAGATGGCCGCCGCCATCCGGACGCCCACCCGCGTACGGGTCGCGACCAGCCGCCCCTCCTGCGGGTAGGCGTGCCAGGTACGCCAGCGCACCTGGCCGCCCTCGCGCTGCGCCAGCATCGCGGTGAACGCGTGCGGTGAGCCCGGGAACGTTCCGGCAAGGCCGAGCGGGTGTTCGGCGACCAGGGCGAGCAGTTCCTGGGCGCGCCCGGCGAACGAACCCTGCGAGAGCGTCTCGACGTGGGCCGCGAACTCGTACTCCCAGTCGCCGATGCGTTTCGCCACGCCCAGCGGAAGCGGGGTGCTGCTGCCGGGTATGCAGGCGACGGTCTCGGAGCAGGTGCCGCGCTCCTCCTCCAGGAGCACTTGGTGAGAGGCGCCGAGCAGTCTCAACTGCACGCGCGCGTCGGCAAGTTGGAGGTCGAGCACGGCGAGGGCCGGCAGCGGCTCCCGGCCGAGCGCCCAGGCCAGGTCGGATGCGCGGGTATCGGTGTAGGCCGTTTTCAGGGTCGTGAGCATGGGTCGGCTCCGCAAGCACGCAGTGGATGGTGGGCCGGCCTGCCCCGGAGACGGGATCAGGGTGTACGACTGTCTGCCGGCTCGTGCCCACGTGGGGTCCGAGAACTGGGATTCTCTAGGGAGAGGGAATCATGAAACGAGCGGGGCCCACAGCGTTTTTACCCATCTTCGCCGGGTTTCCATCCCTCAGAGGGCCACTCAGTTCAGTTGTTCAACAACCCACTCCCCAGCGGGCGTTGACCCTGCTGGGCGCATATGCGGACCGGCATGGGCCCCCTGCATGTGTACGGGGCAGCAACGCTCCCGGACCGCTCCCGGAACCGGCCGCCGATCACCCGGGAACCCCTGCGGAACCGGCCCCGGGCCGCCCCTCAGGAACTGCCCCCACCGCAGCCACCGCCACCCCCACCGCAGGACGACGAGTGATGCCCGCCCCCGCCACCGCCCCCGCACGAGACGCCGCCGCAGGAGGAGCCTCCACCGCAGGAGGAGTGGCCGTGGCGGTGCCCGCCGCCCACGCCCGGGTCACCGACCACCCACCAGCCGGTGCCGTCCCGCCCGCGCCTGCCGAGGCTGCGCCGGCCACCGCCGTCGCGGCTCTGCGCCGCCGTGGCCACCAGGGCCGCGACCACCACACAGATCACCAGGAAGACCACAAAACCCATCGTTGCCCCACACTCCTTTCCGTCCCCCGAAGCGAGGCACCCGCTCCGCCCGCCGCCGCGTCCCACGGCCCGGCCGGAGCCCTGTCGTACGTGTCGTACGCGTCGTTCGTGTCCTTCGATCCCTCTCCGGTCCGCGCTGATCCACTCCGGTTCCGGCGTCCTCTTTCGGGCCGTCCGGTCCCGCACCGTGCCATCGGTGCGGGGGTCATGCCCGGGCCGCCCGGGCCGCAAAGCACAGTTGAGGAAGTCCAGAGGTTCGGCGGAGGATGGCGGGCATGTCACGACCGCTGCTCAACCGCCGCCTCGCCGAGTTCGGTACGACGATCTTCGCCGAGATGTCCGCGCTCGCCGTACGCACCGGATCGATCAACCTGGGACAGGGCTTCCCCGACACCGACGGCCCGGAGGAGGTCAGGGAGGCGGCGGTCCGCGCACTGCGCGACGGTCGCGGCAACCAGTACCCGCCCGGCCCCGGCGTCCCCGGACTGCGGACCGCCGTCGCCGCGCACCAGCACCGCTTCTACGGCCACCTCGGCGTGGCGTACGACCCCGACACCGAGGTGCTGGTCACCGCCGGCGCCACCGAGGCCATCGCCGCCTCGCTGCTCGCCCTCCTGGAGCCCGGCGACGAGGTGATCGCGCTGGAGCCGTACTACGACTCCTACGCCGCGTGCATCGCGATGGCGGGCGGCACCCGCGTCCCGGTGACGCTGCGCCCGTCCGCCGAGGACGGCACGTACGCCCTCGACCTCGACGAGCTGCGGGACGCCGTCACCGACCGCACCCGCCTCATCCTCCTCAACACCCCCCACAACCCCACCGGCACCGTCCTCGACCGCGCCGAACTCACCGAGATCGCCCGCCTGGCCTGCGAACGCGACCTCCTGGTCATCACCGACGAGGTCTACGAACACCTCGTCTTCGAAGGCGAGCACCTCCCGCTCGCGTCCTTCCCCGGCATGCGCGAGCGCACCGTCACCATCGGCTCGGCCGGCAAGACCTTCTCCTTCACCGGCTGGAAGGTCGGCTGGGTCACCGCGACCCCGGAGCTGGTAGGCGCCGTCCGCTCCGCCAAGCAGTTCCTCACGTACGTCTCCGCCGGCCCGTTCCAGTACGCGGTCGCCGAGGCGCTGGCCCTGCCCGACAGGTACTACACGGACCTCCGCGACGACCTGCGAGCCAAGCGCGACCTGCTCGCCGACGGCCTCGCCGCCGCCGGTTTCCGCGTCTTCCGCCCCTCCGGCACCTACTTCGTCACCACCGACATCCGCCCCCTCGGCGAAGACGACGGCTTCGCCTTCTGCCGCGCCCTCCCGGAACGTGCCGGCGTCGTAGCCATCCCCAACGCCGTCTTCTACGACCATCAGGACCAGGGCGCCCCCTATGTCCGGTTTGCCTTCTGCAAACAGGAGAAAGTCCTCCAGGAGGCGGTCGAGCGGCTCCGCGGTCTCTGACCGCACGCCCCCGTCGCGCGCCCCCGCCAGGCCACCCGGTCGGCCTACCGGGGTCGCGTGACGGGCGGTCCACGCCGAGAGTCGTGGTGTCGGGGTGTGCCGGGCGTGTGGAGGCCTGGGGTGTGAGCGCCGCGCGTGTACCGGAGGTGTTCCGTGTCCGCCGAGACCGTCGACACCGCGGCCGCCGCCGTACGGCCCGGTTCCGTGCGGGTGCACGTCCGGGCCGCCCTGCGCCGTGCGGCCCCCGCCCTCGCGCTCTTCGCGGCCGTCCGCTTCGCGGGCGTCCTGTGCACGGCGCTCTGGGCGTGGCGTACCGGGCGCCACCCGCGCAGCCTGCTCGGCGCCACCTGGGACTCCAACTGGTATCTGGGCGTGGCCCGGTACGGCTACGGCTCGCCGGCCCCCCGCCACATGTGGCCGCCGGACGCCCTCGCCGACCTGGCCTTCTTCCCGCTGTACCCGGGCCTGATCCGCGGCCTGTCCGCCGTCGTGCCGATCGGCGCGCTCAACGCCGGGCTGCTGCTCGCCTGGACGGCCGCCGCCGTGGCCGCGTGGGGGATCTTCGCGGTCGGCGCGCATCTGTACGGGCGGCGCGCCGGAACGTTCCTGGTGGTGCTGTGGGCGCTGCTGCCGCACGCCGTCATCCAGTCGCTGAGCTATACGGAACCGCTGCTCACCGCGCTGGCCGCGTGGGCGCTGTACGCGCTGCTCACCGGCCGGCCGCTGTGGGCGGGCGGCCTGGCGGTACTGGCCGGACTCGCCCGGCCGAACGGTCTCGCGGTCGCCGCGGCGGTCGTCGCGGCGGCGGTGGTACGGGCCTGGTGGCGCGGGCGTGACGGCCCCGTACCGCGGCGGAAACGCACTCTCCGGCTCTACTGGGTCGCGGCCCTGATCGCCCCCGCCGGCTGGCTCGGCTACGTCCTGTGGGTGGGGATCCGAACCGGTGCCGGGCCGCGCGGCTACTTCCAGGTGCAGGAGATCTGGGGTTCGCGTTTCGACTTCGGGCGGGACACCCTGCGGTCCGTGAAGCGGCTGTTCCTGCACGACGGGCCCCTGCTGCACCCCGTGGCCGCCGCGGTCCTCGCCGTATCGGTCCTGCTCCTCGTCCTGCTGGTGCTGGACCGGCCGCCCCTGCCGCTGCTCGTCTACACCGTGGTGCTGGTGGTGCTGGCGCTCGGCGGCACCGGTTACTTCCCCTCCAAGCCGCGGTTCCTGCTGCCGGCCTTCCCGCTGCTCGTCCCGGCAGCGGTCGTACTGGCCCGCGCCCGGCCTCGTACCGTCGTCCTGACGGTGGGCTCCCTGGCCGCGCTCTCCCTCGGGTACGGCGTGTATCTGCTGGCCATGGCGCCACTGCCGCTGTGAGAAGGGACCGGCCGGAAACGGCGACAGGCCCCGGAGCGCTGTGCTCCGGGGCCCGACGCCGATGGCGGTGGGGGCTTACGCCTCCTCGTCGCCCGGCTTCTCGTCCGCGTCACCCTCGATCTCGGCCTCCAGGCCGAGCTGCTCGACGATCCACTTGTCGAACTCGATCGACGCGCGGACCCAGCTGACCGTGCTCGACACGAAGTGCTCAAGCGCGACGCCGGTGCCGATCAGCATCGACGCCTCACCGATCAGGCGGACCGTGCCGTCGTCGTGGGTGTGGGTGTAGGCCTTGGGCCACAGCGTCCGGCGGTTCCAGTCGTCGAGCGCTTCCAGCAGCTTCGGCTTGTCGTCGATGCCGTGCGGGCGGTCGTAGAACGTACGGACGGAGAAGATCTGCTGCTCTTCCTCGCCGCGGAACATGAAGTACGTGCGGAACTGCTCCCACGGGGCGGCGAGGTCACCCTCGTCGTCGACTACGTACTTCAGCTCCATCTGGTCGAGGAGCTGCTTGACCAGGTCCTGGTCGGGCAGGACGGGACCATCAGGCCCCGACGGCTGCGGTTCGGGCTGGCCCCCGAAATTCGGGATCGAGGACGGGTCGATGCTCACCGTGGAATTCCCTTCGTATGGTCTTCGCCATCCTCCCCCATCCCGGCCCCGTCATGGCAAGCCCGCCGCCCACTCTCCGCTGCGGGCTGAAGACCCGGGGGGAGGGGCGGGCGGCGGGGAAGCGCGTACGGTGGCCAGCGGCCGCGGGCCGGTGCGGCTCACCGTACGGGAGCGACCTCCAGCGACCTGCCGTCCTCGGCGACATCCACCCGTACGGTGTCGCCGTCCAGCACCTCGCCCGCCAGGATCGCCTTGGCGAGCTGGTCGCCGATGGCCGTCTGGACCAGGCGGCGCAGCGGGCGGGCGCCGTAGGACAGGTCGGGCCCCGGGGAAGCCTCCTGCGGCCGGTCCACGACCGGTTCCTGGCCGAGCCAGGCGAGCCAGGTCAGGGCGCGGTCGGTGACGTCCAGCGTCAGCCTGCGGTCGGCGAGCCGGCGCTGGAGGTGGTCGAGCTGGATCTGCGCGATCCGCTGGAGCTGGTCGGTGCCGAGCGGGTGGAAGACCACCAGGTCGTCCAGCCGGTTGAGGAACTCGGGCCGGAACGACGACCGCACCGTCTCCAGCACCTTCTCCTTCTTCTGGTCCTCCTTCAGCAGCGGGTCCATCAGGAAGGTGGAGCCCAGGTTGGAGGTCAGGATCAGGATCGTGTTGCGGAAGTCGACCGTGCGGCCCTGGCCGTCGGTGAGCCGGCCGTCGTCCAGCACCTGGAGCAGTACGTCGAAGACCTCGTGGTGCGCCTTCTCCACCTCGTCCAGAAGGACGACCGAGTACGGGCGGCGGCGGACCGCCTCGGTGAGCTGGCCGCCCTCCTCGTAACCGACGTAACCGGGCGGGGCGCCGACCAGCCGGGCGACGCTGTGCTTCTCGCCGTACTCGCTCATGTCGATGCGGACCATCGCCCGCTCGTCGTCGAAGAGGAAGTCGGCGAGCGCCTTGGCCAGTTCGGTCTTGCCGACGCCGGTCGGGCCGAGGAAGAGGAACGAGCCGGTGGGGCGGTCCGGGTCGGCGATACCGGCACGGGTACGGCGCACCGCGTCGGACACCGCCCGGACGGCCTCGGCCTGGCCGATCAGCCGCTTGCCCAGCTCGTCCTCCATGCGCAGCAGCTTCTGCGTCTCGCCCTCCAGCAGGCGCCCGGCCGGGATGCCGGTCCAGGAGCCGACCACGTCCGCGATGTCGTCCGGGCCGACCTCCTCCTTGACCATCGAGGACTTGCCGTCGGCGGACGCCTCCTGCTCGGCCTCGGCCGCCGCGGCCTCCTCCAGCTCCCGCTCCAGGCCCGGGATCTCCCCGTACAGCAGCTTGGAGGCGGTGTCGAAGTCGCCGTCGCGCTGGGCGCGCTCGGCCTGGCCGCGCAGCTCGTCCAGCTTCTCCTTCAGCTCGCCGAGGCGGTTGAGGCCCTGCTTCTCCTTCTCCCAGCGGGCGGTCAGGCCGCGCAGCTCCTCCTCCTTGTCGGCGAGGTCCTTGCGCAGCTTCTCCAGGCGCTGGACCGAGCCGGCGTCGGTCTCGTTCTTGAGGGCCAGCTCCTCCATGCGCAGCCGGTCGACGGAGCGCTGGAGTTCGTCGATCTCCACGGGCGAGGAGTCGATCTCCATACGGAGGCGGGAGGCCGCCTCGTCGACGAGGTCGATGGCCTTGTCCGGCAGGAAGCGGGAGGTGATGTAGCGGTCGGAGAGGGTGGCGGCGGCGACCAGCGCGGAGTCCGCGATCTGCACCTTGTGGTGGGCCTCGTAGCGGCCCTTGAGCCCGCGCAGGATCGCGACGGTGTCCTCGACGGTGGGCTCGGCGACCAGCACCTGCTGGAAGCGGCGCTCCAGCGCCGGGTCCTTCTCGATGCGCTCGCGGTACTCGTCGAGGGTGGTGGCGCCGACCATCCGCAGCTCGCCGCGGGCCAGCATCGGCTTGAGCATGTTGCCCGCGTCCATGGCGGAGTCGCCGCCGGCGCCCGTACCGACGACCGTGTGCAGCTCGTCGATGAAGGTGATGATCTGGCCGTCGCTGGACTTGATCTCCGCCAGGACGGTCTTGAGCCGCTCCTCGAACTCGCCGCGGTACTTCGCGCCCGCCACCATCGCGCCCAGGTCCAGGGCCACCAGCCGCTTGTCGCGCAGCGACTCGGGGACGTCGCCCTTCACTATCCGCTGCGCCAGGCCCTCGACGACGGCGGTCTTGCCGACACCGGGCTCGCCGATGAGCACCGGATTGTTCTTCGTACGCCGGGAGAGCACCTGCACCACGCGGCGGATCTCCTGGTCCCGGCCGATGACCGGGTCCAGCTTGCCCTCGCGGGCGGCCGCCGTGAAGTCCGTACCGAACTTCTCCAGCGCCTTGTACGTGCCCTCCGGGTCCGGGTTGGTGACCCGGCGGCCGCCCCGGCTGTCCTCGAAGGCGCTCAGCAGCTTCTTGGCCGTGGCGCCCTGCTCCGTCAGCAGCTCGCCGGTGCGGCCGCCCTTGGCGGCGATGCCGATGAGCAGGTGCTCGGTGGAGATGAACTCGTCGCCCAGCTCCTTCGCGCGCTGCGCGGCGTCGGCGATGACGGCCAGCGTGTCGCGGTCGGGCTGCGGCGGGGCGACCGTGGAACCCTGCACGCTGGGCCGTGCGGCCAGCAGGCGTTCGGCGCCGGAGCGCAGCGCGGCGGCGTCCGCCCCGACGGCGGCCAGCAGGTCGGTGATGTTCTCGTTGTCCGCGCCGGCGAGGAGGGCGAGCAGCAGGTGTGCGGGGGTCATGTCCGCGTGTCCCGCCGTCACCGCCCGCTCGTTGGCGGCGCTCAGCGCCTCGCGGCTCTTGTTGGTCAGCTCGGCGTCCACTCGCGCGCTCCTCCTTGGGCTCGGGTGCGTGATCGGTGCCGTGTCCGGCAGCGAAACCTGCTCAGCTCAACGTCCGATAAGTTGAGTCTATTCCACTCAATGCGGTTTCGGGGACTTCCCTGGCGTCTTCCGGCCCTTCTACGGGTGCACCGGGTGGCGCGGTCCATGCCGCCGCGCGGCCGTCCGGTTTTCACGGCGGCACCTCCGGACCGCCGTACGGGCACCGCCGCTGCCCGGACGGCCCCACCCGACCTGCCTCCGTCGTCCCGGACCGGGCCGTCCGCCGCCGGGCCGGAACCGGCCGGCGCCGCTCACTCCCGAGCTGGTCATTCGGCGATTCCGCGGCGCCTTCACGCCTCCTCCACGTTCCCTGCGCTGTCCCTTTGCAGGCCCTCCGCACGGCGCCCCCACAGGATCCCCAATTACTCTTCCGGTCATGGCCCACGACCTGGATGACCTCAGCCCCGAGTACCTCGCCTTCTGGAGCGAGCACCTCCTGTGCACGCTGACCACCCTGCGCCCCGACGGCACGCCGCACGTCGTCCCGGTCGGTGTCACCTTCGACGCGAACCAGCGCATCGCCCGCGTGATCACCCGTAAGGACAGCAGCAAGGTCGGTCACGTCCTCGCCGGCGGCCCGGACGGCGCCCGGGTGGCCGTGTGCCAGATGCAGGGCAAGCGGTGGGCCACCCTGGAAGGCGTCGCCCGGATCCGTACGGACGCGGACGTGGTCGCGGACGCGGTACGGCGCTACGCGGAGCGGTACGGCCGCACCCCGACCCCCAAGCCGGACCGGGTGATGATCGAGATCACCGTCCGCAAGGCACTGGGCCGGGCCTGACGCGGCGGGGCCGCCGCCCCGGAAACACGGCGGGGCCGCCGCCCCGGAAACGGCGAAAGGGCCGGGCTGCCCACAGCAGTCCCGGCCCCATGGCCTGCGACGACGGCGCACCGGCCGGCGCGCCGCGCGGAGCGTCAGTCGACGCGCTTCTTGCCCGGACGCCACACGACCAGCGCGCTGGTCTGCTGCACGTCCTGATACGGCACCAGGTCCCGCCGGTACGAGGCGTGCACCGCCGCCTCCCGCTGCTGAATGGCGGCGGCCGCGCCCTCGACCGCGTGCTGCAGCTCGGCGACCCGCTGGCGCAGGGCCGTGACCTGGTTCTCCAGTTCGATGATGCGCTTGATGCCGGCGAGGTTGATGCCCTCGTCCTGCGACAGCCGCTGCACTTCCCGGAGCAGTTCGATGTCCCGGGCCGAATAGCGCCGGCCGCGCCCTGCCGTACGGTCGGGCGAGACCAGCCCCAGGCGGTCGTACTGACGCAGCGTCTGCGGATGCAGACCCGAGAGCTGAGCCGCGACGGAGATGACGTACACCGGCGACTCTTCGGTCAGTTCGTACGGGTTCCGACGCCCGCCCCGGCCATCCATCCGACTCAAGCTCCCTTCGCGGCCTGGAACAGCTCCGCCCGCGGGTCCTCGCCCGCGGTCGCCTCACGGTAGGACTCCAACGACTCCCGTGCCGTGTCGCCGAGGTCCTTGGGGACGCTCACCTCGACGGTGACCAGCAGGTCGCCGCGGGTGCCGTCCTTGCGCGACGCGCCCTTGCCGCGCACGCGCATCGTACGTCCGTTGGGCGTCCCGGCCGGCAGCTTGAGCGTCACCGGCGGGCCGCCGAGCGTCGGCACCCGCACCTCGCCGCCCAGCGCCGCCTCCGGGAAGGTGACCGGGACGGTGACGGTCAGGTTGTCGCCCTTACGGCCGAAGACCGGGTGGGCCTCGACGTGCACGACGACGTACAGGTCGCCGTTCGGACCGCCGCGCTCGCCCGGCGTGCCCTTGCCGCGCAGCCGGATGCGCTGCCCGTCGGAGACACCCGCCGGGATCCGCACCTGCATCGTGCGCGAACTGGTCGCCCGGCCACTGCCCTTGCAGACCTCGCAGGGGTTCTCCGCGATCAGGCCGCGGCCCTTGCAGTCCACGCACGGGTCGGTGAGCGAGAAACCGCCACCGCCGCCGCGGCTGACCTGCCCGGTGCCGACGCAGGTCGGGCACACGCGCGGCGTGCCGTTCTTGTCGCCGGTGCCCGAACACGCCTTGCAGGGCGCCTGGCTGGACATCCGCAGCGGGACCGTGGCCCCGTCCGCCGCCTCGGTGAAGCTGAGCGTCACCTCGGACTCGACGTCCTGGCCGCGGCGCGGCTGCGTACGCGTGGCACCACCGCGGTTGAACAGGCCGCCGAAGACGTCACCGAGCCCGCCGCCGAAGCCGCCGCCCGCCGTGCCGCCCTGCGCGCCGCCACCGCCACCGAAGAGGTCGCCCAGGTCGAAGTTGAACGATCCGCCACCGGCGCCGCCGGGGCCGGCACGGAAGCCGCCGTTGCCGAACAGCGCCCGCGCCTCGTCGTACTCCTTGCGGCGCTTGGGGTCACCGAGGATGTCGTTGGCCTCGGAGATCTCCTTGAAGCGCTCCTCGGCCTTGGCGTCCCCCTTGTTGGCGTCCGGGTGGAACTCCCGGGCCAGCTTGCGGTACGCCTTCTTGATCTCCGCCTCGGTGGCGTCCTTCGGGACGCCGAGGACCTTGTAGTAGTCCTTCTCCACGAAGTCCTTGGTGTTCATCCCCGACGTCCCTCCTCCCGAACTGCTTTCCGCGCCGCCGCGTCAGCCCTCTTCCGGGCCACCGCTCTCCTCGTCCGAAGCCTTCGCGTCGTCCTCCGAGGCGGCCTTGCCCGGCTGCGCGCCCGGCTGCGGCTCGGCGACCGCGACCCGCGCGGGGCGGATCGTTCGTTCACCGATGCGATACCCGGGCTGGAGGATGGCGACGCACGTGGTCTCCGTGACATCCGGAGCGTACGAGTGCATCAGGGCCTCGTGGATCGTCGGGTCGAAGGGCTCGCCCTCCTTGCCGAACTGCTGGAGGCCCAGCTTCGCGGCCACCGTCTCCAGCGACTCGGCCACCGACTTGAAGCCGCCGACCAGCTCGCCGTGCTCCCGGGCCCGGCCGATGTCGTCGAGCACGGGCAGCAGCTCGGTGAGCAGATTCGCCGCGGCGATCTCCTTCACCGACACCCGGTCCCGCTCCACCCGGCGACGGTAGTTCTGGTACTCCGCCTGGAGCCGCTGGAGGTCCGCGGTGCGCTCGTTGAGCGCGGTGCGCACCTGGTCCAGCTGCGCCGTGAGAGCTACGTCCTGGTTCGCATCCCCGGCCGGGGCCGAGCCCGCCGTGTCGGCGGACTCGGCCTGCGCCGCGTCATCAGGGGTCTGTGCGGCATCGGCGGGGACGTCGGGCTTCTTGTCGTCGAAGCCCGGAGTCTCCTCCGTCACGCGGCACCGTCCTTCTTCGGCTTCTCGTCGTCCACGATCTCGGCGTCCACGACATCGTCCTCGGCCTTGGCCTGCTGGCCGCCCGCGGCACCGGCGGCACCCTCGGCGCCACCCGCGGCACCGGCCGCCTGCGCGTCGGCGTACATGGCCTGGCCCAACTTCTGGCTGACCGCGGCGACCTTCTCGGTCGCGGTGCGGATCTCGGCCGTGTCCTCGCCCTTGAGCTTCTCCTTCAGCTCGGCGACGGCGGTCTCGACCTCGGTCTTCACCTCGGCGGGGACCTTCTCCTCGTTGTCCTTGAGGAACTTCTCCGTCTGGTAGACGAGCTGCTCGCCCTGGTTGCGGGACTCGGCGGCCTCGCGGCGGCGGTGGTCCTCGTCCGCGTACTGCTCGGCCTCCTGGCGCATCCGGTCGACCTCGTCCTTCGGCAGCGAGGAGCCGCCGGTGACGGTCATCTTCTGCTCCTTGCCGGTGCCGAGGTCCTTCGCCGCGACGTGCATGATGCCGTTCGCGTCGATGTCGAAGGTGACCTCGATCTGCGGCACGCCGCGCGGGGCCGGGGGCAGACCGGTCAGCTCGAACATGCCGAGCTTCTTGTTGTACGCCGCGATCTCGCGCTCGCCCTGGTAGACCTGGATCTGCACGGAGGGCTGGTTGTCCTCGGCGGTGGTGAAGATCTCCGAGCGCTTGGTCGGGATCGTCGTGTTCCGCTCGATGAGCTTGGTCATGATGCCGCCCTTGGTCTCGATACCGAGGGACAGCGGGGTGACGTCCAGCAGGAGGACGTCCTTGACCTCACCCTTGAGGACACCGGCCTGGAGCGACGCGCCGATGGCGACGACCTCGTCCGGGTTGACGCCCTTGTTGGCGTCCTTGCCGCCGGTCAGCTCCTTGACCAGCTCGGCGACGGCCGGCATACGGGTCGAGCCGCCGACCAGGACCACGTGGTCGATCTCGGACAGCTCGATGCCGGCGTCCTTGATGACGTTGTGGAACGGGGTCTTGCAGCGCTCCAGGAGGTCCGAGGTCAGCTGCTGGAACTGCGCCCGGGTGAGCTTCTCGTCCAGGTGCAGCGGGCCCTCGGCGGAGGCGGTGATGTAGGGCAGGTTGATCGTCGTCTCGGTGGACGAGGACAGCTCGATCTTCGCCTTCTCCGCGGCCTCACGCAGGCGCTGGAGCGCCATCTTGTCCTTGGAGAGATCGACGCCGTGACCGTTCTGGAACTGCTTGACCAGGTAGTCCACGACGCGCTGGTCCCAGTCGTCACCACCGAGGTGGTTGTCACCGTTGGTCGCCTTGACCTCGACGACACCGTCGCCGATCTCCAGCAGCGAGACGTCGAAGGTACCGCCACCGAGGTCGAAGACCAGGATGGTCTGGTCGTCCTTCTCCAGGCCGTAGGCCAGCGCCGCGGCGGTGGGCTCGTTGACGATGCGCAGGACGTTCAGACCCGCGATCTCACCGGCCTCCTTGGTGGCCTGGCGCTCGGAGTCGTTGAAGTAGGCCGGAACGGTGATGACCGCGTCCGTGACCTTCTCGCCCAGGTAGGACTCCGCGTCGCGCTTCAGCTTCTGCAGGATGAAGGCGCTCATCTGCTGCGGGTTGAAGTCCTTGCCGTCCAGGTTGACCTTCCAGTCAGTGCCCATGTGGCGCTTGACCGAACGGATCGTCCTGTCGACGTTGGTGACCGCCTGGCGCTTGGCGACCTCGCCGACCAGCACCTCGCCGTTCTTGGCGAAGGCGACGACGGACGGCGTGGTCCTGGCGCCCTCGGCGTTGGTGATGACGGTGGGCTCACCGCCTTCGAGAACACTGACGACGGAGTTCGTCGTGCCCAGGTCGATGCCGACCGCACGTGCCATTTCGATTCCTCCATGACTTGAGTGGAACAGGCTCAAGCGTGCAGCACCATCGCCAGCCTGTCAATTGACCTGAGCCTTGCCCGCTCAACTTTTATGTCGGGCTTACCGTCACTCCCTCTTCGGGGGACGCGACGCGGGGCGGGAAGGGTTGCCTGCGCGACACAGATCACCGGCCGGGCGGCTTCATGGGGCTGGGGATACTGGGTAACCTCAGCGCAGACTGGAAAAGTTACTGCTTAGTAATCGCTGTAGTCCTTGTCCCGCGGACTCCGCGTACCCCTCGTATGTACGCGCAGCCCCTCAAGTATTCCCCGTAACCCCCGCACTCGCAGGCCCGAGGAGCCACCCATGCAACTCGCCGCGATCATCGTGTCGCTGGTCCTAATCGCGGTCGGCGTCGCACTGTTCGGCCGCGCAATCGTGCAGCTCTTCCGCTTCATGCGGATGGGCCAGCCCGTACCCGCCGGCCTGAGGACCGACAACCCCTGGCAACGCACCGTCACCGTGGTCAAGGAGTTCCTCGGCCACACCCGCATGAACAAGTGGGGCATCGTCGGCGCGGCGCACTGGTTCGTCGCGGTGGGCTTCTTCTCGCTGCTGCTGACGATCGTCAACGCCATCGGCCAGCTCTTCAAGGCCGACTGGCTGCTGCCCGTCATCGGCGAGTGGGCGCCGTACAACGTCTTCGTCGAGTTCATCGGCACGATGACGGTGCTCGGCATCCTGGTCCTGATCGGCATCCGCCAGCTCAGCAGGCCGGGCGCCGCGGGCCGCAAGTCCCGCTTCTCCGGTTCCAACATCGGCCAGGCGTACTTCGTCGAGGCGGTCATCCTCATCGTCGGCGTCTGCATCTTCATGCTGCACGCGCTGGAGGGCGCGCAGCACCACGTGGACGGCTACGAGGCGTCGTTCTTCATCTCGTACCCGGTGGTCTCGTGGCTGGAGGGCATGGACGTCTCGACGCTCCAGAACCTCACCTACTTCTTCGCCGGCCTGAAGATCGCGACGTCCTTCATCTGGATGATCACGGTCGCGCTGAAGACCGACATGGGTGTGGCCTGGCACCGCTTCCTGGCATTCCCGAACATCTGGTTCAAGCGCGAGGCCTCCGGTGACGTGGCGCTCGGCGCGCTCCAGCCGATGACCAGCGCGGGCAAGCCGATCGACTTCGAGGACCCGGGCGAGGACGACCAGTTCGGCGTCTCCCAGATCGAGCACTTCTCCTGGAAGGGCCTGCTCGACTTCTCCACCTGCACCGAGTGCGGCCGCTGCCAGTCGCAGTGCCCCGCCTGGAACACCGGCAAGCCGCTGTCGCCGAAGCTGCTGATCATGGCGCTGCGCGACCACGCGCACGCCAAGGCCCCGTACCTGCTCGCCGGCGGCGGCAAGGACGAGGAGGGCGCCGAGAAGGCGACCGCCGCCCAGCTCAAGGACGTCCCGGCGGCGGCGCTCGCCGAGGCCGAGCGCCCCCTGATCGGCACCCTCGAAGAGAACGGCGTCATCGACCCCGACGTCCTGTGGTCCTGCACCACCTGCGGCGCCTGTGTCGAGCAGTGCCCGGTCGACATCGAGCACGTCGACCACATCGTCGACATGCGCCGCTACCAGGTCATGATCGAGTCGAGCTTCCCCAGCGAGGCCGGCACGATGCTGAAGAACCTGGAGAAGAAGGGCAACCCCTGGGGCCTGGCCAAGAAGCAGCGCCTGGCGTGGACCAAGGAGGTCGACTTCGAGGTCCCGGTCGTCGGCAAGGACGTCGAGGACCTCACCGAGGTCGAGTACCTGTACTGGGTCGGCTGCGCGGGCGCCCTGGAGGACCGCGCCAAGAAGACCACCAAGGCCTTCGCCGAGCTGCTGCACATCGCGGGCGTGAAGTTCGCGATCATGGGCGGCGACGAGAAGTGCACCGGTGACTCCCCGCGCCGGCTGGGCAACGAGTTCCTGTTCCAGCAGCTCGGCGCGGAGAACGTCGCGAGCCTGAACGCGGCCTTCGGTGAGGACGACGAGGACCCGGCGACGAAGAAGCCGAAGTCCGCGAAGAAGATCGTCGCGACCTGCCCGCACTGCTTCAACACGATCGCGAACGAGTACCCGCAGCTCGGCGGCGAGTACGAGGTCATCCACCACACCCAGCTGCTCCAGCACCTGATCGACGAGGGCAAGCTGATCCCCGTCACCCCGGTCGAGGGCCTGATCACGTACCACGACCCCTGCTACCTGGGCCGCCACAACAAGGTCTACACACCGCCGCGCGAGATCATCGCCAAGGTGCCCGGCCTGCGGAACGAGGAGATGCACCGCCACAAGGAGCGCGGCTTCTGCTGCGGCGCGGGCGGTGCGCGCATGTGGATGGAGGAGCGGATCGGCAAGCGCATCAACAACGAGCGCGTCGACGAGGCCCTGTCCCTCAACCCGGACATCGTCTCCACCGCCTGCCCGTTCTGCCTGGTCATGCTGACCGACTCGGTCAACGGCAAGAAGAACGACGGCAAGGCCAAGGAGTCCGTCCAGGTCGTCGACGTGGCCCAGCTGCTGCTGGACTCCGTCAAGTCGCCGGTCGACCCGGCGGGCGAGGAGGCCACGGCGGACGCGCCCGAGCCGGAGCCGGTGAAGTAGCGGGTTCCCGCACCGCCTGATCCACGGCCGGTCCCGCTGCGGCGGGGCCGGCCGTGGGCGTTGGGGGGCGCTCGGGGCGTTCGGGGGTGGTACGGCGTAACGCCGTGTCCTGACGAACCGCCCGCGTATCGACGTACCGCCCACGCCCCGACGCACCGATGGCGTTACGACGTAACGTCACCGTCCCGACGTAACGCCCTCACCCCGACGTACCGAAGTCGTCGCGACGTCCCGGGCCGGTACGTCGTACCGTCCGTATATGAGATCCGCTTCCGTCGCCCTCGCCACGGCCGCCACGCTCGCCGCACTCGTCACGCTGTCCGGGTGCGGTGGCGCGTCGCAGGCGGCGGATCCCTCGCTGCCCGCCGCCCGGTCCTTCGAGGGCCTGCCCTTCGTCGGCGTCCTGATCGCCGGCGGTGAGCACTACTGCACCGCGAGCGTCATCGACAGCCCGAAGGGCAACATGCTGGCCACCGCGGCGCACTGCGTGCACTTCGACGACGAGGACCCGCCCGACGAGGACGAGCCCGAGCCGGTCACCGGCGACATCCAGTTCGCGCCCCGCTTCTCCGGGGCCGGGGAAGGCACGTACCCGTACGGAAAGTGGCGGGTCAGCAGCGTCCACGTGCCCACGGCCTGGACCGAGGACGACGACGACCGAGGCGACTACGCCTTCCTGACCGTCGAGCCGGACGCGCAGGGCCGCTCCGTGCAGGAGGTCGTCGGCGCCGCCACCCCCGACTGGTCCTCGGGCCCCCGCCGCCACGTCACCGTCGTCGGCTATCCCAACGAGGCGTACAACCCGAAGAACCGCCCGGTCACCTGCACCACGGACACCCGGCGGGACGACGACGAGCCGTACATGGTCCAGATGCGCTGCGGCGGCTTCTACGACGGCACCAGCGGCGGCCCCTGGCTCGCCGACCACCACGACGCCCGCCGCCCCGGCCGCCTGATCGGCGTACTGAGCGGCGGCGACACCGACGCCGAGTCGACGGCCGTGCTCTTCGGCGAGGGGGCGCGGAAGCTGTACGAGCGGGTGGCACGGGGCGCGGCCGACCCGGCGTGACCGGTACCGTCACCCTCCGGCCGCCCAAGTACCCTTCCGCACCGCCGCCTTCAGCGGCGGCCGACACCGGCCGCCCGGCGCACCTCCGGAGCGCGGGCCGCCGTACGCGGATCACCCCGTATGGGGGTATCCCGCTCCCGCGCCTGGAGGACGCACCTATTCTTTCCCCCGTGCGCAGGTGAGGCAGCCGGAACCGGACGGATGGTTCGGTCTGCCCGGGGGGAAGGGTCGTACTGAACATGTCTGCGGAGCCGGGGGCCGCCACCCCGCCCGTGCCTTCCGTGCTGTCCCTGCGGACGGCGGACCTGGACGAGGCGCGGTGGGTGATCGGCGAGACGTTCTACGCCAACCACATCGACCGGCTGTCCCGGTGCCAGGACGTGGACGCGTCCTTCGACGTGGTGCGGTTCGGCGCGGTCACCGTCGGTGAGGTGGAGTTCGGCGCCGAGCTGCGGCTGCGGTTCGGCGAGTTGGGCGCGTACCACGTGGACGTACCGCTGATCGGCTCCATCCAGTGGCGGCAGGGCACGCGGGAGCCGCAGACCACCACACCGGAGCGGGCCGGTGTCTTCCAGCCGGACGGCGTCACCACCATCGACCGCTGGCACGGCGGGTGCCGGCTGCTGGCGGTGAAGATCCGTACGGCGGACCTGGAGCGGCACCTGGAGCACCTGCTGGACCGGCCGGTCCGCACACCGGTGCGCTTCGCCCCCGGCCTCGACGTGTCCCGGGGGCCGGGACAGAGCTGGGCACGGCTGGTCCGGACGGCCGTACGGGACATCCAGGACGCGGGTGCGCTGATGCGCCAGCCCCTGGTGGCGGCGCCGTTGCAGGAGGCACTGCTCAGCGGGCTGCTGCTGGCCGCCGACCACCCGCACCGGGAGGAGCTGACCCAGCCGTCGGCCCCGGCGGCGCCGTCCTACCGCCCGGCACCCGTGAAGCGCGCGCTGGACGCCATCCAGGGGCAGCCCGAGCACCCCTTCGACACCGCCGAACTGGCCGCCGTCGCGCGGGTCAGCGCGCGGTGGCTCCAGGAGGGCTTCCGCCGGCACGTCGGCATGTCCCCGATGGCGTACCTGCGTGACGTACGGCTGACCCGCGTACGGGACGAGCTGCGGCGGGCCGGGCCCGGCGAGCTGAGTGTGGGCGAGGTGGCGTACCGGTGGGGCTTCGTGCACCTCGGGCGGTTCGCGCGCAGTTACCGGGAGCGGTTCGGGGAGTCGCCCTCGCAGACGCTGCACGCACCGTGAACGGGCGGCCGACCGAGCGCGACCGGGGCGCGCCCCGCGGCGAACACGCAGCGTGATCCGGATACCGGCTGCGCAGAATGGATCATGCTCGCGTTCGCGCGGCGCTACGGTCTGGAGTGCCAGGGCCGAGCCGGCGTTGCCGATGCGTTCGTCCGTCAGTGCAAGCCGACGGCGGTGCGCACCGGTGGGCCGGCCCCTGGGTACCGGCCGGTATCCCCCCGTAACCGTAGCCGGACCCCCGCCCGTGAGGCGTCGGACGACGATGGTCCGATGCCTCATGGGCCGGTGGGGGCCAGCGGCCAGGGGTCAGTCACCGTACGTGTGCGTGCCGGTTCGGGCCGGTGGAAGCCGGAGACCACCTCACGCCTGTCTCTCCCGCATCCCCTGCCTCCCCCTCACCTCTCGTATCTCCCCGGCCCCCTGTATCCCCTCGGGGACCGGCCCCCGCTCCCCTAGGGGATGTCACAGGTCGGCAGCAAAGCCGCCCCGTGCCCCCGGGCCCGGCCACGCGGCCTCCGAGACCAGGTACGTTCGATGACGTGGCTGGATTCAGGATGGGTCGCGGACGGGACGCCCGGTCCGCGCAACAGGGGCAGCAGCAGGGGCAGCAGGCTCCGTACGGTCAGCAGGGACAGCCGTACGGGCAGCAGCCCCCGTCTCCGCACGGGCAGTGGCAGCAGCAAGCGCACCGGCCGCCGCAGCCCCCGCAGCCGTACGGCGGCCCGCACCCCGCAGGCCCGCCCGGCGGCGACGGGCACGGCGAGCCCGAGTACTTCGGTGACGGCGGCTACCAGCCGCAGCAGCAGTCCTACGCCCCGTACGCCAACGACAACAGCCCGGGCCACACCCAGCAGTTCAGGGTCGGCGAGGCCCCGGACGCGTACGGCGCGCCGCCCGGGGGCCCGGCGCACGGCGGGTACGACAACGGCGGACACGGCGGCGGCCAGTACGCCGACGACGGGTACGGCGACGGCGGCACCTACCGCGCGGGCCAGGCCACGGCTCCGCCGGCCGGCCCCCGCCTGCCCTGGAAGCAGCTGCTGACCGGCCTGGTCACCCGCCCGAACCCGACGTTCTGGCAGATGCGCGACCACCCGGTCTGGGGCCCGGCCCTGATCGTCACGTTCATCTACGGCCTGCTCGCGGTCTTCGGCTTCGACAAGGCCCGCGAGGACGTGCTCAACGCCACGCTCTCCAACAGCATCCCGTGGGTGCTGATCACCGCCGTGATGTTCGTCGTCGGCGGGCTGATCCTGGGCGCGGTCACCCACACCCTCGCCCGCCAGCTCGGCGGCGACGGCGCCTGGCAGCCCACCGTCGGCCTGTCCATGCTGATCATGTCGGTCACGGACGCGCCGCGCCTGCTCTTCGCGATGTTCCTGGGCGGTGACAGCACCCTGGTGCAGGTGGTGGGCTGGGCCACCTGGCTGGCCGCGGGCGCCCTCTTCACCTCGATGGTCAGCAAGTCGCACGACCTGCCGTGGCCCAAGGCGCTGGGCGCCTCCGCGATCCAGCTGGTCGCGCTGCTGGCCCTGGTCAAGCTGGGCACGCTGTAGCCGTACGCCGGCTCGTCCGGACCTGGGGAAGGCCCCGCTCCAGCCGGAGCGGGGCCTTCCCCGTATCAGTGGGTCACGGATCACGGGTCAGGGACACGGGTCACGAGTCACGGGACACGGATCACGCGAACCGCTGCGCCGCCGACCCGTCGCACTTCTGCAGCCGTACCGCGTCCTTGGCGGAGCCCAGCGTCAGGCACAGCCCCGGCGCGGCCGCCGGCCGGACCGACCCGCTCGCGGCGTCCTTCGTGAACTGCTGGTTGGCCGCGCCCGAGCAGTTCCACAGCACCAGACCGGCGCCGGCCTCGTACTTCGCTCCCGGTACGTCCAGGCAGCGGTCCTGCGTCAGTCCCACGTGCACGGAGCGCCGCTCCGCGTCGTACCACCAGTCCTGGTTGCGCTGGCCGTTGCAGTCCCAGCCCACCACCGCCGTACCGTTACTGCTGCTCGCGCCCTTGGCGTCCACACAGCTGCCGGTACCGGCGTTCTTCAGCGGCTTGTACACGTCGTCCCAGGCCAGCGGGTACAGCTTCGGCTGCCCGGTGCTCGCGGGGTCGGCGCAGGACGCCTCGCGCCGGTCCGACGCGTACAGCTGTGTGAGGCAGGAGGCGAAGGCGGCGTGGCCGCGCGCGTTCGGGTGGAAGGACTGCCGTACGGAGTTGGCGTTCGGCGGGAACGGGTTCGTCAGGTCCACGTACAGGCCGCGGGCCCAGGTGTCCTCCATGCACACCTCGTGCCCGTGGAAGAGCCGCGAGTTGTCGAGGTAGGTGGCGCCGGTCTCCGCGGCGATCTTCCGCATGCCCTTCTCGAACGTCGGTACGGCGACGTTCCGTCCCCACGCGGAGTCGGAGGTGTAGCCCGTGCACCCGCCCGGCAGCTTGCCCGGGAAGCGCGGGTTGTCCTCGATGTCCGGCCCGATGGGGCTCGGGTAGCCCATCACGACCAGCCGGTAATCGCTGTCCGCGTACCCCGCGCCGCGCATCACGGTCCGCAGGTCACGCACGCTCTTCTCGACCTTCGGCACCAGCGCGTCGACCCGGCCCTGCCACCCCGGGGCGTACTTGGACTCGCACGGGCCCTGCAAGGTGAACCAGCGCGTGACGCAGTCCGTCATCACCGGTCCGAACTGCAGGTCGTCGTTGGCCCCGGCGACCAGCAACACCATCTTCAGCCGGGTGTTGCGGGCCTTGATCGCCAGGTTGTCGCTCTGCACCAGCTCGTCGGCGTACTGCTTGGTCCCGCCGATGTTGATGTTGCCGGTGTACGCACCGGAGCAGGCGACGTTGTACGTGACGTCGGCCGCGATGCCCGTACGGTGGATGGCCGCGTCGGGCGAACGGTGGCACCAGTTGTCGGGCCCGTCCGTGCCCGGCTCGTACGTCCCGACACCCTCGCCCGCTATCTCACTGTCGCCCAGCGAGATCAGCGAGGTCTTGCGCTGTCCGACCGGCCGCTCGGCCGCGTCCCCGTACAGCTTCACGGCCTCGGCCGCCCGGATCTTCTCCAGCTCGGGCGGCAGCGGCTCGGCCGCCGCGGGGCCCGCCTGGGCGGCCGCCGCCGTACCGGCACCCACCCCCGCGACCGCACCCGCTCCGCCGAACCCCACCGCCAACGCCGCTGCGGCGGCCATCAGCCGCCCTGCTCTCGCACGCACCCTTGAGCCTCCCCGGCTTCCGGTCTGCTGTCACCGCCGGTTTCTACTCGTAGGTAGTGACCGGTGGAACACCCGGAACGGGATTGGCCCGAATTCACAGCCCGCCCTCTAAACCCGTACGGCACGCCGGAATCACACGAAAGCCCCGGCCCCGAACGACGGGAAGCGCACCGGGCCGTCACCGCCCGATGCGCTTCCTCCACCCGGCCACCGGCCGGGCTCCGCACTCCTGCCGTCCCCGGACCGCCCCCTCAGGCGTCGAGGACCTGCCCCTCGCGCCGCACCACCGGCGGCTCGACGCTCCACGGGAAGTTGATCCACTCGTCCGTGCGCTTCCACACGTACTCGCACTTCACCAGCGAGTGCGACTTCTCATAGATCACCGCGCTGCGGACCTCGGCGACCGTGCCCAGGCAGAAGTCGTGCACCAGCTTCAGCGTCTTGCCGGTGTCGGCCACGTCGTCCGCGATCAGCACCTTCTTGTCGGAGAAGTCGATCGCGTTCGGTACGGGCGCCAGCATGACCGGCATCTCCAGGGTCGTACCGACCCCGGTGTAGAACTCCACGTTCACCAGGTGGATGTTCTTGCAGTCCAGCGCGTACGCCAGGCCGCCGGCCACGAAGACGCCGCCGCGCGCGATCGACAGCACGATGTCGGGCTCGTACCCGTCGTCGGCGATCGTCTGCGCCAGCTCACGAATCGCGCCACCGAAGCGCTCGTACGTCAGGTTCTCCCGCACACCACTCACTGGTTCTCTCGCACCCTCAGACCTGTGTCCGATGAAAATTCTTGAACGACCGCGAAGGCGTCGGCCCCCGCTGGCCCTGGTACCGCGAGCCGTACTTGGCGGAGCCGTACGGGTGCTCGGCGGCCGACGTCAGCCGGAACATGCACAGCTGGCCGATCTTCATTCCCGGCCACAGCTTTATCGGCAGCGTCGCGACATTGCTCAGCTCCAGCGTGACATGCCCGCTGAAACCCGGGTCGATAAAGCCCGCGGTCGAGTGCGTCAGCAGCCCCAGCCGCCCCAGCGAACTCTTCCCCTCCAGCCGCGACGCAAGGTTGTCGGGCAGCGTGATGACCTCGTACGTCGAGGCGAGCACGAACTCACCCGGGTGCAGGATGAAGGCCTCGTCCCCCTCCGGCACCACCTCGCGCGTCAGGTCCTGCTGCTCCACGGCGGGGTCGATGTGCGGGTACCGGTGATTCTCGAACACCCGGAAGTACCGGTCGAGGCGCACATCGATACTCGACGGCTGCACCATCGACTCGTCATAGGGGTCGATGCGGACCCGGCCCGCGTCGATCTCGGTCCGGATGTCCTTGTCTGAGAGAAGCACGCATCGAGGATACGCGCCCGTCCCCGCCCTTCCCGCACACCACCGCCCCGCCCCGCCCGGCCCGCTCACCAGTACGCCGAGGGCCCGGCCCCCACCTCAGGGGACCGGGCCCTCGCCGACAGCTCGCACAGCTCTCACAGCCGCTCCACCGGCTGCCGTTCCGTTCCGCTTCCGGCCCACCACAGGACCGCCGCGCTCCCGGCGCGGTCAGGCCCCGGCGGCCTCGACCTCAGCGCTTCTCGCACTCCACCGGCACCGAATGCCGCAGCCGCGCGCAGCGCGGACACCGCAGCAGCCGGCCGGGGCCGAGCCGGTCCGTGGTCTGCATGGGAAACGAAGCGGTGCTGAACACGTGCCCTTCGGCACAACGTACGACGGTGCGCTCCATCAAGTCCTTCTCCCAAGTGCGTGGACAACAAAAGCCACATTAGGGGATGAACTGGGCGCCACCACACACGGCACTCCGCACCCCCACCGTACGCCCCAACTCCCGCCCCCCACACCGCAACCCACCCCCCACACACAACCGGACCCCACGGTCAACTGCACCGGGGGTCCGCGATGAGGTAGAGTGTGCGACGCTGCACCGCCCTTACTACGGCGGCGCTCAAGCGGGTGTAGTTTAATGGTAGAACATGAGCTTCCCAAGCTCAGAGCGCGGGTTCGATTCCCGTCACCCGCTCCGACAACTCAGGCCCGGCCAGAGGGACACTTCCCCGGCCGGGCCTTTGTGTTGTTCGAGGCGCTTGCCGGGCGTCACGTGGTTGCCGCGTCCGTTGTGTCCCACCGTGGGCCAGCGTGACGCCTTACTCTTTCGGTACCTGCCGCTTCCGCTGTCGTCGGGACCGCCCGGGGCTCCGCCACGTACTGCGTGCCGCGGAAGGCGGGCAGCCGCAGCAGACAGCACGGGACGTGTAGCGGCGCGCTGCGCCGATGGCCGGGGCGTGTGCCGGTGCGTGTTCCTCCGCGCTCTTGTGTGCAGGGGCGTGATGGCAGCCGGCGGCTTCGGCCGGACCGTGGTCCGCGCTGCTGCCCGGGGCCCCGATATCGGCCGTCCCACCCCCGCCCGCCTGCGAAAGGGTTTCAATAACGCGGCGAAATCCGCTCTGCATAGCCTCGGCCCACGAGTGTCATGCGTGTATGCCCACACCACGCGGCCCCACACACGTCTGCATGTCGAGAGCACGAGCCCTTCGTCGGGCCACGAGGAGTTGCGGAAAGATGAGCGGTTCGAAGACTGCGGATGCGGTGGAGTCCCACGCCGAGGAGGAGCTCTTCGCGGGCGTCCCGGCGCGCTGGCAAGGGCCGCTGAGCGCCGTTCCCGACCTGAAGCTGCCCGAGCTCTTCGAGGCCCAGGTACGCCGTACCCCCGACGCGCCCGCGGCGTCCTTCCGCGACCGGACCCTCAGCTACCGCGAGCTGAACGAGCGTGCCAACCGACTGGCCCGGATGCTGGTGGCCCGCGGCGCCGGCCCCGAGCGGATCGTCGGCGTGCTGATGCCGCGTTCGCTGGACCAGATCGTGTCGCTGGTGGCCGTCACCAAGACCGGCGCCGCCTACCTTCCGGTGGACGTCGACTACCCGGCCGAGCGCATCGCCTACATGCTCGGCCACTCCGACCCCACCTGCCTGCTCACCACCGCCGACTCCCCCGCCGCGGAGCAGCTCGCCGATCGGCTCGTGCTGCTCGACGACCCGGCGGTGGACACGGCGCTGCGCGGTCTGCCGGACACCGACCTGACCGACGCCGAGCGCACCGAACCGCTGCGCATGGCCAACCCGGCGTACGTCACCTACACCTCCGGCTCCACCGGGACGCCCAAGGCCGTGGTGATCGAGCACCGCTCACTGGCCGACTACCTGGCCTGGGCCCGCAAGGACTACCCGAGCATGGGGCCCGGCGGCACCTCGCTGTGGCACTCGCCGGTCTCCTTCGACATGACCGTCTCGGAGCTGTGGGGACCGCTGGTCTCCGGCGGGCGGGTGCTGGCCGCCGCGCTGGAGGAGGACGCGTACGCCGACACCGTCTCGTGCACCTTCATGAAGGCCACCCCGAGCCATCTGCCGATGCTCAACCTGCTCCCGGACGGCTACTCGCCGACCGGTGAGCTGATGCTCGGCGGTGAGGCGCTGCTGGGCGCCGCGCTGGACGAGTGGCGCCGCCGCCACCCCGGGGCCACCGTCATCAACGTGTACGGCCCGTCCGAGATCACCGTCAACATGGCGCAGTTCCGGCTCGAACCGGGCCGCCCGACGCCGGACGGCGTACTGCCGCTGGGCCGCCTGATGGACAACATGCGCGGCTACGTCCTGGACGACCGGCTGCGCCCGGTGGCGCCGGGCGTCACCGGCGAGCTCTACATCGCGGGCCCCGGTCTCGCCCGCGGCTACTTCAAGCAGCAGGCCCTGTCCAGCGAGCGGTTCGTCGCCGACCCGTTCGGCGCGCCCGGCACCCGGATGTACCGCTCCGGTGACCTGGCCCGGTGGACACAGGACGGCCAGCTGGAGTTCCGCGGCCGCGCCGACCACCAGGTGAAGGTCCGCGGGTTCCGCGTCGAACCGGGTGAGATCGAGGCGGTGCTGACCCAGCACGAACAGGTGTCGCGCGCCGTGGTGCTGGTCCGCGAGGACCGCCCCGGCGACCAGCGCATCGTGGCCTACGTGAGCGCCGCGGAGGGGGCTGCCGAGCCGGACGCCGCGACGCTGCGGGCGCACGTCTCGGAGATCGTGCCGTGGTACATGGTGCCGTCGGCCTTCGTCGTGATCGACGAGTGGCCGCTGACGCCGAACGCGAAGGTGGACCGCAAGGCGCTGCCCGTACCGGAGTACAGCGCCGGTGCCGGCTGCGCCCCGCGCACCCCGACGGAGGAGATCCTGTGCCGGCTGACTGCCGAGGTGCTGGGCCTGCCGGCGGTCGGTATCGATGACAACTTCTTCGACCTGGGCGGCCACTCGCTGCTGGCCAACCGGCTGACCAGCCGTATCCGCACGACCCTGGACGCCGAGCTGTCGATGAGCGCGGTGTTCGAGGCGCCGACCGTCGCCGGGCTGGCCTCCCGGCTGTCCGACGCCGGCGCGGCACGCCCCGCGCTGGTCCCCGCGCAGCGCCCGGACCGGATCCCGCTCTCCCTCGCCCAACAGCGCCTGTGGTTCCTCCACCAGCTGGAGGGCCCCAGCCCGACCTACAACATCCCGATCGCCGTCCGGCTGACCGGCGACCTGGACCGTACCGCGCTGGAAGCGGCGCTGGGCGATGTGGTGGCGCGGCACGAGGCGCTGCGCACCCGCTTCGACGACTACGACGGCGAGCCCCGCCAGGTGATCCTGGACGCCGAAGAGGCGGCCCCGAAACTGGAGTTCACAGAACTGGGCGACGCGGACCAGCTTCAGCAGGCGCTGGCCGAGCAGGCCGCGTACGGCTTCGACCTCACCGCGGGAGTGCCGCTCAAGGCCACCCTCCACCGGCTCGGCGAGGGCGACCACGTCCTGCTCCTGCTGCTGCACCACATCATCACCGACGGCTGGTCCCGCGATCCGCTCACCCGCGACCTGTCCGCCGCGTACACCGCCCGCGCCGGCGGCCGGGCCCCGGCCTGGTCGCCGCTGCCGCTGCAGTACGCGGACTACACCCTGTGGCAACGCGAGATGCTGGGCGACGAGAACGACCCGGACAGCACCGCGGCCAAGCACCTCGCGTTCTGGAAGCGGGAGTTGAGCGGCGCGCCGGAACTGCTGGAGCTGCCGCTCGACCGGCCCCGCCCGTCCGTCGCCAGTTACCGCGGCGCCCGCACGCAGTTCACCTTCGACGCCGAACTGCACGCCCGGATGGCGCAGTTGGCCCGTGAGTGCGACGTCACGGTGTTCATGGTGCTGCAGGCCGGTCTCGCGACCCTGCTGTCCCGCCTCGGCGCGGGTACCGACATTCCCATCGGCACCGCGGTGGCCGGACGCTCCGACGAAGCCCTCGACGACCTGATCGGCTTCTTCGTCAACACCCTCGTCCTGCGCACCGACCTCTCCGGCGACCCCACCTTCCGCCAGCTCCTGGCTCGCGTACGCAAAGCCGGCCTCAGCGCCTACGCCCACCAGGACACCCCCTTCGAGCGGATCGTCGAGGCCGTCAACCCGGTCCGGTCGCTGTCCCACGCTCCCCTTTTCCAGACCATGCTGACCTCGCAGAACACCCCCGAGGAAGCCATCGCTCTGCCTGGTGTCGAGGCGGTGGCGCAGGACGTGTCGACGTGCGTTGCGCAGTTCGACCTCTCCTTCCACACCAAGGAGAAGACGGCGCAGGACGGCACACCCGCGGGCATCGACGGCATGCTGGAATACGCCACCGACCTGTTCGACCGGACCACCGTCGACTCGCTGACCGCCCGCCTGGTGCGGCTTCTGGACGGGGCCACGGCCCAGCCCGACACCTCGGTCGGCGAGCTGGAGCTCCTCACGGAGCAGGAGCGGCGGCAGGCGCTGGAGGAGTGGCAGGGCCGCCCGCACGAGGTCTCGGGGAAGACCCTGCCCGTCCTCATCGAGGAGCAGGCACGGCGGGCGCCCGGCGCCCCCGCGGTCGCCCACGAGGACACCACCCTGACCTACGCCGAGCTCAACACGCGCGCCAACCGGCTGGCCCGGCTCCTGGTGGCGCAGGGCGTCGGCCCGGAGCGCTATGTCGCGGTGGCGCTGCCCCGCTCGGTGGACCTGGTGGTGACCCTGCTGGCCATCACCAAGGCCGGTGGCGCCTACCTGCCGCTGGACCCGTCCTACCCCGCGGACCGGCTCGGCTTCATGCTGGAGGATGTGGCGCCCGTACTGGCCGTCACGGCCCAGGGTGTACTCGACCACGTCCCCGCACCGTGCCCGTCGCTGCGCCTGGACGACTCCGGGGTCGCCGCGGCGCTGGCCGGTCAGGACGGTACGGATCTCACCGACGCCGACCGCAACGCACCACTGCTGGCGGACAACGCGGTCTTTGTCATCTTCACCTCCGGATCCACCGGCCGCCCCAAGGGCGTCACCGTCCAGCACCGCTCGCTGGACGCCTACCTCAGCTGGACCCGTACGGCGTACCCGGGTGTGGCCGGAAGGGCCCTCGTGCACTCGCCGGTGGCTTTCGACCTCACCGCGACCGGCCTGTTCGCGCCACTGACCTCCGGCGGCTGCGTCGAGCTGGTGGGGCTGGACGGACAGGCCCAGGCCGTCGACGGACGGCCCCGGCCCACCTTCGTCAAGGCCACCCCCAGCCACCTGCCTCTGCTCATCGAACTGCCCGCGCAGTTCTCGCCGGAGGAGCAGCTTGTCCTCGGCGGCGAGTCGCTGATGGGCGAGGTCCTGGACGAGTGGCGGAGCCGGCACCCCGAGGCGACCGTCATCAACGAGTACGGCCCGACGGAAACCACCGTCGGCTGCTCGGAGTACCGCATCGAACCGGGCGACACCGTACCGGCGGGCGTGGTCACCATCGGCCGGCCGATCTGGAACACCCAGATGTTCGTACTGGACGCCCGGTTGCGCCCGGTGCCCACCGGCAGCACCGGCGAGGTGTACATCGCCGGTGACCTGGTGACCCGCGGTTACCACCGGCGCCCGGACCTGACCTCGGGCCGCTTCGTCGCCAACCCCTACGGCCCGCCCGGCAGCCGGATGTACCGTTCGGGCGACCTGGCCAGGTGGCGGGCGGACGGCCAGATGGAGTTCGTCGCGCGCGTCGACGACCAGGTCAAGCTGCGCGGCTTCCGTATCGAGCTGGGTGAGATCGAGGGCGTCATCGGGGCGCACCCGAAGCTGGCCCAGGTGGCCGTGATCGTCCGCGAGGACCAGCCCGGCGACAAGCGGCTGGTCGGTTACGCCGTACCGGCGCCGGGGCAGCGCGTGGACTCCGCCGAGCTGCGCCGCTACGCGGCCGGGCAGCTTCCCGACTACATGGTGCCCACGAGTTTCGTCCTGCTCGACGAGCTGCCGCTGACGGCGAACCGCAAGCTGGACCGCAAGGCCCTGCCCATGCCCGACTACGGCGCCTCGGCAGGCGGACCGGGCCGTGCTCCGCGCAGCGCGCACGAGGAGATTCTGTGCGGCGCCTTCGCGGAGGTACTGGGCCTGCCGCGGGTGGGCGTGGACGACAACTTCTTCTCGCTGGGCGGGCACTCGCTGCTGGTGACCCGGCTGATCGCCGGGCTGCGCCGGACGCTCGGGGCGGAACTGCCGATCCGGGCGGTGTTCGAGGCACCGACCCCCGCGCAGCTGGCCGCCCGGCTGGCCGACGCGGGCACGGTCCGTCCGCCGCTGGTGGCGGGCGAGCGTCCGGAGCGGCTGCCGCTGTCGCACTCGCAGCAGCGGCTGTGGTTCCTGCACAAGCTGGAGGGCCCCAGCCCGACCTACAACGTCCCGGTCGCCGTACGGCTGACCGGCGAGCTGAACCGTGCCGCGCTGGAGGCGGCACTGGGTGATGTGGTGGAGCGCCACGAGGCGCTGCGGACCCGCTTCGCGGAGATGTCCGGTGAGCCGTGCCAGGTCGTGCTCGACGGTGACCAGGCCCGGCCTGTTCTCGAACTGGTCGAGCTGGGCGGTCCGGAGCAGGTGCGCGCTGCCCTGGACGAGGCGGCCGCGTACGGCTTCGACCTTGCCGCCGGTGTGCCGGTCAAGCTGACTCTGTTCCAGGTCGCCGACCGCGAGCACGTCCTGCTCGTCCTGCTGCACCACATCACCAGCGACGGCTGGTCCATGGGTCCTCTTTCCCGTGATCTGTCCGCCGCTTATACCGCCCGCCTCGACGGGCAGGCCCCCGCGTGGGAGCCCCTGCCGGTCCAGTACGCGGACTACACCCTGTGGCAGCGCGACATGCTCGGCGACGAGAACGACCCCACCAGCCTCCTGGCCCAGCAGCTCGACCACTGGCGCAAAGAACTCACCGGCGCCCCCGAACTCCTCGAACTGCCCCTGGACCACCCCCGCCCACCTGTCGCCACCCACCACGGCGCCACGGTCGCTCTGGACATCGACGCCGAACTCCACCGCGCCCTGCTGTCCGTCGCCCAGGAATCCGGCGCCACCCTCTTCATGGTGCTGCACACCGCCCTGGCCGCCCTGCTGTCCCGCCTCGGCGCCGGCACCGACATCCCCATCGGCACCGCCGTGGCCGGACGCTCCGACGAAGCCCTCGACGACCTGATCGGCTTCTTCGTCAACACCCTCACCCTGCGCACCGACCTCTCCGGCGACCCCACCTTCCGCCAGCTCCTCGCCCGCGTCCGCGAAACCGACCTCACCGCCTACGCCCACCAGGACACCCCCTTCGAGCGGGTCGTCGAGGCGGCGGGAGTGGCCCGGGCGCTCTCGCACACGCCGCTCTTCCAGGTCTCGTTGAACCTGGAGGACGGCACCGCCATCTCCCCGGACCTGCCCGGGCTCCAGGTGCGGCCCGAGCCGGTCGGTGTCCAGGCCGCCAAGTCCGAGCTGGTCTTCGGCCTGTCCGAGCAGCACACCGCCGACGGTGAACCGGCCGGTCTCACCGGTGTCCTCACCTACGCCACGGACCTCTTCGAGCGCACCGGCGCCGAGGCCCTGGCCGGGCGCATGGTCCGGATGCTGCGCAGCATCGTGGCCGATCCGGACCGTACGGTCGGAAGCGCCGAGGTCCTCACGCAGGAGGAGCGGCAGGAGCTGGTGCATGTCCGTAATGCCACGCAGCAGGTGGTTCCGGCGCTGACGATGCCGCAGCTGTTCGAGGCCCAGGCCCAGCGCGCCCCGGACGC